>PMOK01000276.1 GCA_003162425.1 Bryobacterales bacterium | reverse complement strand
TGTGTGGTGTCAGCACCGGCGAAGCCCTGTCCCGCTGGTGCGCGGCAGTCGTTGGCAACAATGTTTTGTCGGACTTCGCCACGGCGCCGCAGTGGGCCCAGGACGGGATGCCGGATTTCGTCGACCAGACCGATCCCACTGACCAAAACCCTGACAGCATCGGCGCCGGCATGGCGTTTTTATCCTGGCTGATGAGCCAGGGTTATAGCCTAGGACAAATAGCTCCGGCTATGGTGTCGCTCGGCACGTCGGGAACTCTGGCACAACTCTACGCCAATCTCACTGGAAACGCGGCTTCCAATGCATGGCCTAATTTCCAAGCTGCTGTCCAGAACCTGCCCAACGGCGTTACGGACGACGATCCCTTTAATGCAATGTCTCAGGCCGCATAGATCGAGCAGTAGCGGAAGCGCGGCGCCGATTGGAAGCTGGGGAGACGGTGACGGTGGAAGCGATTGAGACAACCTGGGAAGCAACCTAGTTTCCAGCATCCTTGAAGGAACCAGCATTTTCACGGTTCGCACGGCTGAGTTTATCCTGCGCGCGAGGGGGCAGCGGTGGAGACCGTGGCGGAAGTGGTTGGAAACACGATCAACCCAGTGAATGAGTGCTAAGATTCATTCGATGCCGACAGAACAAATTCTTACTCTTCGTTGCTCTGCGATTTGCGGTAGCTCCGCAGAGGCCAGGGCTGCTGGAAGCGAGGCGTGAACGCCGGAATAGATTGTGGATGAAAGGTCGGCTCGCGGCATGAACTACAAGGTGACGGTTATCGGCGCCGGACGCATGGGATCCGCTCTTGCGACGGCGCTGTTCCATAAGGGATTTGCCACGACGGTGTGGAACCGGACTGGCGCGAAAACAGAGGTCTTGTCAAGGCTCGGTCTCAGCGTAGCCCAGAGCATCGAGGAATCGGTTCGAGAAGCGGATATCGTGGTTGTTAGCGTCAGCGATTACACTTCAACGCAACAGTTGTTGCGACAACCTGACATTGAAACCGCCCTCCGCGGCAAGATCGTCGTGCAACTGAGCAGCGGCACGCCCAAAGAAGCCAGGAAAATGGACTCCTGGGCCCGCCGATGCGGAATCTCGTATCTTGACGGCGCCATTCTGGGCAGTCCGGTATGGATCGGAACACCAGCCTGCACGATCTTCTATTCCGGGCCGGCGGAAGTNNGCATTCGATGTTGCTGTCCTCACCTTCGGCGTAAGTGCGATGTTGGGCTTTCTCCAAGGGCAGGTTGTTTGGGAGAGTGAAAACCTGCCCGCTGGAGGATTTCTGGAGACGATCAAGGGGTTGATGCCAGCCATGGAATCAATCTTCACCGACATGTCGCAGAAAGTTTCGTCAAAAAATTACAGCGGCGATCAAGCTTCGCTCGAAGCGTATTCTGTGGTCACCAAGCAGCTTGTAAGCTGGTGCCAAGATCGAGGTTCGGACCACACTATTCCTGATGCGTACGTTAACCTCATGGAGCGAGCGATCCAGGCGGGCAACAGTCAGGCTGATTTCGCATGCCTGTTCGAGATTCTGTCCGACGCCACGAGCAAGCCAATCTGATATTTTGGTCGCTCACGCTAGAATCGTGAAGAACGATATGCCTCTCGCCGCCGGAACTCGCCTGGGTCCGTACGAAATCCTTGCGCCTCTCGGTGCGGGGGCATCGGCGAAGTCTACCGCGCGCGCGACACGAAGCTGGCGCGCGATGTTCCGCTGAAGGTGTTGCCGGAATCGAACGGCTTTGCATGAAGAAATAATACAGCGTAAAATCCATCGTCGCAGCGGCTCCGACGCACCACGTCAGCCTGATCAATCCCTCAGACCTGGGCCGTAAAGAACCTTCCCCGGCCGGGCGCCGGTGTGTTTGCCGCCGTCGATCACCAGCTTTCCGTTGACGATCACATACTCGACGCCCACAGAGTATTGGTGTGGGTTATCGTAGGTGGCTTTGTCTATAATCGTGTCCGGATTGAAAACGGTTACATCGGCCCACATCCCCGGCCGAAGCAGGCCGCGATCAAAAATCCGTACCTTGGCGGCATTGTGGGATGTCGCCTTCCGAACGGCCTCTTCCAACGTAATGACCTTCTCCTCGCGAACATAGCGACCCAAAATGCGCGGGTAGGTGCCGTAAGAGCGCGGATGAGGGAAACCCTGCGAGAGCGGTCCGTCGGTTCGAAGTGCCATCCCATCAGAGCCAAAGCTGACCCACGGCGTCTGCATCGCAAAGCGCATGTCGTTCTCTGAGTGATGGAAATACACCGTCGGCACAGACCCGTTGTTGTCGAGCAGGATCAGAAAAAGCGCTTCGAGCGGCGGCTTCTTCATGTCGGCGATAATCACGTCCATACGCTTGCCGTCATACTTCTTGTAAGCCGCGTTCGAGAAGCTGACAGGCTGCATCCGGCTCCAGTCCTTGCCGACAGCCGTATAGTGGTCATACCACCCGTCGATGCCATTCTCTATATCACGGACCAGGCGGTCCCGAAGTGATATATTCCGTAGCCGTTTAAACATCTCCTCGGTGCCGCCCTCCTGCGCCCACGGCGGGATGATGCTGCGCAGATTATTCTGGCCGGCGGTATAGGGATATACATGGGCTTGAACGTCCACGCCTTGATTCCGAGCATTCTGGATCACCCCAATGAGTTCCGGCATCTGCCCCCACAACCCTTCGTAGGCGATCTTGAGGTGAAGCAGATCCACGGGCACGTTTGCTCGCCGCCCGATTTCGATGGCTTCCGAAATGGCCTTAAAAACCGTTGGGCCTTCATCGCGTGTATGCGATGAGTAGATTCCGCCGTACTCTCCGGCCACTTTCGCCATTTCCACCAATTCGTCCGTGGAAATCCAGAACCCCGGTAGGCACATCAGGCACGTTGAAACACCCAGTGCACCGTCCTCCATTCCTTCGCGGATCATGCGGCGCATATCTTCCATCTCGGCCGGCGTTGCCGGACCCGATTTCATGCCATGTGCACTCTCAAAAACCGATCCCGACGCGATATAAGAACCGATGTTCGTAGACACGCCTCCCTTGGCCAAAGCAGCCCAATAATCACGGAACCTGGGGAACCGTTTGGTGGGTGCTTGCGAGTTCCCTTCGCCGAGGATCATCGACGTGACGCCCTGGGTAATCATGCTCATCGCGTCGCCGTCCACTAGAACGGTATCGTCCGAATGGTTATGCATGTCGATGAAACCGGGAGCGATAACCAGACCTGCGGCGTCAATGGTGCGTGTAGCGGTCTTGTGCGGCAGTTTGCCCAGCGCGACAATCTTGCCGCCCCTGATCGCGAGGTCTCCGTGGAAGGATGGATCACCGGTACCGTCCACGATCTTGCCGTTACGAATCAGGATGTCGTAATCCTGAGCTGAAAGACAACCTGCCGTGACGATCAATACCAGCGCAAGTTTGGATTTCATTTCAATTTCCCAATGAGATCAGAGATCAGCTCAGGATCATAGCGGTATGACGGGCTCGCGTGGGGAGTGGCCACGATATCGGTGGTGTTAGCCTGACGCGCCATACGCAGCATCTCCAAGGAGACCTCGAAGTCTTCGGGCCCGTCATCAAGACCAGGCAGAATACGGGAGTGAATGTCAACCATGGCGGACACATCGCGCGCTTGAACTCCGTCTTGCGGTACCAGGCCATTCACCCACGGCATCGATTCCGACGATCGTGTTGGCGATTTTTATTGAGAAAACTCCGTCCGTGAATGTGCGAATGGCCTTCGCCTGACGCTTGCGCATGACCATGCCATCCAACACTCGGATACCGTCGATGAGCTGTGCTCGATTCACCTTCAGCATGGCCATGGCTTGGATTCTATCCCGTTTCGATCCGGCGGGGTTAGCCAGCGGCGCGAGTACGACCTCTCGGGTGCACGACTCTATGGTCGACGGTCGTGTTCAGCACAAATCCAAACCTGCTGCCTATTGGTTGACAGGGGCACAGAAACACACGTGGATCGCCAGACAGGGGGGAGGCCGTCCGGCCAAGCTCGTTGTGGTGAGAATAGGAATACCGTCCGTGGCCTCCAAAACCTGATGGTTTTGGAATGACCGAACGGCTGAGGCCAAGCAACGTGATTCGCTCTTTTGGTCAAGCGAATCCTCCGAGGCTTTTTGGAATGCCTCGCAGTACTCGCTTTGCCGCCCATGCGAGGCGAGTTGGCAGATCAACTTTCCGCCGTCTGCGGCCAACTTCTTGGATGGGTTGTTGTCCGACGGCGATCCATGGCCACGGCCAACAACGACATCTGCGAGCGGGCCGCCACTCCAGTCAACTCGTGCGTGCCGCAGGCGACCAAGGAGTTCTCAGGGAGGGGGCCCGGCTACTGGCCAGCAAGACCGTAGTATGCTGTTTCAGCCTGAATGCCAATCCATCGGAAGGGCTCGTTGGGAATATATGGGGGATGCCGATTGACGAACGAGAACTCACGCCAAGGCTGTTCCTGGCCTGCCTCCAGTTCCGCGATGATTCTGCCAAAAAGAAACGTTAGATTCACGCCGTGACCACAATATCCCAGCCCATAGTAAATATTCCTGTGTTTCCCTGTGACTCCAACCAACGGCGCCCAATCCAGCGTCATATCGACCATGCCGTTCCACGATGCGTCGAATTCGATGCCCAGCAACGCCGGGTACAACCTGGTCAATTCTTTGCGCAGGAGATCAACAGCCTTGACATCCGGCCTCCCCGCGACGCCGTCATTCCAGGCATAGGCCGCTGAGCCGCCTCCGATGTGAATCCGGCCTTCTGGAGTCAACCCCAGATAGTAGACCAAGGTTCGCGCATCATTGAAGGGCATCCTACTTCGCCACCCAATCGAAGTCAGTTCCCCATCGCTCAACGGGCGCGTGGCAGCGACGTAATTGTAAACCGGCGCGATCGCATTGCGGAAATAGCCCAGCTTCGAAGTGAAAGCGTTAGTCGCGAGCACCAGCGATCTGGCCTTTACGGTTTGTCCTGAAGCCATATGGAGGCGAGTCACCGGGCCCTCTTCCACGCTTAGAACTGGGCTATCTTCGTAGATTTTGACACCGGCGGCCTCTGCCGCAAGCTTCAGGGCATGCACTAGCTTGATCGGGTGGACGTGTCCAGCGTTCGGCTCATATACCGAGGCTGTATAAGCCCGCGTGCCAATGGCCTCGGCTGTTCGCTCTCGATCCAAGTATTTCACGGGTATACCCAGCCCTCGAACGCTCTCGGTATACGCTCGCCCGTGCTCAGCCTCTTCTTTCGTTTCGAAAGTCTCCAATGCGCCCACTGGGTCCACCACTCCGTCGATTCCGGAGCCCTTTGCAAGCGCCACCAAATTCTTCATGCTCTGCACCGTTAGATCGTAGACGCGTTTGTGTACGTCAGCGGGAGAAAGCAACTGAAGGTACTCGTTGGCCACATTCGGCAGCAGCATCCCTCCATTCCGGCCGGATGCCCCGTTTCCTACGCCACGGGCTTCCAAGACCGCCACATGCTTGTTGGGTGCTGCCTTCCCGATGTGATAGGCAGCAGAGAGGCCCGTGTAACCGCCTCCGATCACCGCCACGTCCACATCGAGATCGGTAGTCAAAGGCGGGTTGTGAGGAGGTTGGAACCGCATCCAGAGACTAAGATTGACGTCCCACACCGGCCACTCCGGGAGCAAGAAAGGCGCGACCGCATTGAGGCTCCAGGCTCCCAGGGCGGTCCCGACACCTGCAGTAACGCCCCTTCGTAGCAAAGTCCGCCGATCCAAGCAGCCTCCCGACTATACCTATTTTGTCTTTTCAGTTCACAGTCAAGCTTTGCATTCGTTCACACTCGAACGCAAACCAGCACACAAAGATGAGAAGGATTTTACCGGAAAGCAATGACCATACAGATCTCGCCTGCTTCGACGTAGTTGAGACGGTTTCATCGCGCCCAACGGTCTGCGATCCATCCATGGGATGCCAACTACGCAGTCAGGTAGATCCTTTGGCCACAATCAGCAAAGCGCGTTTATCAGGAGTTGACGCGCATTGGTGGTGGGGAGGTTTGATATCAAAAGTAATCGCCGCCGGTCCCGCCGAAAGCGCCGAGGACGTCCCGTTTCTGCATGCATCTTGCTCACAAGCGGCTTCCGCACGTGCGAACGGCTGGTCATGATTACCCTAGGCACTTGTTGCTGCCGGTGCTGCAAGACTCGGCTTGATGTTGTGGTTCATGCGGAAAAAGTTCGTTGGGTCGTACCTATCTTTCAAGGCCACTAGCCGGTCGTAATTGGGGCCGTAAGCTGCGCGCGCGAAGGCGTCCCCCTCGTCCGAGACGTAGTTGACATAGGAGCCTGTCGCTAGAAACGGATGCATCGCTTCCCAACACTCACGCGTCCATTGGATGTTCTTCTCCGAGTCGGATGGGCCGTCCCAACTCGACCAGGCCATGAAGTTGTAAGAGTAATGACGATGAGCAAATGCAGTATCAGTGACCCCGACGCGAGTGGCTGCGCCGTGCCAGTGCTCAATGAAAGGCGCAAAAGTATAGGGGGAAGGGCTCTTCCCGGCGTACTCCGCCATCGCCTGAATAGCTTCATCATTCAGCGCACGAACGAAGTTTGATTTCACATAGGTGTAGCGACCGGGTGGAAAGAATGGTTCGAACATGCTTTGCACTTGCAAATAGCTCATGACACCAATAATGTCAGCAATCGGGGAGTCGAACTTTCGCAAGGGGGTCAGCACCTTCTCGCCCTCAGACAAGGACGATCCGCAGTAGCAAGCGGCAACGCCGAAAACCTGGACGCCATCTGGAGTTGTAAATGCGCCAGCCTGAATCACCAGCTCGTCCGGGATAGTCTCCGCAAATTCGCGAAAGAAAAGTAAAGCATCCTTGGTCTTTGCGACCGGAAAGAAGACGGCGCCCCCCAACACTGGCCCCACTTCGTGCAGCCGGTATTCGAGTGAGGTCACGATGCCTAGGTTGCCGCTGCTGCCGCGTATACCCCAGAAGAGGTCCTCGTTTTCCGAAGCATTCGCCGTGAGCAGACCGCCGTCGGCCGTGACCACATCCACTCCGATCAGGTTATCGAGCGCTAGGCCGTGCTTTGCCATCAGATTGCCGAATCCGCCGCCGAGTGTCAGTCCAGATATGCCGGTGTTCGGAACAAGACCGAGAGTCGTGGCCAGGCCAAACGCTTGCGTTTCGCGATCGAACTCGGCGAGCTTGAGACCTGCCTCAGCCCGGACGGTCCGCCTCACAGGGTCCACGCGTATGCCCTTCATCGCTGAGAGGTCAATCATAAGACCGCCGTCACAAACTGACTTCCCAGCAACGCTGTGCCCCCCACCGCGAACGGAAACGAGAACGTCGTGCTCGCGGGCGAAACGGACGCACGCGATGACATCGGCAGCGCCGACACAGCGCGCAATGATGGCTGGTCGCCGGTCGATCATGGCGTTAGGAACGGTTCGGACAGCGTCATAGCCCTGCTCACCAGGACAGAATGACTGGCCCCGAAGAGATTCTCTGAACTTCTGTACTGCAGATTCTGGAATCAAGGCGGACCTCCTTCGTCGCTTGTTAGGCTGGATGATTATAATCCAACCAGTCACTTCACGTCTAACCTCGGCCCACTCACGATTTGCGGCGAAACAGATGCACTGAAGCGCAAATGGCTTTGCCACAGTTACTTCACCGCTTCGCCCCGCCGTGGCGCGTCGGACATGAACGTATCTTCGACCGCCCTCCAGGCCCCATCGGCCTGCTTCCGGAAAACCGTCAGATATTTGCCCTTCTCCGTTACCGGTGCTTTGGTCTTCGGGTCAGAAGTGGTCATGGAAAACGGACCCTGGGTGTAGCCTAAATCGCCACTCTTCGCCACATCTACTTTCGTGGCTCCGAATGTCACCGCGAAATTCGGGTCACTCAGCATCGGTTTGAACGCGCCGCGAATGGCCTCCTTCCCAGTGAGGATCGGTGTATCCGGAAGCAACACCGAACCATCGTCCGCGTAATATGCGATGAACTTCTCCAGATCCTTCGTCGCCGCGTCTTTGACCCACGCCGCCTCGGTGTCCTTTAAAGCCAACTCATCGGCAGCGTGCGTGTCGGGTGTCGAATTCGTGCAACTCGTCAGCAGCGTGGACAGCGCCACACACGTAACCAGCAATTCACAACGTAGCATCATCAATCCCCCTTGGATCTATCAAATTCTACACGAGGAGACGCCTGTCGCAGGTCCGCGCCGGGTATCGGAGTGTTGGGGCTAGCGCCATTCTCATTGAAGGTCGTTTTTCGTTCCCAATGCGGTTCAGCCCTGGCGACTGATCTCGGCTAAGAGCCAGACTCTGGCAAGTCGCCAGTCCCGCAGGACGGTATCCGATGAAACCTTAAGTACCTCGGCCGTCTCTTCCACGCTCAGGCCGCCAAAGAAACGGAGTTCGATCACACGAGCCTTGCGCGCGTCCACCTCTGCAAGAGCATTCAGGGCATCGTCGAGCGCCACCAGTTCACGGGCACGACCCGAGCCGAGATCCGGGACATCGTCAAGATTAACGCGCGGCGATTGACCGCCTCGCTTGCCGGCCCCGCGCTTCCGCGCCCGATCCAGCAGAATCCGACGCATCATGGTGGCCGACACGGCGAAGAAGTGGGCTCGGTGCTGCCAGTCCACATTAGTAACGTCGATCAGCCGCAAGTATGCTTCGTGTACCAGAGCCGTGGTCTGCAGGGTGCGGCCTGGGCGCTCATTCTGCATGAAATGGCCGGCGATGCGCCGAAGCTCTTGGTAGACCCTGGGCGTGAGCTGCTCTAGCGCGGCCTGATCGCCGTTCGCCCAGGCCCTCAGAAGTTGAGTGGTTTCAGAGACTTGAGCCTCGGCCATGTGATCTGGGGTCCCCGAGAATTATATCCCACCAAGAAAGATTGATGTCTCGTTCAAGTTTTTCCCTCCCGTTCGCGCCTCAGGAGCGACCGACGGGAGGGAACCATGGACATCAAGACGAAGATCACGGCGCTGGCGATTCTGGCGGCAGCAACTTGCGCCGCCGGTGAGGCGCAACGGAAAGTCATGGTTTGCATGGATACGACCCCTACCTCGGAAGTGGTTCGGGCCCAGGCGCAAGCTTCACGGATGTTCGCTGCCATTGGCGTAAAGCTCGGCTGGCGGTGCTCCAAGTCCGGTTCGCAAGAGGCTATTGTGATTAGTCTTGCTACCCGCGCTCCCGAAAACCGTAAGCCTGGTGAACTGGCTTATGCGCTGCCCTACGAAGGCACGCATATCGTAATCTTCCACGATAGAGTAAGCAAGATGGCGCCCAACCAAGTGCCGTCAGTGCTAGCGCACGTGCTGGTCCACGAGGTAACTCACATCCTGCAAGGAATCCCCCGGCACTCGGAAAGCGGCGTAATGAAAGCGCAGTGGGATTCAAATGACTTCGCACAAATGACTTGGAAGCCGCTCCCCTTCACGGATGAAGACGTCGATCTGATTCAGCGCGGTTTGGACGCGCGTGAAGCCCGCTCGCTGTTGGCCAGCAACCACGTGCAGTAAGATTGATGAGACAAGCCGTCAGGTAATGGACCCCGAGCGCTGGCGCAATATCGAAAAACTCTACGAGTCGGTTGTGGAGCGTTCGCCGGCCGAACGCGCCGCGCTGCTGGCCCAGGCTGATCCAGAGATCCGCGGAGAGGTGGAAGCTCTGCTTGTGCAGCCGAGCAGTGGCGCCCTACTCGATCAACCTGCCGCGGATCTGCTGGGCGAATCCAGCGTAATCCAGTTACCCGCCGGTACTCAGGTGGGGCACTACCAGATCCTGGCGATGCTGGGCCGGGGCGGCATGGGCGTGGTGTACCGAGCCAAGGACACTAAGCTTGGCCGTGAGGTCGCTATCAAGGTCTTGCCGGACTCTCTCGCGCAGGACCCCGACAGACTCGCCCGTTTCAATCGTGAAGCGAAGGTTCTGGCGTCGCTGAATCATCCGAACATCGGGCAGATCTACGGAGTAGAATCGCAAGCGCTGGTGATGGAGTTGGTGGAGGGCGAGACGCTCGCTTCGCTGATCAAATCAGGCCCGCTGCCGATTGAAAAGTCGCTCACCTACGCCCGACAGATTGCAGAGGCGCTGGAAGCCGCTCATGAAAAAGGAATCATCCATCGCGACTTGAAGCCGGCCAACATTATGGTGACGCCGGCGGGTGTCGTGAAGGTGCTGGACTTTGGTCTGGCGAAAGTGGAAGAGCCTGTTGCGGCAAGTGACCCAGCGGAGGCGCCAACCGCAATGCTATCGCCCACCCGCAGCGGGGTCATCTTCGGGACGGCCGCGTACATGAGTCCCGAGCAGGCGCGCGGTGACACAGTGGACAAGCGGGCGGATATTTGGGCGTTCGGTGTGGTCCTATACGAAATGCTGACGGGAAGGCGCGCGTTCCCAGGCGAATCGGTCACCGAAATTTTGGCAGGGATACTACGAGGAAGTCCCGACTGGAGCGCGTTGCCCGCTGCGACGCCGCCGAGAATCCACAAGCTGCTTAGTAGGTGCCTGGAACGCGACCGCAAGCAAAGACTGCAAGCCATCGGGGAAGCACGCATCGCCATTGATGCGCCCGAGCAGGACGTGAAGCCTCCACCGCGCGGGCGCGGCATGGTCTCGGCCGGGATTTGTCTCGCTGCAATTGCGATCGTGGCAACTATTTGGGAGACCAAGCGCGGGGCCGACCGCACGGGCCAACCGTCCCAGGAAATCCCACTCACCGGCCTACCTGGATGGGTGCGAACTCCATATTTTTCGCCCGATGGCAAACAGATCGCATACCGGTGGTCGCAGGATGGCAGCGATTCAAGCATTTACGTGAAGTTGATCGGGACCGGGACCACGCTTCGCCTGACCAACCCGCCGGGAGCCGATAGTCTCCCGGCCTGGTCTCCCGACGGACAATGGGTGGCCTTCTTGCGATACCTTCCCGGCGGCTCCGGAGTCTACGTCGTTTCAGCGCTCGGAGGACCAGCGCGCCTGGTTACTCCGATCGAATTCTGCGCAGGACTCGACTGGTTTCCAGACGGCAAGCATCTGATTGTCTCTGAGGGTTCGGAATTTCTGGGCGTCTCGTTTTTCGATTTCCTTCCGGGCGGCAAGCGCTCTGTTGTCTCTGGGAGTTCGGCGCGGCTGCCGCCTCGACTCTCGTCGGTAGCCATCGATACCGGACAACACCAGTCCCTTATTTCAAATTCCGGGGCGTCCCTTGGAGATTTGCGTAGTCCGGCTCTTTCGCCGGACGGCAAGACTATTGCGTTCGTTGGATCGACTGCCGACTCGGTCGGGAACATCTACTTGAGGGCGGTCGACGGCGGCCAGCCTCGCTTGCTGGCGCGAGACGCAACCAGCGGCGCTTGGATGCCCGACGGCGGCGCAATCGTTTTCTCCTCGAACAATGGCCGTCTCTGGCGTATTCCGGTCACAGGGAGAACGCCACATGCCGTCACGTCCAGCGCCGAAACGGTAGCTACTCCCGCGGTCGCTCGTCATGGCAACAGTCTCGCGTATGTCGTATCTGATCGTATGGACAGTTTCTGGCGCATCGATCTGAGCGGCAAAATTCCACCAGTTGCGGCGCCGGCAGTCCGTCTCGAAAATTCGGCACGCGGTCAGTGGGATCCGTCTTACTCGCCGGACGGCAGCCGGATAGCTTTCGGCTCCAATCGGGCAGGTTTCAAGGAGGTCTGGGTAGGCGACTCAGAGGGACGGGGAGCGGTTCAGTTGACCAGGTTCGAAAGTGATTCAGGTTCGCCCCGGTGGTCACCCGATGGCTCCTGGATCGCTTTTGATTCGCGGCCGAACGGCAACGCCGATATATTTGTCATCAGGCCAGATGGCGGAACGCCGCGGCGCATCACCACTTATGCGGGAGAGGACGTTGAGCCGAGTTGGTCCCGCGACGGCCGGTGGATTTACTTTATGTCCATGAGGAGCGGTGAACAGCAGATCTGGAAAGTACCCGCGGACACGGGTGAATCGCCTTCCACGCCGGCGGTGCAGGTGACTCAGGGAGGTGGTCTGGACGCGTTCGAGTCCGCCGACGGCAGGTATCTCTACTACGCGAAGGGACGAGGAAAGATTGGGCTGTGGAGGAAAGCACTCGCTGTCCCGAACGACCGGGAGGAGCCAGTTCTTGAGTCTTTACAATATTGGGGTTGGTGGGCGCTTGCCCCACAGGGGATCTATTTCTTGGAAGCGTCGGAATCGTTGCGATTCGGAAGGGTGCGCTTGAAATTCCTTGATCTGGCGTCCAAACGGATCACCGAGTTAGCCGCGCTGGGGATGCCGGTCAACTATGCGGCTCCTGCTATTTGTCTTTCGCCTGACGGGCGGCACTTGGTGTATATGCAGCTCGAACGGGCCGGTTCGGATATTATGCTGGTTGAGAACTTTCATTAGAAGCCACCTTGCGGGAAGCCATCTGAATAGCGCCGTTCCGAGCTACACGACGAACGGCGAGGCATTTGTGAGCGAGCAAACCGGCCATGGGCAGGCCGAGGCCTCGGAGCAGGGTTGGGCCAGATTCCGCCCGAAGAGTCGGCTTCTCGTCATGTGAGATCGTTTCACGGGACTGATCCACATCTGTGGTGGGAAGGGCTGTTATCAACACCAATGGTAACCCCCTTGCGACTCTCGGCGGGTAATGATTGGCCAAGTAGCGGTCGCAAGCCCACGAGTCACAACACGTCCAGGTGAAACTTCCTCGAATGGGACATCTGGACCGAAACGCCAAGATAACTTCCGGATGCGCCGTCACTCAGGACCTATTCGCATTCTGACGGCTCTCGCATAAGATCCCGAGCGACTGGCTCGGTTTGAGCGCGAAGCGCAGGTGGTCGCTTCTTTGAATTATCCAAACATCGCCACCATACACGGAGTGGAAGAATCGAACGACGTCAGAGCACTGGTCACGGAGCTGGTCTTGGAGCACTCGCCGCAGGGATGTCACTTGCCACGTATTCGTTGAATCACGCAAATTTTCGCTCCATCAACCCGGATGGAGTCGACTTCGTCTTCCTGGGGGTAGTCCTCAGGATGCCAGCGATAGAACGATATAAGGTATGTTGCAGATTCTGGTTTTGTGAATTCCAGGCGATTCCGTAATGCGGGCGGAAGGATTGCGGCGTTGATGCTTGTGGGTGCCGATACGCGGATGGCCGGTGAAGGGTCGATTGCGAGCAGCCTCTCTAAAGCTTTTCGTTGAGATAGCCCCCAGTAATCCATTTCGAAGCGTCGGCGAATTTCCGTCAGGTTGCGCCCGGCGAGCTGGTTGAAGTAGATATTTTGCAGCGGATGATAGCGAATCATCGTCCAGAAAACCTGCAGCAAACACAAGACTACGGTCAGCGCAGCCAAAACCCTAGCGGGAACAGCAACTTTGCCCAGCCGAGACAGCCAAGAGGTTACGATGGCAACACCCAAGATCGAAAAATAGAGCAGCGGCGGATAAGTGAAATACAAATGCCTCCAACCGTCGTAGACGTTCGAATGGAGAATCACCACCGCAGCTAACGGCGCTGTCAGTGTCACGAGGAACGCGACTTCCAATGCATCCTCCAGCAGCCACCGCCAGGGATGGGTCAGCGCCTTGAATAGGCAGTGGATCAATCCTGCCGCGAAGAGAATCAGATAGAGCAGCGGCGTGGTAATCGCAATCCAAACGAAGAGATAGTGCCAGGGGAGCTTTCCGGCAGGAACGACTTGGCCGATATAAAGGATCGTGCCGGACCACGGGACCCGCCCAAGAGCTCTCAATGCTTTCAGGAAATTCGTTACCGGATGCGTCCAGAGGAGAGGCCAGAACGCGTACGTACCACACGCGATGGCGCCAAGACAAATGCCCAGGCTGGCTGTGTTGGCACGCACGCGTTGGCCCGCTGAATGCAGTTCCCACAAACGGGGCACAGCCAGTACAACAGTAATGACCGGCAGAAGCAGGCCGAAGATGCGGATGTCGATGCAAAGCGCGCACGCCAATCCGTGCAACAGGGCGCGTTGCCAAGACATATTGTCGAGGAAGAAAATCATGGATGCGAGGGCAATTTGGACCAACGCCAGGAAGGGCAGATCCTTGGGATTATAAAAGGCGTCGGCGAAAAGTCGCGGACTCAACACCAGAAACACGGCTCCCAGGAGGGCCAGACGCCAATCCCCGAATCGCCTGCGCAGCAGCCAGTAAAAGGCAAGTGTGCCGAGGTAAAAAACACCAAATGTTGCCAGATGCCGCATCAGATAAACCGAGCGTGAATCGGTCAACCGCAGTACGCGCTCGAGAGTGACAAGGCCCAGATCGAATGCGCTCCCATAGTAACGCTCGTAATAGCCGGACTGAGTGGCCTGAAGGGATTTGGAGTCGAACGATTCACGATCTCCGCTGGTGACGTAATTGTAGTTCCACGTCCCATTGGTTCGACTCATTCCTTCATCCCATGAAACGCCATAGTCTTTATAAACGGTCAGACCAAGTATCAGTAATACGGCGAAAAACGTGCCCGATACGATCCTTTCCCACTTCATGCGCGACATGGCCAATGTCTCCAGTCAATTATGCAAGGTTACCTTACGTAGCCATAGACGAGGGAGGCCGGACGGCCAGCGCTTCCTGATCAGGGAAGCGAACAAGCGCCGGCGCAAATCGACATGGTGCTGAACTGGTCCGATGAATTGGAGCGGCGCGCGCCCGGCAGGCAAATAACATCACTCGCCGGTAGCGGCGGTGACGAAGAATCCTCCAGCGACTGGGTCGATCCATAAGGACGAGCGGAGTTGTACTACGTCATCAGGGGTTCAGCCACGCTGGTGACTGGACGCATGCCCGATCAGCCGAGCGGTGGGGCAACGTAGCAGATTCGCAAGGGTGACGTGCTGATCATTCCGGAAAACACGCCACACTGGTTTAGTGCAGTCGACGAAGCGCTATCGTACATTTCAATGCACGTGCCGCGCTCGAGTTCTCGATCAAGACACGATGTTCTCGCCCGACGGACGATGGCTGGCGTATAGCTCGAACGACTCGGGGAAGAATGAAGTGTACGTCCGGGCGTTGCACCGCCGTCGTCCGGGCAGGCTGGAAAGTCGCAGATCTCGAACAATGGCGGCGTGAGGCCATTCTGGTTGCGGAGCGGACACGTGCTGATTTACGCTTCAGGCGGTGAGCTCATGGGCGTTAGTTACTCGGTAAAGGGCGACACTCTCGTGGCCGATAAACCGCGGGTATGGACCGACAAGCTGGACAAAATCCGAGATGGGGACCTTGCGCCAGACGGCAAGCGCATGTTGGTGCTCACGCCTGTGGAATCCGCGCAACCGCCCAAGCAGGAACACGAGGTAGTGTTCCTCTTCAACTTTTTCGACGAGTTGCGGCGGCGGGTACCTGCGGGGAAGTGACGGTCGGCGCGGTTCTGTCCAGTTGGTCGGTCATCCGGAAGTTGGCACGAAACGGCGCTGGGAAACAGCCTGATAAGCAGCATTGTCGGTACAATTCCCGAGCACCCACCCGCGTTTCTAACTTCGTTGCGGCGTTCGCCGTTCGGGGCGGACCGACCAGCCCGTTGCATCCCTCGCAGAGGCACGATGGACCAAAACATCCACGGCCAGATCGGCCAGGGAATGCTGTGGTCGGAGTTAAGAAGGTAGAAACCCGCGGGGCATGCCCCCGCCACGTGGGACGGGATTCATTTTTCGAATTGCAGTGCTGCCAGGATCGCTGGCCTAAGAGATCCACGGTACTGGAAATCGTCCACGCTAGCGAATGGCCTCTCGCTTCGCCACGCCAACCAGGCCCCGACCTCGGCATCCGTAATTCCCGGAATCAAACGCAGGATACCGGCTGGCGCAGTGTTGATGTCGAACCGGACCGGCGCATCCTCGCCCAACGCTTCGAGCCGCACCTTTGTCCCGGGCAACGTGCACGGTATTTCAGGCCCCAGACGCGAGAATAGTATCTGTGGGTTTTCGAGCACCTGTTCGCGCCACTTCTTCCGCGCGGCATTGATCGCCTGGATGTTCATCTTTTGTTGGTCCAATCGAAGGGTCGCGAGATAATGTTCGCGCCAGAGCGTCGCCGCCGAAGGATCGACAAATACTCCGTGACTCAGATCGTTCAATGCGTCTACGATAGCTGCCTTCTGATCGGGGAACAGCTTCATGTATTCGACGACCAGGTCCAGTAACCATTTACGCGAGGTGTCTGAGGAGCTGGAACTGAAGACGGCGCGCATGGATTCGAGAATCTGCCGTTCGCGCTGGGCGATTACGGATTCGGCCGGCGGCGCCGTACCACGCATGACGAATAGAAAAAAGAAGCTGTTAAAAGCCTTCCGATTGCAGCAATTGATTGGCATCGCGAACCGTTGCAAAATCGCGGGCTTTTTCCAGTTGCACGCGCAGATAATCGGGGTTTTGAAACGCGCTCTCGAATGAAAAGTTATTGTCCCGGACGTCCAGATAGCGGGCGATGTTCTGGGAAAAACTGGCGAGGTCGGCGGAGTGATGGAAGTATTCAGCTTCGCGGAACGGGCCGTCGCCGAACAGGACCAGCTCGCGATGAAAGTGCTGACGCGTGCTCTGATCATGGTTCAGGTGTGCAGCCAGCGTCTCCAGGTGTATCGCATACCCTTCACTGAAGGCAGTGGTGCGGTCGGAGAGGGTCGCTGTACTATGCGGAATCGAAGAGGTCTCCTTCCCATCCAATTGCCGACCTCCCGCAAGCGTCTCCATCACCATGTGCCCGGTCTCATGGAGCAGCGTGGTTTCAAACCGCGATGGGTCCGCATCCAGCAGAATATATGTCTGACGCGGATGGTCCTCGATACGATCCTCGCTCTGAATACGGAAGCCGACCGCTGCGTGGTTGCTACCAGGAACCAACGCAACGTAGTAATCCGGCGTGCCTCCCCCGGCGTGCGCGATTTCGTAACCCACGCGGTAGAGGCGCAAGGCCCGCTGCGCCGATTCGTTACGCAACCAGCCCGAGTACTTTGCTAGTTCGGCGGCCTTTCGGAACAGCAGCATCTTCTCGGTGACCTCGGCGCCGCGCGTGTCGATCTTACTTACCGGCTCCAAAACGATGACGTTGGCCAGTTCTTGTGCCCATGCTGCAGAACACAGCGAGAATAGAATCAAAGGAACGGCCAGGTCGCGCATAGCGGCCAGGTCGCGCATAGCGGCCAGTATAGGACAAATTGGGGGACGCGTATATTCCCTCGAAAATTGTCCACGCGGGCTCGTAGCCACTGTGCATATACGTTTTCGCACGCGGCGCCGCCGGAAGCAATCCTCTCTCGCGCGGGGGGCCTGTTATCACGCATTTATCGGTACCTATCCTCACAACCGGGGCGGTCAAGTACGAACGCTCAAAAACCGAAGTGGATGGCGACTGGGTGTATGCTGAGCAGTACCCGGCGTTCCAGTAGGAAACTCGGGTCAATAGTATCGTTTCAAATGTAGGAGTCAATGACCGGCGCAACCATTAGCCACTACCGGATCGTCTCCAAGCTGGGTGAAGGCGGAATGGGTGTCGTGTATGAAGCGGAGGACCTGACCTTGGGACGCCACGTAGCGCTCAAGTTCTGCACCAGTGGCCGAGAGGATGAGAGACTTCGTGCCAACCTGCTCAAGGAAGCGCGCGCCGCCTCCTCGCTATCGCATCCGAACATCGCGCACATCTACGAGTTCGTCGAGAACCCCGGCGGCGACCCGTTCATCGCAATGGAACTGGTGTCCGGTGCGAATTTACGGCGTATCCTCAGCGAGCGGCGACTGAGTGTCGAGGAGACGCTGAAAGTGGCCACCGGAGTGGCGTCGGCGCTGGCCGAAGCGCACCGTCACGGCCTCATCCACCGCGACATCAAGCCCGGCAATATCCAGATCACATCCGCGGGAGAGGTGAAGGTGCTTGACTTCGGCATCGCGCGGACGGCCACTCCGCGCGATGCCAGACACGCCACCGCCGCCACCGTGACCCTCGAAGGCTTCTCTGGAACGCCGCTTTACATGTCACCCGAACAGGCGTCCGGCGGGATGCGCGCTCGGACCTGTTCTCACTCGGCGTGGTGCTCTATGAGTGCCTGGCCGGTACGTCGCCGTTCGAAGCTGAGAGCCTCCCATCGGTTGTAGCGCGATTGTTGACGTGGAAACCGCCGCAGCCCTCGCGGCTAAACCCGCAGTCGCCGGCCCACCTCGACCGCATCATTCTAAAGCTGCTGGCGAAGGACCGGCGGGAACGCTACGCCTCGGCTGATGAACTTCTGGCCGACCTGCGTGCTCCCGGACGTCCCCGCTCGCGCCGCCGCGTGGTGGCCGCGCTGGTCGGTGTCGTCGTCTGCGCTGGGGGCGGCGCATCGGTTTGGTTGTGGAATGCGAAGCGTCACCGCGATCCAGCGGCGGCTGCGGTTCCCTGGTATCGCGACGGCCTAGCCGCGCTGCACAACGGCAGTTATCACCGGGCGAGCAAGGCTCTGGCCCGTGCGGTGGAGATCGACCCATCTTACGCCATGGCGCACGCTCACCTGGCCGAAGCTTGGTACGAACTCGACTACCTGGAACGCGCCAAGGACGAATTGCTCAAAGCGATGGCCCCGCGCGGTTCATTGCCAGCGGCCGAGGGCCTCCATCTCGATGCGATCCACCAGACCGTCATCGGCGAGTTCAAGGCTGCGGCGGAGAAGTATCGCGAACTGTCTACGCTGTTGGCGCCGGACGAGCGCGGTGGGGCACTGCTTGACCTGGGCCGCGCGCAAGAACGCGATCAGGATACGAAAAAGGCGATGGCGACATATTCGGAAGCGATTCACTTGGATGCGCAAAACGCCGCCGCTTGGATGCGTCTGGGAGCGCTGCAGGCACGGACCGGGGCGCAGGAGGCCTCCGAACGCTCGCTCGACCGTGCGGAGATCCTGTTCCAGGCCGCTTCCAACGTCGAAGGTGTGGCCGAGTGCCTCTACGTTCGCGCCCGGTATGCCCGCTCTCCCACCCAGGCCCGAGAACTAACAGACAAGGCGTTGTCGGCGGCCCGCGTCACGGGTAACGACCAGCAGCAGATCAAGCTCTTGCTGCTGTCGAGCAACATCGATCTGAATGCCGGCCAGACTGCGGAAGCGATGGATGACGCCAACCGCGCCATCGCCATCGCGCGTAGCGGCGGTATTGAGAACCTGGTCTCGCGGGGGCTGATCGATCTCGGTGATGCGCTGTTCGTCAAAGGCCGCACGGCCGAGGCCCTACGGACCATGCAGGAAGCACTCGATATCGCCCGGCGGAACCGCGAGAAGCGGTCGGAAGCGCGCGCGCTGGTGAACTTGGGGAGCATTCGCATCCAGACCGGGGATGCAGCGCAGGGCTGGCAAGACGTGCAGACCGCGCTGGCCTACTATCGGCAGGGCAGTTACCGCACGGAGGCCGCGCTCGCCCTCATCCTGCTGGGCCGTGCTGCGCGCGACAAGGGCGACTACGAAGGGGCGCGCCGCGCCTTTGAGGAGACGCTGGCCACGCTGCAGCCCGCCGGTCCATCGCTGCCGCTGGCCCTCGCGCAGGAGGGACTGGCCTCCCTCGAAGTGCTCCAAGACCGCTGGCCGCAAGCATTGCGCATGTTCGACCAGGCGCGCCGCGCTTTCGAGGCCATCGGCAATTCAACCGGTAGGACCACCAATGAACTCAACGTGGCCTTGATGCAGGCCATGCTCGGCCATGCCAGTGGCGGCACGGTGTCGGAGCAGGCAGCGGGTTCCAATCCGGTCAGTGCTGTCGAAATCATTTTGATGCAGGAGCGTTTCGGTGAGGCTCGCGCGAAAGCCGAGGCTCTGCTTCAACGTGCCGATGCGAGCGACCTGGAAACGCGGCGCGGCGCTAGCCTGGCGCTTGGCTTGGCGCTGGCCCGCTCTGGTGCCGGGGCGCGTGGCCTGGAGGCGTGCCGCAGGGCGTTCGAACTGGCGCACGCGGCCGGCAATCCCGCGGCGGAGTCGGCCGCTCTGCTGGGCTTGGCGGAGGCGGCGTTGGCCGCTGGGAATCGCGCCGCAGCCGCCGAATACGCAGGCCGTGCTGGTGCGTCCTTCGAATCGGCTAAGCAGCCGGAGTCGCTGTGGCGCGCTTGCGTGCTGCTGCTGCGATCCGGCGTTCCGGACCGCGCTGTCGCGGCCCAGGCCGCTGCCGCGCTCGGCGAACTGAAGGCTTCTTGGCCCGCGGAAGATTTTCAGTCGTACTTGAACCGCCCGGTCATCCGGCGCCTGCACGGGGAACTAGTGCGCATCAACCCAGCGATCGCTACCACCAACTGAGCGCAAAAATCCGCCGGCCCAATCGACCTGTCCTGGGCATTGCATGAAAGGCCCTGGTTATTGGGCGCTTTGGCAGTCTGGTGAGACCTGTTATCAACAATTGTCGGTAGCGATCCTCACGGCCGACTACTCCGGGTTCGTGGTGGGAAGGGCTGTTCTCGACACCTATCCGTACGTGCTGGGCTATTCACCCGGGTCGAGAGGGCAGGAAACACGGGTCGTTATTGCTTCCAAGCCCCCGCAGCGCGCTCAAGCCGGATCATGTGCCGAGGAACTATGCGGTCGAGGCAGATTGTGATGGAGCCCGGGCCAGCACTAGCACTTCCAGCTTGCCGTGATCGCCGCAGTGAGTACCGTGAGGATGGTGCAGATGGCCATTCACAAGGTAATCTACATGGTTGCCATGCGGTACGGCTTCATGGCCGCAGTTCACGCCGTCGGTGTGGGGCTTGCCGCATTCTTTACTCGGCACACCACCGTGCGCTGGTTTCGAAAGACCAAGCCTACCGTTGGGCGAGTGAAACAGTCCCGTCCATGTCGTGGCTCGTGATTCAAGCTGAGAGAGCGAATCGGCTGAAGGACGGCGGTTCGACGACGCCCAGTTAGAACTGGACGTTATGCGGCTTATGGAGTTCGCGACCGATGAGGTCAAAAATGGAAACCAACCGTTGCCGTCACCGCGCGCGGTGTGACATAGTGGGTTCCGCTGAAAGTCGACAGAAAGTTATAGAGCGCCTCTTTATCCGTCAGATTGATAACTGCCAATCGGGCGCTCCATTTGTACCGATCGCCGTGAAAAATGTTGTCGTGTCCCACGGCTATGTCAAACAGGTTGCGCGGCTGGATTCGCTGCGGGCTGTGATCGTCATTTTTCGTACCGGGTTTCGGGATCTGAAGGTAAATGGATGCAAGACCTGCCGCGCTGCATGTGGCGAGCGCGGGTCCCAGCGGGTTTGGGGCGGCCAGCTTGCCATTGCACGTTAGGCCGGCCTGAAATTCCTGATCGGCAGTCAGTGGCAGCCCACTCACGGTGTTCACCAGCGCCACCTGGCCGCTTGGAATGTTGGCGCCTCCGCCGTCAGCAAAGGGGGTGGAGGAGAAGCATGTCGCGGTGGGCGCGGAGCAAGGCGACGCACCCGCTACCAGGCCGCTATCATAGCGCCAGTTGAACGACAACCATGGACCACGCTTGAAAGGCTGGTATTGCAGGTGAGTGGTCTGGTTGAATATCTCGTCATGATCGATGCGAAAAACCTCATTTCCCACGGGGATGATGGGCAAGCCGGCTACCTGCGGCAGGAAGAAGCGCGCAGCCACGCCGGACATCACCACAAAAGCCGTAAGGCCGTGAAAGTTTGGCACGGTCAGGCGGACTGCGTATCCGGGAATTTTGGAGGCAGTCCACTCGATTGGGAACGTGATTGGGGTGCTACCGACCACACCGAAGTCGTAGCCGTTGTGCGTGTATTTCCAGATGTACTCACCGTCAATAACCAGGTATTTGCCGAAGGCCTGCTGCAGGCCGACGTGGAACTCATTACGGTGGCCCGGGACAATTGGTCCGAGATTGCATGGGACTCCTAGCGGCGGCACCAGGAGTGCGAGAAACGGGCTGCTGCATCCCGTGCTGGCAATAACCAAATTTTCATTGAAAGGAGTTTCCATGGTTCGCGCGTAGGAAACTTGAAAGACCGTATTGGTTGGCTTAAAGTTGTATGCGATTCCAACGCGCGGCTCGGCTTGCCTGGCGATGGCGAGGCCGTTGTACAAATCACCGTGAATGCCGAGGTTAAAGCTCCAGTTCCTAACAGTAATCGTGTCCTGGATGTACATGGCCAGTTCTTTAACGTCCGTATGTCCATGGAACTCGTATGCCGTGCCCCCGGTTATCAAGTCATGGGGCGCGAGAACCGCGCATGTCGTTGCTCCATATACGCCCGGCATGCTGGGATTACGCCTGGATCGACGATGCCGTAGCTATCACCCTCCGTGAGGAAGGTCTGTCCATAGGTGATTCCCGCCTTAATATTATGGATGCCGTGTATATACGACACGCTGGATCGAACACCCGCGTTAGCAAGCGATCGTGACTGGGTAACAGTCTCGCTCAGCAGGTCCGGAGAAAAATCGTCGAATGGATTGGCGCTGGGATAGTAGTTGTATTGGTCCTTCCGCAAGTAGAGGCCGACGGTCAATACGGTGCTTGGATTGAGGATGTGCGTCCACGTCGGGGCGATGTTAAAGGTCTTGATCAACGAGCGTTGATCGGTCGGGCCGAGCGGAGCACCGGTGACCGGGTTAGACACGCCTGGGTGATATTCCTCGTCGAACGAATTCGGGGTTTGAAACCAAGAGCGCGTGTATTGAAGGTTCAGACTGAGTGTATCGGCGATGGTGGGCTTGTAATCGAATCGGTCGAACGCATTCTCTTCGTTGCCCTTGTCATGCATGACTGTGAATTCGGGCGGATCTAGAAAGCGTCCCGTGTTCAATCCATTCACTGAAACGAAGTTGCCCCACTTCTCGCCGCCGTAGGCGAGATTGAATGCTTCATTCGAAGTTCCAAACGTGCCGTCGCATCCTTCCACTACGCGTCTCCGGCGCCCGCCAAAAGGAGTGGAAGGGTGGCCGACTATCCAGGAATATCTCGCCAACCCTCGACTAAAAGTGAAAACTGCTATCAGAGACTTCCGTTCGGTAGGGGCTGGCGACGGTACTTGCCGACGGGCGCGCCCGCCACCGTTCGTCCAAGAAGTTCAGCATGAAGCTCACGGGCGGCTTGGCTCCATCTCCACCGGAGGCGCGTGTTACGGCGTGCCGGCGGGATGCGCTTTGATGCGCATTAGTGAGGCGCCATCTACCGGATGTTCCGCGACGCTGCCGGCGAGCCATCAACAATCTCCAGGCCGGGCCCGGACAGATTAATGCTTTTTCAGCAGTTCAGTCCACCCTGTGAGGAGGGTCAACGGAGCAGAATTGCCCGCTGGAAATGAATTGATCAGAAACCGCCCGTCCGGAGCGATGCCGTATTGAGGCATGGAAGCGCGGACGGCAACGATGTGCGTCTGAAACAGAACGCGGGGCGCGCTGGCAGTCCCCTTCACGGGGTCGAAGTCCGCTACCATCATTTTCCTGTCCGCTTGGAGATAGAAGATGTGCTTTCCATCATGGCTCCAGCGAGGCTGGGTTCCGCCCGCGGACCCGCTGGAGACCTGAATTCGGGGGCCTGGACCTTTCGCTAGTTGAACGAATACGTTCGTGCCGGAAACGGCCACCCATTTTCCGTCGGGCGAGTGCTGGCTTGATGCCTCGTCGTCCACCGACACGGTTTCTCCCGTGGCAGCCGAATATAGCTTTCGAGCGGGTCCGTTCGAGGAATAATCAATGTAGAGGAGATTCCCATCGGACGACCAACTGCTCGGTTTGACATTGAAGCCGCGCAGCAGAGTTCGCGCCGGCTTAGACCGGTCCACCGGCCTGTGCTCTATCGACGCCGTCTGGTTGGTGCCGCTCTGATACGTAACGAACTTTCCGTCCGGCGTCCAACAAGGACTGTGTTCGTCCCCTCCCTGGCTAAGGCCGGTGACGATTCCTGTCCGCAGTTCAATGATGCGGATGAAGTTTTTGCCGTTGTGCTCATCGTCGGAGCTAACGGCAAGCAGATTGCCGTCTGGCGACAAACTCGGATCCCAGTAACCGGCCTGCGGCATTTGGCTCAATTCCCTGCCGCTCGCGTCGAACCAGGTTAATCGCGCCGGAAAATCCGCGGCGGACTGAAAGACAATCGATCCATTGTCCGACGCGGAAAACCCAAATCCCGATTGAGGGCTTGCGTCCAGTTCCTGGGTTGCAATGGGCACAGCGGGACCGGTTGCTTCCAGCTTTCGCAGGTCGAACGGCCGCGCCATCAGGCTCCGGTCTTTAACATAGAGTAGATTGCCGGAGACAAACATCGCGTTTCCTCTGACATCCGGTAAGACAGGCTTAAAGTCGGGCGCTTGGAGCGAACCGGCGTAAATACCATCCTCCGGGGAGTCGCCTGGAGCGGTCCAGTCAACGAAATAAAGGAAGTGCTCACTATCCGGAAGAAACCAGGGCCAGCGATGGGCCTCGCTCTTGCTTCGTGGCTTGGTCGCCGCCGCTGTTTCGCCCCCAGCCGCCGGAACGCGATTCAGCTTGCTGCCCCTGACGAACAGAATGTTGCCATCCTTGCTCCACGATCCTCCCCATATAGAGTTGGTGTTGCCGAGGATCCGCACGGCGCCGCCAGTGATATCCACGATTCTAAGCTTGCCGTCGGCAAAGAACCCGACCTCATGGCTGTCAGGCGACCAGAAGGGATTAGAGGCCTTCTCTGTGTCCTTAAGTTCCTGCGGGGTTGATCCCGTGAGCGCCCGCACCCACAGCGCGCTTGAACCGTCCGCCCCCATGGCGACAAACGCCAGGCGCGTACCATCGGGGGAAATTGCGAAGGAGTAAGGGAGGAACGTGAATCCGGGCGGCGGCAGCAGTGATGCGCGAATTACCGGTTGCTCGGGCCCATTCCGGATGCGGGTCGCCAGTAGGAACCACATGCTGCCACCCGCGATCGCCGCCAATGCCGCAGCCGCGAGCACCCACCGTTTCCATCGCCCCCGCTCGGCAGGCGCCGCCCTCGTCTCCGTTGCCGGACCCTCCTGGATCCATCGCAGTTCCGCTCCCAAATCCCGAGCCGTCTGCCATCGGTCCTCCGGATCCTTCGCCAAACACCGCCGCACCACCCTCACCAGCGCCGCCGGAATCGACGCGTCCAGCGTCCGCAGCGCCAGGGGATCTCCCGTCATGATCGCCGAGATCACCGTCGCAGTGTTCTCCCCGTCAAACGCCCGCTTGCCGGTCATCATCTCCACCATCACCGCGCCAAACGAGAAAATGTCGCTGCGCGCGTCGACGAGCCTTCCCTGCACCTGCTCCGGCGACATGTAGTGCAGTGTGCCGATCACGCTCCCTGCGGCCGTCAACCTTGTTTGCGTCTTGTCGTCCGGTTTTATCGTCATCTTGGCCAGCCCGAAATCGAGCAGCTTTACTCCCCCCTTGCCCACCAGGATGTTCGCTGGCTTCAAGTCGCGATGGACAATTCCCTGCCGGTGCGCCGTATCCAGCGCATCTGCGATCTGCACCGCGTACCGTAGAAAATCCCGCACCGGAAGGGGCCCCTTCAAGGGCTGCCCTTCCAGGTACTCCATCACCAGATAATCCGGGCCGATATCGTACAGCGTGCAGATATAAGGATGATTCAACGCTGCGATCGCATGCGCCTCGCGCTCGAAGCGCTCGCTGAACTGCGCCGCGGAAACCTTGATCGCCACATCGCGCTTCAGACGTGGATCATGCGCCTTGTACACCTCGCCCATGCCGCCCGCGCCGACCAGGGCAATGATTTCGTACGGGCCGAGTTTGTCGCCTGCGAATAGCGCCATGTGATTGAATCAACTTAGTGTAGCCGAACAGAAGGTACATAGATCCTGAGTCACGGCGTATCCGGAAACTATCCACTTTGCCGGGTAACGCGCGTTACTGAGATTTGGCAGGTGCCCGGAATAGATCCTCGCTGACACCGAAGCGTTCAGCACCCGATTCGCTGTTGATAAATCCCCATCGCGGCAGGAATCAATCGGTGGCGCAAAGGGCTGTTGCCGCCAGCTATTAGTCTCCAACCTTCGAGAGCTTCAGCGTTTTCCGGACAGGTATGATGTGCTCTAATTCTCGGAGCTTTAGCCAGAATCTTCTTAAGCGCCTCGGTGCGGCGGACCAACTCCGTCGGCGTGTTTTGAAATGTTGGTAGACGTGGGGTTCACCAGCTCGCTCGACTAGCTGCGGATGGAGCGAATCCGGCAAGACAAGGAGGATTAGAGGCGATGGCCACTCGGCCTAAGAAGGCAGATGCAACTTGTTGAATGAGAAGTGGCTAGACGGTGTAAATCTTTTTAACAGCTCGCTTCGGGCGTCCTGAATTAGGCCAACCCCGTGCCGGTTTATGCAGGTTAACCCGAACAGAGGTTCGCCCGATTTATCAGAAATGAGCAAGCTCACGGCAACGTCGGAACAGATTCTTCGGCAACACGGGGGGCCGATTCTGGCCATCGCATTTGCCGGCATGTATCCGCCAGGTTCGGAGGGTAATGAGTGTGCGGCGGAGATGGTGGCTTATGTTCGTTCGGCTTTAAGCACGACCAACACCGCGGCAATGCTCTTCGATCTCCGGAACCTGGATTACACGTGGGGAGATGCGATTGGTGGCTTGGCGGTGGCGCTAATGGAAAAAAATGCGAGCTTCCGCCCATTGGCGATTGTGGCCGTAGGGCCTACGGCTCGCGCGTTGGAGCCACTGCTAAGCCGGCGATTCGTTTTTGGCTTTGCTGGTGCGAAGATGTTTGACAACGTGCCTGACGCCGTTAGCCATTTGGAGCGCGTGCTGAAGGCAAGGGGTGAATAATACGCAACTGCACTCCACGAACCGCGTGAACATAGCGAGGTGGTCCGCAAGAACACCCCGCGCTGGCAGGTACGCTACCCGCCTTTGCGTCCTACTTGAGCCATCGACATCTAGCAAGCGGGTGGTGGGCGGAACTTTTTGCTCCGTACTCAAATACCTGTCGGGAAATCCCGGTTTCGCCAGGATCGGTTCGTGGGTGCGAAGCGCTGTTCTCGCCAGTTATCATGCGCCAGGTCGGCGAAACCACTTCCGCGACATACCGACAACACAGCCAAGTGGATCGGTAAACATTCGGGCTTAAGCGGGAACGCGCGATTCTTTCTTCCCATGCTACGCTTCAAAGTCGAGTTGGGACAGTGCCGCGCACTGACCATACTCGCGAGGAAAGGGCGATAGGCAAATTGTCTGCTGACGGAGACACTCGACTCTTCACCTCTCTGCGCAAGGCATGTACCTGATCGCGACTGAGACTCTTGACATACACGCCGGCAGGGCCCTGTCCGAGAAGAAACGCATCCCAATAATCCACAAAGGATTCAAATCTCATCGCGATCACTTGCGGCGGCTCGTGGACGTTCTCCAGACCGCCCTGTCGCCATAGCCCTGACAGTTCTCCTGCCCGGCACACCGGCATGTGCCTCTCGTCAAGTTTTTCGGCCTTTGAATCGAGATTCACCGCGCTATCCCAGAAAGCTCGGAGCATCTTCATCCCATCTCCGTAGTCCCAGACGGATGCCGAGACTTGCCCCCGGGTTTAGTGACGCGACGAACCTCCTTCAGGGCTTTGACGGGATCAGGGATGAAATTGAACACCAGCAGAGAGAGACTGGCGTCAAAGCTCGCATCGGCAAGACGCAACTGTTGTGCATCGCCGGTCTCGAACCTCACCCGATCTGGAAATGGATTTTTACTGTTGGCATATTCTACGTATTCTTTGGATGGGTCGATTCCAAGCACATTGGCCCGCGGTTTCCGTTCCGCCAGGGTGAAGGCCAGTGCTCCTGTACCTGAACCAACGTCGAGTAGCCGTCCGAGATCTGGCACATCGGCAAAATCCACAAGTTACGGAGCCACTAGCCGACTCCAACGACCCATGAATCGCTCGTAAGCGTTTGCGTCGGCAAACATGTGTGGTTTCCTGTCCTGGCCGCACAGGACCGGGACCAATGAGCTGGAGACAAATGCCCTCCGCGACAACATCGTTCAATTCTAGTTCAACCGAACCGCTCTGACCTAGGGCCGTGGTTCGCGAGAACCGCTCGGCGTAGGCCGATAAGTTGCCACCTGGCCGTAACACGCGCTACACGTACAAGTGCCCGATACGCGGTATGATCGGCTGCCTTCCATCAAGGCGCAGGAGCAAGATCCGCTGAAGAGTCTGCGGCCCGTCAAACCGCTTCGGTTGATTTCGCTTGCCGGACCATCTCCACGAACACTGCCCGGGCGTCTTCTGGATCTTTAACTTCTCTCGAAAAAGCCACGCGCCGGCCGTGAATTCTGTCGCCCGACTTCAGCCGGAGATGGAAACCCAGCCGGTCGACAGCGGTTATTGTCGCCTCGTCGGGGGCCTCCCCAGCAAAGCGGCGGGCGATCAGACGAAGAGCATCGGCGTGATCGTTATTCATGTGCCGAATGATTCCTGGCGCGGCCCTGGCCAGAGGATCCGGTTGCGCGCTTCCGTAGTCCTCGGAAGAGATCCATCCCATCACGCCGAAGCCTCCAATGAAGTAAACCGCTGCGACCTGCAGCCGATAATACGCAAAGTCCGTGTAGTCTTGCCAGAACTTTGCGTTCTCGTACCGTGAAAGATAGAGTTCTCTAACTTCTGCGGCGGGCACTTCCGTCACATCGCCCAGGAGGGTCAACCGGGCAGCACCCAGGGGATCTCCAGTAACATCCGGCTGCACAATAAGCAAACTGGCGTGCGGATCCTGCCGCAGGTTCTGGGTATGCATCGCCATGCTGCTGATGAAGAAGATTGGACGTCCAAGATCGTCAGCCGTATAGGGCATCATCGAGCCGAAGGGAAATCCCGGAAACTTCTGCGAATGCGTCGAAAGACTGCCGATGAGGCCGAGCAACGCGAGCGTGCGGGCACGTTCCGCGAGCGAGGGCTCAGGAACGTCTGGAGCGACGGGTCCGGGGCCAGCATGTTGTCGGGTAGGCACGGTTTCTATGGTAGCGAGCCTCATCTATCATAGCCGCGGATACCGGCGGGGAAGTCGATATGTCACATTCAGACTAGGCCGTTTCACACGACTTGGGACAAACGAGGACAAGAACTATCGCACGCTTAGGACCCACTCTGACAAGGTCGGCACCGACTCAAGAATCAGCGCGGATGTCGACGATGCGGGAGGTGAGAATGGTTCGGTGCACGGCGTGCACGAATTCGAGGTGCATGCCGCGGCCGACGTACTTCTCCTTGAGCATCGAGCCGCCCCAAGTTGAACCATTGATCCGCACTTCAGATGGGGCTGGGCAGAACTCGGGATGGCCGGAGATGAGGACGGTGCCCTCTCCGACGACCACCATTTTATAGAAGCGATTCTTGGTTTGAATGGAGAGCACTGAGCCGGGCGGCAAGTCTCTCAAGTGAACGCCTCCTTCGATCTCGGACTGAATGATGTTGTGATTCACTGAATCAGATAGGTTGGGATGGGCAACAAATAAAACTGGAACCGAGATATCGACCGAGGTCTTTGTTTCCATCTTCGTTTTTATTCTATCGCCGTTGCTCGGACGGCCCCAGTGGCAATGGGAAATCGTGATCAATCCGCGTGTCTATCAGCTCGAAGCGACTCACAGTCAGCAAAGCGGTTTCCCAGGACTTGATCTGCGAACGCCCATTGTCTAAAAGAGGTAAGATTGTTCCACTCTTATGCCGCTTTCCATTGGGGTGCTTCTGGGACCCTACGAAGTCCTCGCCCCCATCGGCGCTTTGGAGGTTAACTGCAGACATGGTAGAAACCAAGACGGATATGGCTCGGCGATTACGCGAATCGCCGAACGACGCGGCCGCCAAGGAGACTGCCGATTGCAAGTAAAGCGGCGCCGAGGCCCGCCAGCTCAAACGAAGAAGGCTCGGGAACGTCGGAGACGCTGTCGAATGAAGCTGCTCCCAGGCAGGCACAGCCGTTAGGGCCACCGCTAACCAGGACATCGTAAGTTGCTCCTGGCTGGGCCTGAATATCAAAGTACAACCAGTCCGGAATTCTATCGTTGAAAAGCGTTCCTGTGGTGTCTACCACGGTGCTGGCGGCGGGTCCGCCGTTCTGGACAACCTGCAGCGCGGACGGATTGTAACCAGCTATGTCCAGATTGTCTATCATCAAACCGAGCCTTACGATGGCAGGAACATTTGCCCCGAAGGTGAAACTTAAATCAATGGTTGCGTTTCCAGTGCCGGGGAAAGGATTCAGCGTTCCGGATACGATAGTCGACGGGCTCGGCCCAGGCGTAGTGAGCGGATTGTCGATGGAGAAGTATCCGCCATTGCCTGGGTAAACACTGCTATTTGGTACAAGCGAAGTTATGTACGCCGGTAGCATTTGCGAACCCGAACCGCCCGCCACGTACCAGCCATCCGACCCGAGAACATTGTTGCCGTCGATATCGTCCTTGAGAACAGTTGAAGTTCTCCAGCCCGATCCAAGGTCCACGTCGCTACCTACGTAGGTGATGGAGCTAGCAAAGCAAGTTGTTGAGGCGCCAAGAAGGAGGCCGCAAACCATACACGCCAGCGACAGACGCCAAGTGCCGGTAGACAAGGACATTATTTCGCAGAATTTCCGTTTTGGCTTTTCGTATTGGCGATTATACACCCGATCGCGTCCGCTTGGATCGGCTGGCTTCATGAATTTTCCCGTTGAGCATCGCGGCGTGGCGGCATCCGCCGGGACTGTGCGCCTGGAAAAGGAGCGATTGCGAGCGGTGAAGAAACTCCTAGCTCAAATCGCTCCCGTAGATCTGAAGCTCAAGGACTTTGAGGATATTCGGCTGATTCGCACGTATCAGCAGAAACGCATTGCGGAAGGTGTTGGCCCACGTACGGTCAACATGGAAGGACAGCTCATGCGTTCTATCCTGAAGCACCATGACCAGTGGAAACTGGATGGCAAATATCAACCGCTGCCAGAACCGCTGTCCGAGGCTGGCCGCAGCCTTACGCCAGAGGAAGAGGTAAGGCTCATTGACACGGCGAAATCGCGGCCGGAATGGGCAGTGGCATACCACGGGACCATGCTGGAGAACGAAACGGGGATGCGAGGAGTAGAGGTCCGCAACCTTCAGATGAAACGGATTAACCTCATGGCCGCCGAGATTCATCTGCAAAAAAGCAAGACCAAAGGGGGAGTACGTACAACCCCCTGAACGCCGATGCCTTGGAGTCCGCAAAGCAGTTGATCATCCGGTCTCAGAACTTTGGGGCAAACCAGCCAGACCACTACCTCATTCCTGCATTAGTCAACACCGTAATTGAGGGAAGGAACGGGACCACTGTTCGTGTTCGCCGTTACGATCCCACCAAACCCACAAAAGGATGGCGCACCGCATGGCGCAAGCTCACTGAGAAAGCCGGCCTGAAGGGCCTCAGGGGCCATGATCTACGACACAGTTGGGTAACCAGCCATGCCGAGATTGGAACGCCCCAATCCGTGCTGGAAGCCCAAGCCGGGCACCTGTCGAAACGAATGTCAGACCACTATAAGCACATCAGCGAGAAGGCCGCGCGCAAGGCGTCAGAAGCACTGTCCCGCGTTAAGGCAGAGCAGAGGGCGGAAGCCAGGGCCAAGATGCGGGAGCAGGCCCGAGTGGACACCAGCATGGTCGATTCCGACGCGATACCCGCTGTTGTCGGCAGTGTCCAATTAGAGGTGGTTCATTAGATGCCGCGAATGGCCGTAAAACGACCGAAAGCAACATCCCTTCCGTACATGTTTCCGTACATCCTTCCACTAAGCCATGCAATGTGGCTGCAAGTGGCTGATTTGAATGGTGGGCGCGGCAGGACTCGAACCTGCGACCTCCTGCGTGTGAAGCCCGCAGCTTGCTTCTTTTGGCTCCATGGCATCCTTCATGTTCTTTGGTTTTTCAACAATATGGGGAGTCTGCTCTTCGCTCAAAGGCAAGTCCCATGGTTCGAGAGGATGGTGTTTTGATACGGTTTTGATACGGTCAGCTCCTTTCCCTGCAAAGTCTGCAGCCTGCGAGTGTCTCATTTTAAGGGTTCAGTCCAATCCAGCTTGCAACTCCAGCTTGCAACTCTAGTGGCTTCCTGCGATAAAGTAGTAGGCTCCGCGAAACGATGCCGGGCAACATGCACTATCGCTTGGATGCGCTCCTTCGCCTCGTGACGAGAGCGTCTACTGACGAGGGCAACTAATAGTGAAATCCTTGATCGGCTTCACGCTGCGTGGGAGCGAGTTAGCCTTCCTTGTCGTCCGAACGTTGTCGTTACCCAGTATGGTTTATCAATTCGCGACTGACTGCAAACTAGGGAGTAGTTGACTGAAACCTGTCAGATGAGCGTCGATCGATCGGAGACAATCAAGCTCGTTTTTGGTAGCGCATTAGCATTGTCGCCCGAGGAGCGGCAACAATTCCTCGTCGACGCTTGCGAAGGCGATGAAGCCCTTCGGCAGGAAGTGCTGCGCTTGCTCGCTGAGCACGACCGAACGGGCGAGTTTCGTCTAGGCACGCCCCCCATTGACCGCACGACAAACGAGGCAAGCGTTCGACCAGATGCTACCGTACAAGGTCAGCACTTTGGCCCTTATCGCGTCCTCCGGGTCCTCGGGGAGGGTGGCATGGGGACCGTCTACCTAGCCGAGCAGCGAGAGCCCATCCACCGCCGTGTAGCGCTCAAAGTAATCAAACTGGGAATGGATTCCAGAGAAATCGTTGCCCGCTTCGAATCGGAGCGTCAGGCGTTAGCGCTTATGGACCATCCCAACATCGCTCGCGTGTTCGATGCTGGTACATCGGAGGTCGGCCGACCATATTTCGTAATGGAGTACGTTCCCGGCGTCCCCATTACCGACTATTGCGACCAGCACCGGTTGACCAGTCGTGACCGACTGGCGTTGTTCTGCCAAGTCTGCGAGGCGATTCACCACGCGCATCAGAAGGGAGTCATTCACAGAGACCTGAAACCATCGAACATTCTTGTAGAAGTATTGGATGGCAAGCCGGTGCCGAAGGTCATTGATTTCGGGGTTGCGAAAGCCATCAGCCAACGACTGACCGAGAAGACTCTGTTTACGGAAATCGGAGCGCTGATTGGAACGCCGGCCTACATGAGCCCAGAGCAGGCCGCGGTGACGGCGCTGGACGTCGATATAAGGTCGGACATCTATTCGCTTGGAGTGGTGTTATACGAGTTGCTTGTAGGTGCCGTGCCGTTCAACCCAGGTGATCTGCGGCGCGCAGGCTATGAGGAAATCTGTCGGATCATTCGCGAAGAGGAGCCACCGAAGCTGACGACGAAGCTGCATAGCTTGGGCGGAACGGGGACGGAGATTGCAAAGCGGCGGCACACGGATATCCGGGCACTAGTGCAACAAGTGCAAGGAGATCTGGAATGGATCACGTTGAAGACGCTGGAGAAGGACCGGACTCGACGGTACCCGTCGGCTTCGGAATTGGCGGCTGACGTCGTGCGGCATTTGACGGATGAGCCAGTGATGGCAAGTCCGCCGGGTACCCTATATCGTCTTCGTAAATTTCGGCGGAAGCACCGGGGCGCAGTGGCCGCAGTCCTCACCGTTTTGTTAGTTCTGCTCGCGGGGCTGGCAGTCAGTAGCACAATGTACCTGCGATCTGAGCGGCAACGTCTTGTCGCCACTACGCGAGAGTTGGTTGCTTACGCCGACGAGTCTCTGTCGGAAGATCCAGAGCGCAGTGTGATTCTATCTATGTTCGCCGTGAGCACAAGCCTTCATCGAGCTCCCGCCGCGCTCGCGTCTGCTGAAAACGCTCTGCATGCTGCGGTGTTATCGTCGCATGTCCGGCGAACCTTTCGAGGACACGCTGGTACGGTCAGAAGTGTCGCTCCTAGCCCCGATGGAAAGTACTTGGTGACCGCTGACACAGGGACTGTGAAGGTGTGGGATCTGACATCGGGTCAAGAGCTACAAACTCTACGCGAAGACCAGGGATTTATCACAAGTGTTGCCATTAGCCCTGACGGAAAATGGCTGGCGACTGGTAGTGAGGACGGAAAGGCAAGGATCTGGGACTGGGCCGCAGGACGAGAACTATTCATTTTGGGCAACGCAGAGTTATCGACTGAAAAACAAGTGTTCATTAACGATGTAGCCTTTAGCCCCGACGGCAAATTTCTTGCCACGGCGGGCGACAAGGGCAATGTAAGAAGCGGTGCATCAGGGAGGGTACTAACAAATGCTCATGGCAGCGTAAAAATATGGAACGCGGGAACCGGCCGAGAATTGCTTAATTTGGACCACGGTGGCGAAAGTGTAGCGTTTAGCCCTGATGGAACACGTGTCGCATCGGTCGATCACTCCGGCGTGAGAATGTGGGATCCGCTCTCAGGTCGGGAGCTGCTTACCTTGGCATCCCGGAACAGCCTATCCTTTGTGGCCTTCAGTCCTGATAGCGAACGCTTCGCAACCGCGGGTGATGACGAAATGGCGAGGGTCTGGGACACGGCTTCGGGCCGCGAACTGCTCACACTCCGCGGCCATCAGGGCGTGGTCCAACGAGTGGCCTTCAGCCCCGATGCGAAGTGGATCGCCACAGGCAGTCTTGATGGTGCTGCGAGAGTCTGGGATTCCATCTCAGGCCGGGAACAGCTCACGCTGCGCGGTTCAGTTGGTCACATTGAAAGCTTGGCATTTACCGCTGATGGAAGACAACTCGTTACCGCGGCCGGGGGGGATCAGGTTGCAAAGCTGTGGGACCTTGGCTTCGGGCAGGAACTGTATACTCTGGATGGCCACGACGGCCACGTCTTTGGCTTGACGTTTAGTCCTGACGGGAGACGCCTGGCTACCACTAGCGAGAGTGGCGTTAACATTTGGGACGCTACCTCGGGAAAAGCGTTGGCTACGGGGCGGTCCTCAGCCGGGAGGCCATACAGTGTGGCTTTTAGCCCGGATGGAAAGCGTCTCGTCGGTGGAGGGAACGATACGGCGAAGCTGTGGGACGCAGCTACTGGCCGTGAGTTGATGACCATGCATGGACGCATGGGCCCGGTCTGGGGCGTGGCTTTCAGCCCAGATGGGAAGCGTATAGCCACCGGCTGTGAAGACGGCAGCGTGAAAGTGTGGGACGCGAACTCGGGTTCGGAGTTGCTCACCTTGCGGGGCCACAGCCAACCGGTTTGGTGGGTGGCTTTTAGCCCCGATGGAAAACGACTGGCTTCGGCTGCAATGTTGGAGTTTGCGGCGAAGGTGTGGGATTCTATTTCGGGGCGTAAATTACTTACCTTGAGCGCTCACGGAGGGATCGCGGGCGTCGCCTTCGCCCCAGATGGGAAGCGCATCGCCATCGGCGTCGGCAACACAGCGCAGATATGGGACTCGATTTCCGGCCGCGAGTTGCTCACGTTTCCCGGCCACCCGAATACGGTCTGGGGCGTCGCGTTCAGCCCCGATGGTACGCGGGTAGCTACAGCCAGCGCCGACGGTGCCGCCAAGGTGTGGGACGCGGATTCAGGCCAGGAACTGCTAAGCCTTCATGGGCATCAGAGCTTAGTTCGGAACGTGGCTTTCAGCCCGGATGGGAAGCGTCTTGCCACTGCCAGCGACGATCAAACTGTGCAGATTTACGCACTCGACATCTCGGATCTGCTGAAGTTGGCTCGGACGCGGGTCACGAGGGATCTGAGGCCCGAGGAATGCAAGAAATACCTGCATACTTCCTCGTGCCCTCCGTTGCCTTAAGGCACTAATTCCGCGGCGCCTGCACTTTGGGCTCCGCCAAGTAGCCGATGATCATATCTTTCTTCACCTCGTTTACGATAAGCTCATAAGGCACCTTGGATCGAGAAAGCAGGAACTGAACTGGTTCGTTCACGGATTTATCCTTCTTGTCGAAGATCTTATCATCGGCAATTACTTCGACCGTGTACCGGTTCTTCTTTGGGTCCGTCGACTTCAGTCGGATTTGGAGGGCGCCAATCTTGCGCGGGGTTCTTTCTTTGGCAAGCTTGAAGTCGGTGTAATCCCGTTCCCCCACCGATTTTAATGCCGCCAACTCTCTTTCGTTGGTAGCGATCTTGCTGCTCCAGACGCCAAGATCACCCTTGGTGCTCTTGAGGTCGGCAATGGTCTTCTCAAGTTCAGATTTGGTCGCTGACACGTCTGTCTTGACCGTCTCAACCTCGTTCGACACTTCACCCACCCGCGCCTTGGTAGCATCGGAATCACTCTTGACCTGCGACACAGCATCGTTCACCGCCGCGACTTTTCGTGCCTGCTCCTCCTGCGCCTTCTGCACTCTCGATAGTATGTCGTCAATGCGTTTGGTGGCTTCGTCTTTGGCTTTCCCAACCAACATCCGAGCCTGCTTCTGCGCCACCTCAAGTTCCGCTTTCAGAGAATCAACTGTTGACCGATTCGTTTGGCTGGAAACAGTTGAATTCTCGTGTAGGCGGGCTATCTCTGCCTGGAGGTGTTCACGGGTATCGGTCAACTCCCTGTGAATTTGGGCATTCTCGGTTCGGACCTGCTCCAGATCCACACGCAACTGCCGGAGTTGATAAAAAGCATATATCGACGCTCCAAAGAGAGCCAGAACCGTTCCAAATAGCAGGGGGATCTTCGCCGCTCCTGAAATTGATGAAGTGCCACCAGCGGTCGCCTCGGGATCATTCACGGCTCTGCACCTTCTTGAAATAGTAAGACAACACGTTTTGACCATTGTACGCCAGTACCGTATTGTTCAACCGATCCAGCGGAAACCGCCCGATTTGACGGCGCCGGGCAGGCTGATTCCCAGCCTTAGCGCCACTCCGGTATGATATTTAGACACAAGTGAAGTCCAAAGGCCGTTACGAGATTCTCGGAATCCTGGGCGAGGGAGGCATGGGAATAGTGTATCGAGCCTTCGACCCGGTGACCAACCGCGAAGTCACGGTCAAGACCATCCGAGATCCTCAAGATAGAGCAGTTCTTGAACTGTTCAAACGGGAATGTGCGGTTTTGGCCAGCATGACCCATCCGAATATCGTTGAAATATTTGATATCGGCGAGACGGACGAAGGCGGTGCTAAGCGGCCTTACTTCGTCATGCCTCTCCTGCCTGGCGTGACTCTCCAAGAATTGATTCGAACGGCGAGTCCACGGCTAACCGTTGAACGCTCAGTGCAAATGATCGCCCAAATTTGCCGCGGGTTGTGGGCTGCCCACGAACAGGGCTTAGTTCATCGTGATCTCAAGCCGAGCAACCTGTTCATTTTGCCGGACGATTCGGTGAAGATTATCGACTTCGGGATGGCACACCTGGCCAACCATCAGTCCGCCACCGGAATGAAGGGCACCATCCCCTACATGGCTCCCGAGCAGCTTCAGATGAAGCAGCAACCAACTCCTCAGTCGGACCAATTCTCCCTAGCCGTTGTTTGCTATGAAATGCTCTCCCGACGCCATCCTTTTAGCGGAACTGGGTACGAGGACGTGCAGCAAGCGATTCTGCACTACAAGCCCCCTCCAGTTAGCGAGTTCAATCCTCTGATCAACCCGGTCGTGAGTCAGGTCATCCACAAAGCACTGGCGAAAGATCCCTTCCACCGGTTTCCCGACATTCCCAAGTTCTCGGATAGCCTTCAAAGAGCGTTTCGCGGTGAAGCAATAGACATTTTTGATCCATCTAAGATCGGTCCACGGCTGCAGCAAGCGCGCAAGGCTTTGGATTCGGGCGATCTGGATGACGCGGCCGAGATCGTGACGGAGCTCGATGCTGAGAACTATCTCACTCCGGAAATCGGCGAATTGCGCAAGCAAATCGAGGGACTCCTCCGGGCAAAGACAGTCAAGCAACTGCTTGAAACGGCCAGGCGCCGTTTTGACGAAAGGGAATACGTTCGAGCACTCCAGAAAATCCAGGAAATTCTGAACATCGATCCCGATAACACGGATGCCTTCACACTCAAGGGCGCCATAGAAAGTAAGCGAAGTGCAACCCAAATTGAGGATTGGTTACGGCTGGCGACCCAACACCTCGAGAACCATGCTTACACGCACGCGCGTCAAGCGCTCGAAAACGCGCTGAATCTTCAACCCAAGGAGATTCGTGCCCAAAAGCTGTTGGCCGAAGTTGAGAAACGGGAGCAGGAGCACTCCAGGGTTCGCAAGGAAAAAGACCAAGTGTATCAGTCCGCTATCGCGGCATATGAGCGCGGCGACCTGGACTCCGCGGCAAAAAAGCTGGAGCGATTCCGTGATCTCGATCGCCGTTCGCCGCACTCGACATCTCCCGATCAGGAGGCCGCATGCCAAAGCCTATACGACGAAGTTCGCTCGAAGCGGGATCAACTGGCGTCTCAGGAGCGCGAGGCGCGCCGCGAACTTGACGCGCAGAATTTTAGGGTCGCTGCATCCATCTGCGAGGCGGTTCTCGCTACTTATCCCAATAACGTTGTGTTCCGGGCTCTGCGCGACGATATCCAGCAGGCCGAGCGTCTTGAGATCTCCGCATATGTCGCGAAAATAGAGAGGGAGGTCGCAACCGAACCGGACCTTAACAGGAAAGTCGGCATCCTTGAGGAGGCACAGAAGAAATACCCTTCTGAACAACGCTTTGAACAGTCACTGCAAGCCGTCCGTACCCGGCGCGATACGGTTGATTTGATCGCTGGGCGGGCACGGACACTCGAGGAACAGCGGCAGTTCTCGGACGCCCTCGACCAGTGGGAGACGCTCCGAAACATCCATCCCAAATATCCGGGTCTGGATATTGAGATTGACCGTCTCATTAAACGTCGCGAACAGCAATCCCGAGCCGATGCCAAAGGTCATTGGGTTACTCAAGTGGACGAAGCCATGGCGGTGCACAATCATCCCAAGGCAGCGTCTTTGGCGGCCGACGCGCTTGCGGAGTTCCCTGACGACGCAGAGTTGATTGCCCTCGATAAACAAGTTCAACAGGCACAACAACGAGCACTGGAGGCTGAGGAGAAGGCGAATCAAGGAAAGCAACTCCACGAAAGCGGAGATTCGAAGGCAGCTCTCGATAAATTACGGGGAGCCTTCCAACTGGACGCTCACAATCCAATGGTCCGAAGCGGTTTGATTGACGTACTGCTGAGGGAAGCGAGCCGTTCGGTAGATACAGACTGGCGGGCCGCGGAGCCTTTTGTTCAAGAAGCTCTCGATCTCAACCCGAATAACCCGTTAGCTAAGAGCATCGGCACCTTGATCAGCGACAAACGGCAGTCCGAAGAAGTTTCAACCGCGTTGTCTAAAGCCCGTGAGCTGCGCGATCAGGGAGATATCAAGGGTGCGTTCGCGGAAGTAGATGCCGCGCGGGACAAATATCCGCGCGATCCCCGTCTGATCCAGTATCGAGCTTCTCTTCGAGAAGGCCTTTCCGAGAAAGACCGTGAGGAGCTCCGGCTGCGCGATCTCCAGGAATTGAATCGGCTGGTCAAGGAATCGAAAGAGACCAAGGACGTGCAGGCATTGGAATCAATCTTCCAGAAGTCGCACGCATTCTCAAAGTACGGCAGTGACGCGGACTTCCGAGAGCCTCTTTCGACAATCGAAGAGCGGCTTCGCACGGAACAGAACGCCCGAAAATCTCATGCAGCAGCCGCGGGTGCTGGAGGTTCCAGCCCAGTGGAGGCGGTATCCGCGCCCCGAGAGCCGGGTCCAGAACACCCTCCATCGAAACCAAAAACGCTTGCCAGGTGGAAGACCCTCCTACATGACGTGAAGCCGACCGCCATTTGGACGGGCGTAGGCTTTGGGTTGGTTATCGTAACGCTGGCGGTGGTTATGTGGCCTCCCAGCCCCAAGCCCAGGACGGACGTGCCGCCGTTGAAGTTTGTCACGGTGAGCGTTCAAGGCGCGACGCCGGATGAATACCGAATAAAAGATAGCGGAGGAACTGAAGTGACCAGCAGTTCGCTCCCTGCTGGCAGTTACACGCTTGTAGCTTCCAGGCCAGGCTTCCAGGAATTCCGGCAGACGTTCACAGTAGATCCTACAAAAGGGGCCAAGACGGTTGTGCTGGTGCAGTGGCACATACCGCCTACAGAGTTGACCCTCCGCCTTAGGCGTTCGGTCGGAAAGATTAAGCTCGATGGTGCCGACCAAACGATCCCAGATGACGGCGAGTTCAAGCAACCGTGGACTAATGGTCCGCATTCAATTCTGTGGGAGTCATCGGCTGGAGACTCGGTAGACGTTCGATTTACCGTTTCCAACGCTGGGCCTACAATCCAGAATCCTGTCGCGTTTCATGGGCAGGTTGTCGGGATCATTGCAATCCTCTACAAGGGCCAACTGAATTATCAATCGATAAACTGCTCCGGCGGAATCACAGCGATTGTCGATGGTCAATCAACGTCGAATCCCTCTGCTGGAAGCTTCCCCGTGGCGGCTGCCCAGGACGTGACTTTTAAGGTGCGGCCGAGCGGGTTTCCGCTCGGTGACTATAAGGCTGATCCACTAGCCCCGCCGGAAATCTATGTCTATCTTGCGCCGCAGGCCCATTCCACCAGAGCAAAGTCCGTCGCAGCGGGAGAGACTCGTCAGGACAACGGCGCGAAACCAGCCCTGGGCGATTCTCAGATCCCAGCCGCCCCTACGGAAGAAGAAATAAAGGCGAAGAAGGCGGAGGATCGGAAGCAGTTGGAGGAAGAGAAACGGAAAAGACTCGAGAATCTAACAAAAAAGAGTTCGACAGCAAAACAATGAAGCCCCTCGGTTATCTAATTGCATTTGCCTTCGTGTTGAGGAGCGCAACGGCACAAGTCGCTCCGGAAGGACGGGTCCAGTTCGACGGCATCCTAAGGGAACTCATCGATCATGTTCTTGAGGTTAAGGACTTGACCGGAAAGGTCCAAACAAACGGAATCGAGTTTGATTTGAACAACAAAACCTTGGCCGAGATTCTCGCAGCCGCCACGAAAGGCAATGCTGACCCAATACAGGTCGCCGAACTCATCAATGCATGTCTGCGCGCCTGCCAGGATTGCCGCGCTCGCTTGTTGGCTCCAATGACGGTTGATGAGCTTAAGACGCTAATCAACTGGGGTTTCGCCCCTAACGCGGTTCTTCAGGAAGCACGGGTTCGTAGTGTGAAGGACCTGGAAATAAGCGAAGGCGCGGCGAATCTGTTGCGCAAGGCCGGTGCGAATGAGGAGCTTATTAGTCTCTTGATTCCCGACGACAAGCTTCCCACCTTTCCGCTGGCCGGCTACCAGACAATGGCCCTGCAGCACGCCGAGGAATATGACGCAAATGCCACCGAAGGATGGCTTAAGGTGACGATCGAGCTCCCAGGTAACAGTCAAAGTGAATTCATATTCAAACACACCGGATTATTTGTGCGAGCGACGCGAGGCGATGTCGCCAAGGATTTGGGCTGCTACTTTAACAAACCTGCTCCCCGGAGCACTGACGCGACGACAATCGAGCAGAGGACTGATCTTGCGGAAGTCGACAAGAAAACTGGCATTCTGGGAGCGCGCAAACATAAGCTGACGGTCGAAGCCTCGTATCTCGCGGCTGATCCTGACGGGCGCAACGCCTTCAAAATCGTTGTTGTGAACAAGGACGCCACTTCCCAGCAGTGTTCATTCAAACTTTCGTGGCACGTCCTCACAAAGCCGAAAACGTTAACTCCACCCGAGCAATAGGGTACTAGAATCACCGGGAGGTCAGCATGGCAGCTATAGGATTTACGCAGGCGGGCAGGGCGCTTAGGATTGAGACGCCCCTGGGACCTGACGCCCTGATACTGCGGAGCCTCTCCGGTCAGGAAGCAGTGTCACAGTTGTTCCGTTACCAGCTTGAGCTTCTCTCTGAAGACGACTCCGTTTCGTTCGACGCCATTGTCGGAAAAAATGTCCACATCCACCTAGAAACGGTTGACGATCAGCGAGGCTTGAACGGTTTCATCAGTCGATTTTCACAAGGCTGCCGGGACGAGCGCTTTACCTACTACCACGCGGAGATGGTGCCATGGCTGTGGTTCCTAACCCGCAAAGCAGACTGCCGGATTTTCCAACACAAGGCTGTACCTGACATCATCGAGAAGATCTTCGATGAGCTTGGCTTCGACGATTTCGAACTCCGGCTTTACAGCAACTACCGAGAGCGGGAGTATTGCGTTCAGTACCGGGAAACTGACTTCAACTTCGTGTCCCGCCTGATGGAGGAAGAAGGCATTCATTACTTCTTCGAGCACGATAAGCAGGGCACGAAACACGTCATGGTTCTCGCGGACAATGGTGCAGCGCACAAGCCGTGTCCCGGCCAGCCTAAGGCACGCTGTGATTTCGCCTCTGGTGGATCGCGCAAAGAAGACGTGATCAGCGAATGGCGAGCGGAGCAGGAATATCGCCCGAGCGCCTGGACCCATACTGATTTCAATTTTGAAACGCCCAGCACCGATTTGCTGGTGACGGTGAAGGAACAGAAGGAGTACGAGATCTACGACTACCCTGGTTTCTACGCCAAGAAAGGCGATGGCGATCAGCTCGCGAAAACAAGGCTGCAGGAGACGCTTGCCTTCAAGAGCCGCGTTTCGGGCAAGTCCAACTGCCGATGCTTCAGCGCCGGTGCCGTGGTGGACGTGACCGACCACTATCGCAAAGACATGAACAAGAAGTGGCTCCTAACGGCGGTTTATCACCACTCCACCATGGGTGAGACCTATGGTTCCGGCGGGAGCGACGAGGGGTTCTTTTACACCAACACCTTCGAGTGCATTCCGGCGACTGTCCCGTTCCGACCCGTTCGCGTCACACCCAAGCCAAGCGTTCAAGGCTGCCAGACAGCGATTGTAGTGGGCCCAATAGGTGAGGAGATCTACACCGATAAATTTGGCCGCGTGAAGGTCCAGTTCCATTGGGACCGCGAGGGAAAGAAGGACGAAGATTCGTCTTGTTGGATGCGTGTTTCATATCCGTGGGCTGGAAAAAGCTGGGGCGCGATTCACATTCCACGAATCGGGCAGGAAGTGATCGTGGATTTTCTCGAAGGTGACCCGGATCAGCCGATAATCGTTGGCCGCGTTTATAACGCCGAGAGGATGCCGCCATGGGCCTTGGATAGCAAGAAAACGATCAGCGGCTTCAAATCGGATTCCACTAAGGGTGGTGGCGGATACAACGAGTTCTCGATGGACGACACTAAGGGGAATGAACTGATCAATGTTCACGGGCAATTCAATATGAACACGACTGTCCTCCACGATCAAAAGGAGGCAGTCAAGAACAACAAGAACGTTCATGTCGTCAACGAACTCCGAACTCAAGTGGACCAAAAAACTAGCCACCTTACCAATGCTGACGTGGCCGAACACTTTAAGGCGAATCACGCTGAGGTTGTCGACGCCGAGCGCTATCTAAAGGCGGCCAGGATCATCATTGAGGCAACAAACGAAATCTGCATTAAGGTTGGCGGCAATCATGTGCACATTAGCTCCGCCGGCGTTTATGTGGAAGGCACCATGGTGGATATCAACTGCGGCCATCCAGCTCAGAGCACATCTTTGAGCAATTTGACGCCAACCGTCCCGGAAGATCCCTCTTAAGCCTTATGCGATCCTACCGTTTGAACGAAGCCGACATACAAATTCCCGTGGAGTGGCGGGACACCACGATCAACGCGTTCGTGTTGCCGGGAGAAGAGGGCGGCGGCGCTGCAAGTTTTGTAGTTACTCGCGATGAGCAGGCCGTCGGCCTGGAACTGCAAGCATACGCCGATCAGCAGTTGGTGAAGTCCGCGCAACAGCTGCCTTCCTACACTCTGCTCTCGCGGAATGCTCGGACGATTGCCGGGTGCCCGGCGCTTCAAAGTGACTTCACATGGTTATCACCCGAAGGCGTCACCGTCCGCCAACGTCAATTGTGCTTGCGGCACGGGGACGTATTCTTGGTCATCACACTGACATCTCGCGATGCAACCTTCTCGAACTATGAGACGGTGTGGTCGCAAGTGATTGACTCTTTACGTCCGGTAGCGAACGGAACTAAGTAGGTCGCTTCTGATGGCTGCTGGGCAACAAGCCGCGCGAATCACCGATCCGGTCACTCATGGACTGGGACTGCTGGGAATCGTCGGAGGCATGCTGATTGGAGCGGTCGCAGGCGCCATTCTTATCGCCGCGCTGCCTGTCACCGCTCCGGCGCTTGTGGTGGGACTAGCGGCCGCGGCAGCCGTGGGCGCTGTCGCAGGCGGAGGGCTCGCTGGCCATCAACTACTGGATGGGATTCAGCGGGCCTGTGCGCTGCCGTCTCCAGCGACCGGGCTAATTGGAGCTGTCGGTTCCTTCAACGTTAGGATCGTGAATCTTCCGGCGGCGCGTGTTATTGCAGATAGGGCGCTCCCCTGCAACGGCTTGTTCAGTCTCAACCATCTTCCGATTCCACCGCTCCCGCCAGCCCCGATCGCTGAAGGTGCACAAACGATTCGAATCAACAATCTTCTGGCTGCGCGCGTGACCAGCAAAGTAGTCTGCGGCGCGAGCATAAAACAAGGCGCGCTGACGGTATATTACGGCGGCCCGACCCAGCGGGTCCTGGCGGTCTTTGACCTCGAATCGATGCTTCTGTCTGTGCTGGGCTTCCTCGCTACGGCATCGCTAATCGCGGTAGCACTTCTTTCTTTTCCATTAGGTTTTGCAGGGATGTTCTTCTTAGGATTCGGCGGCTTCATAGCCGTGAACTGGGGATTGGGATTCTTGGGCGACCGCCTGGGCGCAGGCTGGCGAGATATTCTGCAAGGTGGTTTTGGATTAGTAGCCATTGTCGGTGGAGCAAAGCTTGGCGCACGTGCGCTGGAGGGTGATCAGCCGATTTTGGGTGAGGAATCACCGATCAGAACGGGCTTACCTGCGCTCGACGAGATGTACGCTAAAGCTCCGGCCGCCAAGGCCGAGATCGATGCACTGGCTCGTGATGTCGCCGACCAACACGGAGGAACGGTTGCGGAAACGCCGTTGAAGTCTCCGCTACGCGCCGTGCAAAAGATCGAGCAAGACTATGGTGGGGACGCGTCAGAAATCAAGGACCTAGCGCGAAATACGATTGTGGTGCCCAAAGGAACGGAGGATGCGGCACTTCAGTCGTTGCTGCAAGCGAACCCCAGAATCGTGACAGAAAACGTAAAGATTACGGATCCTGTTTCCAATCCGCTAGGCTATTCTGATATCAAGGTCACAGTACCAACTGAGTCGGGGATACCAGCCGAGATTCAGATTAATTCGCCCGAGATGATCTACGCAAAGGAGAGCCCCGATAATGCTCGAGCTATTTTGGGCGATGAGACGTACGAGGAAATTGCAAGCCGCCCCGGATTGCCACCAGGCGGCCAGGGGCATGTCATGTACGAAGAATACCGCTCTCTGCCGCCTGGTTCACAAGAAAGAGATGAAATCGCTTCACAGAGTCGAGATTACTATGATGCATTCAGGAGCAATTAATGGGCGTTCCAAATGAAGCGTTCCGATCGGGCGACGTTTTTATTGACTTTCCACAAGAACACGTGATGTTCCATTTCGTGAAAGATACTGGAAAGGTATTTCGGAAATTCTACGGCAAGTCTAGCGAGGACGAGATTCCGCACACGTCCAGCCTTTTCGCTGAAGCACAAATCTTCGGATCATTGACCACTCCGGAGCGATATATCGAAGGTGGCCCTAAACAGTGATCGCAAGGATAGGGTGGAGCGCTCATGAGATTCGACACGATGATCATCCGCCGGCAACATTTACCCCAGCCAGGTACATGTCTGGCCCGAGATCGCAAATCGACCAAACCCATCTGGTATATTAGCCCTAACCTATGACCGTCGACCTTGAGCCCGCAAAACTCCTTAAGCTACACAGCCTTACCAAAGAAGTCGGCCAGCTATGTCTGCGGCACCTCAAGGCTCATGTCGACGCAATGGCACCCCTTTTCCGTCCGCGCCGAATTTTAGGCGATCACATCGACAGTTCAAGCAAAGAAGCCGTACCCGCTGCCGACCGCAACCTCGCCGATCTTCAAGAGCTTTACACCCGTGTCGCCGTCAATCCTTTCGACTTACGCCCGGAACTCCGCGCTCCTCTCGAATCCATCACGACCCAATTCCAGTTCGACGAGTGGGAATATACGCATGCGACTGAAACCGACCGAGGCTGGCAATCGACCCATGTAACTACACCCCTGACGTGGGTCATCTCCTATTCAACTTCCTATTCGCTAGCGACTATCCGTAGCGTTGCAACCGGCAGCGGACAGCGCGACGTCGATGCTGTCCGCGCCTTCGTCCTCCGTGCCTGCCTGATGCACGAGCTTTTCGCCAAGATCCCTACCCTCGCGAGCCTGCTGGAAGGGCTGCGGTACAAAATGGAAGTCCGCCGGTCACCCCAACTTGGAGAACTGCCGCTCATAACGGTCTCTGCGCCGTTCCGAACCTTTCGTCCGCCCGACCAGTTGGTCGCGCTGGCCACCGGACTCGCCGGAGGCACATCGTTCGCCGAAGTCTTAGACGTGGACAGCGTTCGAAATCTCGGCGATCCGCTGCGTGATGAGACGATCGAGATTCTCAGCCGCTACAAGTTGGAGAGCTAACCGAAATGAAGCGTCAGCCTCGCGTCGTTTGGACCAAAGGAATGTTCCTCTCGCCGCAACATTTCCAGGCGCAGGATCTCTATTTTGAAGATCTTCTCCAATTTCGGTTTGGCGCCTCTAATTATAAGAACTATGGCGTCACGGAATTGCGGGTTGATACCGAGAAGCTCACTAACGGCCTATTCAAACTGGTTGCCGCCCGCGGAGTCACGCCCGATGGCGAGGCGTTTGACATGCCCGGCTCGGACGTACTTCCTGCTAGCCGTGAGGTAGGCACCTGGCCTTCGAATGACGAGACGCTCGACGTCTACCTTTCTCTACCAGACCGTCGCATCAATGCCCGCAATGTGACGCTGCCGGGTCAACGCGAAGGGTCCGGCCCCGCTGACACTCGCTACACGTCGGAAACTATCATGATGCCGGACGACAATCAAGGCGCCGACGAAAAGCCGGTCCACGTCGGCCAGAAGGCCTTTCGGCTCTTATTCGGCACCGAGTTTCGTGACGGCTACTCATCGATTCGCATCGCGCAACTGGAACGGAGCCCCACCGGCGAACCGAGATTGCGCGCTTCGTTCGTCGCGCCGTGCCTGGACCTTGCTTCGAGCGAATACTTGATGAGCCTGCTCCGGCGCCAGGTGGAGATTCTATTGACCAAGAGCGCTTCCCTCTCCGGTCCTCGGCAGGAAAAAGGGAAAGCCGCCGCCGGTTTCTCGGCCGAGGATACCGACAAATTCTGGCTGCTGCACACGGTCAACAGCTACTTGCCCGAGATCAACCACATCTACAAGACCCGCCACGGGCACCCCGAAGCCGCGTACGTTGCCATGCTGCGTTTGGCGGGCGCTCTATCCACTTTTTCGCTCGAAGGCGGCCCGGGCGACCTCCCTGACTACGATCACGATGATCTTGGAACCTGCTTCAAGAACTTGGACGCTCGGGTCCGGGGCCTGATGGAGACCGTGATCCCGTCCAAGTTCTTTTCGATTCCGCTCAAGTTGGGCGACCGCCAGATTTGGTCGGGGAGCATTGACGACGACAATCTTTTTAAGAACAGCCAGTTCTACTTGGCGGTAACGGCCGAAAAGATGGGCGTGGCGGACATAATTCGAAAGGTACCCCTGTATCTTAAGATGTGTGGACCGGACGATATTGATCGCCTGGTCCGTACGGCGACGCCTGGGGTGGGATTATTGCACACACAAGTCGTCCCCGCCGCGATTCCGAGGAGACTGGAAAGCCAGTACTTCCAGGTGAACCAGAGCGGTCCACATTGGGACGCCATCAAGTTGTCGCGCCGAATCTCGATCTCAGCGCCGGCAGAAATTGAAAACCCGAAGATGGACGTGATTGTGGTGTGGGAGTGAATTCATGCTAAGTAAGAATCCTCTACCCTGCTGTTTGGAAACAAATCCTGGGTGCCGCGGCGCTCACGGACCCCCAAGCCACGCCCATGCGTGGAAGGACAACGAGTCCCACGCAAGACAGCACGTTGACCACCATCACACTTCCATCGTCGTCTATAGTCTCGACGAGGTTAGGAGGTTCTTGCATACCGTGGCATCCACACGTGAATTGGCAAGACGAATGTCGACACGGAGTGCTGGAAGAAGCCGCATTCCCGAAGAAGATGAGCGGTACTTAATGGCAGAGTTCGTCGCCTGTTGCGCCCGAGGGTCAATGGAGGCGGCTCATTTTTTGAAGGCCCAGGGGCGAATCCTCGAATCCTCAGAGGCGGCTTGTAGGAACATCGTTTCCGCCGCAACTAGTAAAAGTGTAGGTGTTGCCGCTACAGAGGCAATGAAGGTTGCCGCCAAAGCTGAGTTTGTAGCGGACATTGGGATGATCGTACTGGGCGTTGAAGTGCTGCCATGGGCGGCGGTACCGCTCGGCATTTTTTATGATGGGGCTAAATCGGGAAGCGCTGTTGCCATCTTCAAGGCCCTGGCAACAGACCTAGCGGACCGTGCTGGGGAACATATGGTCCTGAAGGGATTAGACTTTCAGAACGCTGCATCGGCATACGGACGACAGGTTCTAGACGCGCTAGCCCTTTACGCAAAGCGAAGGACCGCCCGGAACGCATTTTCAGATCTACACAAAGCAGACTGGCTATCGGATCTCGCGGATGCCGCCGCAAAAAACGCGATTCTTTTGAAGGCTCTCGGCTGGTCCGTCCGGATCTTCGTCTGGGGCTTCGAGGCCTATGGGGCAGGGGCAACCCTCCATAAACACCTTGAAGAGGCAAATACGCTTAGGAACGCCTTGGATTAATCCTGTGGGTCTATTTCGAAGATGCCATCTCGGGCACTATCCGCGAACTCACCTGTCTTCAACCACCCACACCACCCCAACTTCGGCCCCGCCGGACTCTCATCCCCCAACCGGCACCACGGCACTTCATCAGCCTTCAGAATCAATTGCACATCAAACTGCATTACGGATCCAACGTAGAACCGTATCAGATCGCGTAGCTCCCTGACCGCGCGACTGTCAGGAAAAAAAGACAGGAACTTCACCAACTTCAACGGCCCGAGGCGCACTCGAAAGCGGGCTTGCGGGTCCCAGACCGCATCGCCTGCAATTGCTCCTTCCCCCAACTGGTTGTTCAGGCTCTGGGCTCCCAACTCGCACTGGTCCTCTTCCTTCAACGGGTACCAGGCTCCGACGAACTCCTCGATCTCCACGTCGACTTCGAAGTAATCCCTCAAGATGGCCTGCAAGGATGCGGCACAAGCCGGTCGCTGGCCGAGCAAGCCGGCGTATCGAAGCAAAGCCTGGTTCGGGACGGCCATTCGGCTACGCAGTCCCGCGGTGCCCAGGCCGATCCAGTCGAAGAGGTAATCCGTGAATCGGTCTGTCTCGCCGGTCGCGGCGGCCAATTGAAGGCGCACCGGAAAATGGTGCTTCTCCCAGGCCCGGTAGAACAGTGAGAGAATTCGGTGATTGAAAAGATCAAAGAACTCCGCCATGGCGAAGTCCTTGTACAATCCGCGCTCCAGAATATGAACTGTGTAGTGATGCGGCAGCACGCCCTGGACTCCGGTGAGTCCCATGAACGCAACTGTCATAAGCGGCGGATCGGCTTCGTCGGATAGCGAATGAATCGAGCTCGGAGGAAACTCAAGGCTCTGGCGGACCTTGAACCGGACCGGCTCCTCACTTGGCTTGGCGATACGGCCAACTCCAGGCCGGTCGTTCAGAATCAGGTGCAGTAAGCGCACGGCTTGAAAGAAGTCGAACTCGTAGGGGTGTTCAAACAGCCGCTGGTCCACTGGAATGATCGGCTCTATCACAACACCCTCTGTTCGCCGATTCGAGCCGGCCAGCGCTTCAGGACACCGCGGCGGCGGGTTCGGGCGGTCAGGCGGCTGTAGGAGTTCAGGGCACTATACAGCCCAAAGAAGCGCTCCAGAACCGAAGCGAGCAGGAAGACACCAGACCCGGCATACTGTTCCTCATCAAACTCCAGTTCCACGTCGAGGCCACGGCAGAACGCCACTCCCGATGTGAACAACACACGCGCCACCGAGCTTTCGCTCTTCAACCCGGTAATCCCCGCGATTCGCTTGTTGATATCTTCCGTGTCGCTGAACGCATACAGTCGAAGGATCTCTTGCAACGCCTCCTTGCCGCCATCCTGAACGATCGAGAGATAATTCAACGAAAGATGCGAGATCAGCCGCCATTGCAGGTTGCCGCCGAGCGGCGGGCGGGCTGTCGGCGTGGGCGAGACAATGCAGCGCGCCTCTACCAAAGGCAATCCTTCACCACGCAGCTCGCCCCACTCCTTGCGCCATGGAAGCCGCGAGACGAAGTCCCGGTTTGTACACTTCACCCGTACCGAGAGCAGCTCTACCGGCGGATTCGTTGGTTTGAAATCCAAATCCACTAGCGACAGGTAGACCTCCGTTCCCTCATCATCCGCGCGCTTGGGCATATCGGAATCAGACTCGAGGGCCGGGCGCCTGTGCGCATACCAAAAGCAATTCTGATCCGGCTGCGTGTGACGGAACGAGTAGAACGGCTGGTAAACTAGCGGTTCCTCGGAATACGTCGGCGTCGATTTGACACTTTCCACCGAATACACTTCCATGGAGGACTGCCGATGGCGGTCCGGGATCACGCGATATTCCGTTTTGGCGTGCGACACCCGAATGGTCTCGGCGGGCTGCTCAAACAGATTCACGATAGGCGTACAGCCGAGCTGAAACGTTTCCCCGGTGACCACTTGCGAGATCGACGGCATTTGTTCGCGCAGTTCCGAATCGCGTAAAAACACGAGAATCTCGAAGGCCGTGCCCAGATCGCGGACCCGTTGGGAGTCTAGGCCGGCCAGATCGAAGAAGAAGAACTTCTGCGGAAAATGAAAATACTCCTGCAATAGGCGGTATCCGAGGAAGCTGCGGTCGGAATACGCCAGGAGGCCCTCATCCATTTCAAATCCGACTGGCCGGATGCAATTGGGCTCGAGGATAGCGGGTTCTGCCGTGGGGTTCGAACGGGACCGAATCTGCACGCTACAGGCATGCACGAACAGCAATTCATACAGGATTTGATGCGGTGTGCTGTCTCCGTTCAAAAAGAACCGAAGAGCTGGGATCTCTAGCGCACTGAGCGGCAAAGTCCCGATGGTTTCCATTTGAATTCGGAGGACATGGGACGCTTCTGCGGGAGTCCCTACGGCCCCGGCGGCCGCAACCGATACCAGCGAGGAGCCGGTAATCTTCAGTGGCCACACCGTCACGGGATAAGCCGTCTGGAAGGTGCATTCCAACCCGCCGAGAGGCCGGGATGAGACGGGTGATCCAGCATCAATCACCGATGGCGCTATCGGACGCGTTTGCTGAGGCTCGAAACGGAACTGCGCAATCGCCATCGACGGTACGGGCCGAAGATAGTGCGGGTAGAGCATGTTGAGCAGCGATTCGACGATCTCCGGGAACTCGTCGTCGATCTTGCGGCGCACGCGTGCCGCGAGCAAAGCAAACGCTTCGATCAAACGCTCAACGTGAGGGTCTTTGCTTTCCTTCGCCTCATCCAATTGCAACCGGGCTGCGACTTTCGGATACTTTTGAGCGAAGTCAGCCGCCATTTGGCGGAAGAAGGTGAGCTCCTCCTCGTAAAAATGGTACAGTTGCTCGGTCATCGACCCGGCGTCACTTTGAACCGCCGTGACTCTACCGGCAGTTCGGCGTCGTAAACCACGGGTTCCAGCCCGAGGTCGACGCGAAGAGCTCCGGAGATTCGGAAGGCAAACACGAATTCGCCGCTCTCCGCCAATCGCACTTGCACGCGAGTGAGACGGGGTTCGAATCTGCGCACACTTCCTTCAATCGCTCTCCGGACTGCCTCGCGATCGACGGGAGCCGTAGTGAAATCCTGCACGCCGTACGCCGCCACGGATTCTCTGGTCTGTTCGAATTCCTCCGGAATGTCGGCTTCGCTCCGCCGGGTGTTGAGCAAATTAGTCAAGTCCCGAGCAACGCTCGCCTTCAGCAAGCGCAACTGGTCTGACAACGGCGGTGAAACTTCACGTGAATTGCGCGGCTCGAAGTCCGTAAGGCGATCGAAGAGTGAACCGACGATATTCTGTTCTCCAGGCCTTGCCATCCGGTTAATCCTCGCAATCGAGATACGCTTGCCAAGGATCAAGTTTGGAAAGTTGAGTGTAGAGTTGCCCGGCTTTTTCCTTCTCGTCGCTATTCTCACTGTGGTGGTAAATCCTATACAAACGCGACCAAACAGCTCCAACCAATGCCGAACTCTCCCACCGGTCCAGCTTATATTCGATAATTTGGTCTCTCAGCTCTTCGAGGACAGACTGAGCCAGCCGCAGCCGGCCTGTGTTCCGGCAGACGTCCACCAACATAAGCTTGCGCATGAAACGGGCGCGGCCGGACGATTCCTGAGCCGCCAACACAGCCATGCGTTGTAGGCCCTGATCGGTGTTGCCCGCCCGAATGATCGCTTCGGCATGTTGCCATTCCCCGGAGGCGTCGGTAGGCATGCCGGCCGTCCAGAAGCCCGCCATGGTCTTAGGTTGACCGGGTACGGCTCCCTGCGTCGACGGCAGTTCGTCGGGCTCTTCCTCCCGTTTGATCTTAACTGCTGTCTCCAAAAGAAGACGCATTTCTTCGAACGCTTCTCTTACTTCCTTAAAGGTCAGGGCGGAAGGTCCTGTGAGCTTCTCATCCACAACTTGCCGCAGCGACTTCAACTCCTGTTCAGCCTCATCAAATGACTGGTAAATCGGTTCAAAATCCTTGCGCTTCGTGGCCCTCAGTGCGGTGTTGAATACGTCTACCGTAATCCAGCCTTGCTTTCGCAGACCTGGCACGGCCTCCCTCTTTGCTCCAGTCATTCTTTGAACGGACTCTTCTGTTCCCCATTCTTGCGCTTGCAAAAAGCGCGAGAAGTTATAGTTATCCCCGGATTCTCTAGCTGTTATAGGAACCAGGCGAATCGCGTCCGGCATTCGGTCGTTGAACCACGACAAGGAACTGGCCCGATACTCGTGATCTCCAACTTCGATAAGCGGATAGAGTCCTTGGTCCCAAAATCGGACCACCAACTCGCGGGTCAACCGAAGACAATCCCTTAATCCGGCGAACCCGTCCAGCTGAATAGCCGCCTCCGTGAGAAGGCAACAAAGCCGAAGGTCCTTACTGACCGGCAAAGCTCCCAAACAACGGTCCGCAACGATTTCCCATTGGGCCGACTTGGCGCCACTATCGTCCGCGCGACGCGCCTCCAGAATTTCGGCGAAGACGCGTTCAAAGCGAAGATCATCCCCGGCGGGCTGCTCCGGCCTCACGGGTTGAAGCAGCTCCTCGCTGAGGTAAACGCGGCTGGCCATGGCTTAGCGGGTTAACACGTGAACCTAGGACTTGCCGGTAGTTAAATCGAACTTGCCCGTCACGTTACCGCCGCCAGAGCCATCCTTCCGCTTCTGCTGGGTGTAGGTCCACTCGATCTTGCCGTAGTTCAGATGCACAGTCTCTGTGGGCAAAACGTCGCCATCTTTATTCTGTTCGCCGTGAGAGTTGACGTGCACGTTGGATATCATGACTTCTTCGAGTGTAATCTCCATGTACTTTAGTTGCGCCCCGCCGGCACGACAGACCTCAATCTTGGCTTTATCGAAGTGCTTTCCATTGGACACAGCCTCGTAAAGCTTCGGGGACGCCTTATCGATGAATTTCGTAATTGCAAAATCTCCGTGCTGCGTCCGGCCGGTGGCGGCGCCACCCGCTGAACTTCTAGTCGAGGATACCGGCTGCGTCATCTGGTGGCTGTAAGCTAGGAGTTCGACCCAATCCTTGTGCTTATCGTCTTGTGCCTCGCCGGGCACACCATCAAGTTGTAAGAACGCCGAAAAAGCCGCCGTGGGCTTTGCTATGGCGGGAGCTGAAGACATCGTAGCCTCCTTCAAGAGCAATGTTATGCGAAATCGCCAACGGGCAAAAGTCGATAAGTACCAGACCTATGTCAACCCAAGCACCGCATTACTGACAACCGTACAAAAGAATCACTTCGCCTTGTTAACCTGTGGCAAGCGAGCCACCAGCCTCAGCGAGACCGTTATTTCGTCCAACTGGAAATGCGGCCTCAGCCGCATGATTGCTTTATAGGCTCCGGGCTTTGAGGTATCCTCTACCACCTCAATTTGCGCTTCCCGCAAAGGGTGTCTCGCCTTTGCGTCCTGGGATGCGAAGTCGTCTAGCGAGACATAGTTTATTATCCATTCGCTCAAGAACCTCTGGCATTGCTCGCGGCTCATAAAACTGCCGATTTTGTCTCGCATCATCGCCTTCAGGAAGTGCGCAAAACGAGCTACGGCGAAGGTATACTGCAACTGGGCAGAAAGCCTTGCATTTGCGTTCGCGTCTGGGTCCAAGTACTTGGTCGGCTGGTTTGCGGATTGCGCTGCCATGAATACCGCGTTTGTTGTTCCTTTGTAATGGCAGAGCGGAATGAATCCCAATTGGGAGAGCTCATTTTCGCGGCGGTCCGTGATGGCTATTTCGGTAGGGCACTTGACAGTCTGGTCGCCATCATCGGTCTGAAATGTATGCGCCGGAAGTCCTTCGACCAAGCCGCCGCCCTCAACCCCACGGATTGCGGCGCACCATTCGTGCTTGGAAAATGCATCTGTGATTCTAGCGGCAAGCGCGTACGCCGCATTCCCCCAGAGATACTTGTGATGATCGCTCCCATCGACTCCTTCCTCGAAGTCAAATTCTTCCACGGGAGCTGTCTTTTCACCGTACGGGAGCCGGAGAAGAATGTGTGGAAGGCAAAGCCCTACGTACTTGGCATCCTCGCTCTTTCTAAAATCCCGCCACTGCACGTATGTATCGCTATCGAAAATATCCGCTAAACCCCTGTTTTGCCCACCCCCGCCGGCAAGCCTTCTGAAATCGTCCCAGTTGAACAGAGCCGGACTAGCGGCCGTAAGAAACGGCGCGTGCGCCACCGCTGCCACGTTCGACATGCTCGTGAGGAGCAAGATGTCCTCGGGGTGTCTAGTGATCTCATAATCGCCAACCAGACAACCAAAAGGTTCACCGCCAAGCGTTCCGTGGCCTTCTTCGTAAACCTTCCGGAATATTGTGGCCTTTTCCCAGTCGTTCAGTCGTCCCCTAAAGTCCTTAACAATGTCGCTCTTGCTGACGTTTAGAACCTTGATCTTGAGCTGCTCAGAAGTGTCGGTATTGGCCACAAGATATTCGAGACCCCGCCACGTGCCCTCCAGTTTCTGGAACTCAGGAGCGTGCATCACCTCGTTCAACTGACTCGATATCAACTCATCCAGTTGCCTGATCCGTTCGCCCAGCATGGCGTCCGTATCTTTGTCAACTTGGACCTGCCCATCCAGGACTTGGTCCACCAATTCTTTAACCCACCCTTTGCCCTTGTCTTTCTCTTCGGAGGTTTGGCCCAGTTGACCTTTTTCGACAATTGTGTCGAGCAGGCTTGCGCCCGACTTTGCTTCCGCCGCCGCAGAAGCCTGCTTTTGAGTCTCGGGGTTCGTGGCCATTGTGCTATTCCTCCTCGTTTCCCTTGGGAGTGGAGCGGCTTCCGGTTTCCGCACCAATACGTTGCAATGACTCGTGGTTGTTCAAGACACCCTGAAGGAGCGCTTCCAGCTTGTCGTTTCCAATCAGGTTGGACCGTAGGTTGTGAAGGGCGGATCGCGCTTCCAACAGTTTTCGTAACGCCGGAATCTGTTTGGCTACCTGTGCTGGCGCGAAATCCTCCATCGCACTAAACCGAAGCTCCACGCCCAAACGGGTGTCGTCTTCAGACAGCCTATTGTCGACCTTGAATGCGAGGCGAGGATTAATAGTGCCCAGTATCGTATCGAAGCTGTCCTTATCGATTTTAACAAAATTGCGTTTCTCGACTGCTGGAAGGGGTTGTTCGGGCTGGCCAGACAGGTCCGCCATTACTCCGACGACAAACGGGATGTCTCTCTTTTCGATGGCCCCATTTGTCTCAACATCGTATGTGATGTGAACTCGTGGCGGACGTACACGACTCAATTTCTTCTGAAGACTATCTTTGCCAGCCATCGCGTAATTTTCCTTTCTCGGCGAGCCGACTGCAATAGGGCTGAGTCAAATCACTATATCACGAATTTAAGCCACCTGGACCGGCGGTTTTCAGTTCGGAGTAACAGCCTTGCCAGGACAGCTCAAACTTTCGAAAAACCTAGGATTGAATAGGTCAACATCGGCGGGAAACCGAACGAATTCCACCTTAGCCGGCGGGTCGATCTTCTGCTGCTGGGCTCCTCCCCCCCCACGATTTACGCTCCATTGAACAAACTTCTGCCCGGTAACGCGTTCATCCGCGGTCTGAAACAGACGGAAAACGCCCCAAAGACCTACAAACTTGCCAAATCCTGCGCCCCCACGCACATCCACCGTGCCTTCCGCCCCTTGTTTATTGTCGTCTTGGGCCGGCCAATAGAAGGTCTTTTGCAATGCGCTTTCGGAACTTCGAAGGTCAGTACCGTCCAGTACTAGACGGACCGGCTGGGAACCGGTGGGACGCAAGATGTATCTCAGCTTGGGCTGCAACATACCAGCGTCGGTGAACATAGCAGTCGATAATTCCTGCGCTCGATCCAAGAAGTTCACCAAGTCTTGCGTTACCCGCGGTCCTTGCCAGTTTTGATTCCTTTCCCACTTGTTCGAGGAAGTATTCCTGACCACGAGATCCGCCCCTTTCTCAAGCGCGTACTTCCAAACCTTTCCTCTGCCGGGTTCGAAACCGTTGCTTAGGTCCGTGATCGAGGCCCCGATTGGATTTGCCGGGTTAAATGGATACTTACGCAAGATGGGGGACATTTCCCGGCAGAAAAGAGCAAGCTCGCCGTTCTTCGTCGCCGCGATCGATCTATCGGCATTGATCGGGACGAGCGGTTCGGCCAGATGAATGGGCTGTTCCAATAAATCGGTCAGTTGCTTGCTCAGCCCGTCGTCGGCAGCGTTCCTGAATTGATCCGCAAGGGCCAAATGTGCCCGTTGTGCCTGGCTGAAGGCGGCGTGAGCCCCCGAGATTGCTGTCGGTTTCTCTGCTGGCGAAGCTTGCACTAGCGTGTAAAGGCCCTCCTGCAGCTTCCTTAAACCTTCAATGTACGATCGGTCGTGGTCGTTGACTAGACCATCCTCAGGTGGGGAGGTAAAGAGTACCGGCTGGAATAGCTGAGTTAAATACGCGGGGGTCGTTATACGTGTGTCCTTCTCAAGCAGTTGCTTTCCTTCTGCTAACGCTTTATCGGCCTTCGCCACTCGACTAAGGCCGAGCGCCTGAGCGCCTTTTCCAACCAGGCCCAACTCACCCGGTTTCGGGGCGGGGAAGTTTGTGTTTGTTGCCACCAGGTGCACAACGGCCAGAAGCGGAGAGCTGGAAGCACTGAGCTTTCCGAGCCGCACTGCCCCATCGTGCGCGTCCCTATAAGGAATGACGCTGTATGAGGCAAGAAACTCCTTCCACGCCTTTGCGTATTGGAGAAGATATAGCGATTTAAGCTGGTCCCGGGTGCGCGGGTCCAAGACGTTGCCCACCGCTTCAACCCGTTCCGAATTCCCCATCACGCAACTGTCGTCCCCGCCACTGTTCCCCACTTTCGCGGCCAGCCCGTCAAAGAGGTCGTAGCCTGCTTTCGTGAACGCCCCGATAACTTCAGCGTTTCCTTTTAACAACAAGCGATAGTCTTCTGTGTTTTCGGTCACCGAAGCGGATTTGACTTGTTGATTCAACTGTCTCACGATGGACTGCAATTGTTGGTCGAGCCCCCCCATGCTGCGTAGATAATTTCGGGCTTCCTCGACGGCTGATACCTTCTCTGCTAATTTCACCGGCGGCTGTTTGTTGCGCTCAAATCGTCCTGCGTAAAAGTCCAACTGACTTTGCAACAGGGTCAGCTGCTCTCCGCTCAGCTCCGGATGCACCTCCACGGCAGTCATCTTTAGGACTCTCGATATGAGAGGCCGGTCGACCGAACACCCTGCTGTAATCGTTCGATGGGTTTCTAATCGATCACGGGTAGCCGCCGCGGACTGTGCCTCGGAGGAGGCGTGCTCCAGATGTCCGGCCAACACACGATTAATACCATCCAGACTCAACTGTTTCAAACGTTCGAAATAGGCCCTTTGTGCGACATCCAGCAGTGTGTCACCCTGGTATAGCCCCCAATGAAGAATAAGCGATCTATCGGCCTCCAACCGTTCGATCTCGTCTCGTAGGCGGCCGAGGGTTTGGAGGTTTTGAAGACTCAAGGTTCCATCTCCCGTTTGCGCTGCATTGACTGCTCTTCCCACTCTTCCAGAAAGACGCCAATTCCCAATCCACGAAAAGGTCCAAACGAATATCAAGAATCCAGCGAGCGCAACTGCACCACCCAGTACATATTTTCGATGAGGATCGAGCCTCGTCCGCCCAGACGTATTCGCAATCGGGGGACGATCGCCGGGGAGCACTCTATGAAAGAGCTCGGTCAGGAACACCCAGCGGTCCGCCAATTGGCCGGCGCTTGATGCGGCGCTTTTGCCAAGAACCGATGGATCGCCCGAGGGCACGCGCATCCCAGGTTTGAAAATTTGAGTGGCGTCGAAAGCCTTCCTTTGCGACGAGTAGGTACTCTTTGCGTCGCCGGGGTTGAGCACGCGCTCCACCTTCTTTGTCCCAACAAAGAAGAATCCTCGCAAACGCGGGCTCAGCTTTAAGGGGTCCGGTTTGAAGACATCCACAAGAAACTGAACCAGGGCGGGCCGGATGCGCTTGAACTCTCGTGGAAATTCGTAGGCTGCTGGTTTGTGCGATGGGTCCGGCTCAACCGTCAACGTTAACAGACGCCTGTCACTCAATCGTCCGAAAAGTGACTGAAACGCCCGGTTCAGCCTTCTGGTCTCTGCATCGGCCCACACACGTTTTTCGTTCTCGCCAACCGGCTTCTCGTCTCTTAGAACGCCAAACACCTGTCCGGATTCATCTTCGGAAAGGTGGGCGAAGTATTCCGCGAAATAGGGTAATCCGTCCAAATTTGTGAGCAAGACATAGACCGGGAATTCAATTCCGAGACTCTCCGAAATCGCGAGCAATCTCTCGCGGACCTTCTGTGCCGCGCGGTCCAGGGAGGCCGGTTCGGGAGCTCCAGCAAAATTGCGGGAGTCGATGCAGAGAAGGACGCCCCGCAACGAAATCGGTTTTCGAAAAAGCTGGAACCAGCTCATCCATCCTCTGGACCTGCCACCTGGCTGCAGCACGCTGACGAATTCCGCGAGGCGCCCCGGTTCACTGTTGAAAACACGCCCGCTCATCTCAACGAAAATCGATTCATGGGCGAGCCAAACATTGGCGACTCGAGTCGACGTTATGGGCGTTCCGCTGCCCAAGACCTGACCGGCAAGAAGCGAAGGCTCAATCCCGGAGTTCTGCAGAACTGCTGTCTTCCCCGCGCCTTCCAGACCCACCACGAGAAACAAGGGCAGATCCCGAACCCGTATCCCTGCGCGAGCCGGGCTACCGGGCGCACTCGCTAGCCGATCGTCGGCTTCCCTGAGAAGATTCATCAACGCAGCGTCGTCTTCGTGCACTGTCTTGGTTGTAGCTACCGGTTTCTCAGGACTCGCGGCCTTGGCCGCGCGCCGCTGCCGCCACCAAGTGACAAAACGCTCAACAATGAACCCCGCGAGAAGCGCACCAACACCTATGGCGGTCCACAATATTCCGCGTTCTACAATTTGATTTAAATCCGGCCGGCAGAAGTACCACGCGAGAAGCCAGACCAGCAGCACGTAAAGGAAGAGGATGAATAGAAATCTTCGAATCATCGTCCCGCGGGCTTCCTCATCTTAGATCCAGCAGTGCGGACGGTATACGTCCCACCATCCACCCGAGATGCAGCTTGAACAACACGAAGAGAAGTATGGCCGCAGCCAAAGCTCCCGCAGCCCACAGCGGCCATGGGGGACCGCTGGCAATGGCGGGCGGCGCGGGAGTGAGGTCCAGCAACGGAGACAACTTGTAATCTATCCTGCGAATGGACTCAATCCGTGCGCGCACGCGCTCAATAATTCGGTGTGCTTCGCTATTTAGCGGAGGAGCAAAACGTCCCTCGAATCCGAGTAACAGGCAGAGCAGGTACACTTCCAGTAAATCGGCCAATTGCAAAGAGTCGCGGCGGCGTTCTATATCCGTCAATTTGTCGAAGAAAACGTGACCGGCGATCGCCTGACCGAAAAGCTCGATATTGAGGGGTCTTTTGCGCCACTCTTCCGCTTTAGGCTCTTTTGAGGAAAGAATGGCTTCATCCAAGAAAGCGACCACTGCAAATTCTGCTTCCCGAACCTCGGTGGGTTCGTAACCGGCTGCCGTGGCCTCCTTCATGACGTCCTGCAAAGCGGCCTTCATTCGTCTTCGAAACGTCTCAACGTCGGCGATAGACTGACGGGCCGCCTGTATCCTGACAATCCCTGTCAGGACGCCTTGATACAGCAAGGCGAGTGTGTCCGCTCTCTCGACGGCCGGAGCGGAATCGGTCAATGGCATGCTAGCACCAGGAAATGATACTCCTCAGACTATCCTTTCTACGAACAGCGCGCAAGGACTGCTTAGCACTGGCTAGTCCGTGATGCCCGGCTATTGCGGTTCATTGAGTGATAATCTTTCTTTGGGCCCCGATTCGAACTACTGTGCTGGGATTTGCATGACAAGTAAATTGGCGCTGCTACTCGCCTTAATCGCCATCCTCAGGCTGAACAGCCAAGAACAGCCGAAGGTCGTTCCTGGCTCATTGACGCTCGAAGAAGTTGTGCAGTTAGTGAAGGCGGGCGTGTCTGAGGAGCTTGTCGTCGCAAGAGTGAAGCAAAACTCCAAGGCTTTTGACTTGAACTCGGATGAAATCCTTGAGCTGAAGAAATCCGGCGTGAGTGAAACAGTTATCAAATTTCTGCTCGAACCAGGTGCACCGTACACTCCACCGCCGCCCTCGAACCCTCCGGCAATATCACCTTCCGTTCCACCACCGGTTCCGAAGGACCCGCTGGCTTTAAAGGTTCCTCCAGAGGCTGGTATTTACTATCTCGCTGGCAAGGACGAATTCGTGAAGCTCGATTCTAGGCCGGTGGTTCCGTCCAAACAGCCGGGCAAGGTGATGCCCATGCTGTCGGCGGGAATGTTGAAAGGACACGTGATCGGTTCCGTGGTGGGTCCTGCCGCACGAACCCGCGTCGCAGGCCGGCCACTTGTTTTCTACGCGCGGCTTGCGGACAAGTCCGCAACGGATGACCTGGTTCTTCTTGCCCTGCAACTGTCCGAGAACCGCCGAGATATTGACTTCGGTAAGAAACCCGGTAAGCCAGTCTTTCCTGTCAAGTCGGTGCGGCAGTTCGAATCCGGAGATGTCATGCAAGGTGTGTTCCGTCTGAGCGTCATCTTGGATCATCCTGGTGAGTACCTGTTCTTCGTTCTAGGCAGCGGGGACGAAAAAAAAGGGCTGCTTGGCAAAGGGTACGACTTCGGCATGGACTCAAGAATAAACGAATGAGCCGTCCGTCGCGACCCCTATCCGGATTGCGGTCATTACAGATCCACTCACCATCGACTGAAGCAGCTTCCGCGATAGCTCGGGGAGAAGCGTGTTCGTCAGAATATTGTCCACGTTGCGAGCTCCGCTTTCAACCTCCGTGCATCGGTCGGCGATCGTATCAATCAGCATTTGATCGTAGGTAAGTTCGAGGCGATGGCTCTCAAGAACGCGGCGCCGAATCCTCTCCAGCTTCAAAGTGACAATGCGCTTGAGGGCTTCGTCCCGAATCGGATAGTAGGGCACCACGACCATCCGTCCGAGGAACGCCGGCTTGAAGATTCGGTTTAGTGCGGGTTTTAGGTGCATCACGAGTTCTGGCAGGGTCGGAAGATTGTCCGGGTCCGAGCAGAGTTGCATTAACTGGTCGGAGCACGCGTTGCTCGTAAGAAGAATGATGGTGTTCCTGAAGTCAATCTCTCGCCCTTCCCCATCCTCCATCACCCCTTTGTCGAAGACACGGTAGAACAATTCCAAAACATCCGGGTGAGCTTTTTCCACTTCATCGAGTAACAGCACTGAAAACGGCCGCCGCCGGACGGCTTCCGTCATCACACCGCCTTCACCATACCCCACATATCCGGGAGGCGACCCCTTGAGAGTGGATACCGTATGAGCCTCTTGAAACTCGGACATGTTGATGGTTATTAGATTTCGTTCCCCGCCGTAGAGTAGATCAGCCAAGGCTAAGGCAGTTTCGGTCTTCCCGACGCCGCTCGGGCCCACCAGCAAGAAAACGCCCACCGGTTTCCCAGGATCGTCCAGACTCGCTCGAGACGTTGAGATGCGCTGGCTAATGCTCGCGAGGGCATGCGATTGCCCAATTACACGTTGTCCTAGATGTGACTCCAGGTCGAGAACCAGCGAAATCTCGTCACGCACCATTTTCCCCACTGGAATACCGGTCCACCCGGAAATCACTTCACCCACGATCTGGCGGTCCACGCACACTCCGATTAATGGCTCTTCGCCTTGCAGGGTATCGAGCTCACGAGTATTTGCCGCAAGCTCGTCTCGCAGAGATTGCGCCGCCTCCGTCGAAACCTGACCACTCGCCAGGTCGGCTTCCTCTAGCTGGATTCGCAGAGCGCGCAACTTTTCCACGAGGACACGTTCTTTCTCCCAACGTTCGCGCCACACAGCCAGGCGCTCTTCGGAGGCACGCCGTTCCTTCTCAATCTGTGCGAGCTCGTCCCTGTGGTCCGCGCCGGCAGCGGCTTCACGCCTCAGAATTCTCTCTTGAACAGTCAGATCGTCAATACGCCTGGTGAGATCTTCCACGCGACTAGGCGTGGTATTCTGCAGTAACGACAAACGCGCGCAAGCAGTATCGAGGACGCTCACAGCCTTGTCGGGAAGTTGGCGGCCCGCGAGATAGCGGCTGGATAACCGCACCGCAGCCTTCACAGCTTCGTCAAGGATGCGCACATTGTGGTGGTTTTCAAGCGTGGAGACAATTCCGCGAAGCATGACACCACACTGGCTTTCGCTCGGCTCTTCGACTTTGACAACCTGGAATCGGCGCGCCAGAGCAGCGTCCTTCTCGAAATACTTTTTGTACTCCGACCACGTCGTCGCAGCGATCGTGCGAAGTTCGCCGCGCGCGAGTGCCGGTTTTAGAAGGTTGGCGGCATCACCCTGCCCGGCTTGGCCGCCCGCGCCTATCATTGTGTGAGCCTCATCGATAAACAGAATGACAGGCACTGCACTCGATTTCGCCTCCTCTATTAGTCCTTTGAGCCGGTTTTCGAATTCTCCCTTAATGCCTGCTCCCGCTTGCAACAGGGCTAGATCCAAAGCTCGGATCACAACATTCGAAAGCGCCGGAGGCACATCACCTTTGGCAACTCGAACCGCAAAACCCTCAACGACAGCAGTTTTCCCGACGCCCGCCTCGCCGGTTAAGATCGGATTGTTTTGACGCCGCCGCATCAATATATCTACGATTTGGCGGATTTCGAAGTCTCGGCCCAATACCGGATCGATCTTTCCCTGTCTTGCCCTTTCCGTAAGGTCGATGGTGAATTGATCCAGGTTCGGCGTCTTACCTCCGGCTCGCACTCCGTCGGCGGCCGTATCCTCAGGGGAGCGCTGTGCACTTCCTGTGTCTTCTCGTGATCCAGCAACGACGCTAGCGAAATTCTTCCACAAGGCGTTTCCGTCAATCTTCTGAAATTCCTTGCTGCTCGTCCGAATAAGCCGGGCAAGATCATCCTTCGTGGCTAAGGCAAGGATGGCAAAACCCGTGCGGATATTGGCCGCGTCAAAGTGCAACGATCCCAACGCCCAGGCTTCTTCCAGCATCACGAGCAGCTTTGGGCTGAAGTCGGGCGTCCGAGCGTTCCCTCGCTTCAATCTGTCCAGGCTCCTTGTCAACTCTGCGCTGAGATGAGAGACGTCCACTTCGAAATGCTGCAAGATCCGCGCGACATCACCTTCTGTCGTGTCGAGCGCCTTAATTAGAAAATGTTCAATCTCAACATCGTAGTGCGTCCGCGCGAGGCACAGCCCGGCGGCAGCCTCCATGGCTGCCCGCGTTGTCTCATTCAACCTGCCGATTAAAGGTTTCGCGTTCGACGGCATATTAACCTCCTAAATCGTCGCTCGCTGATTGACGCGGCAACGCTGCTGCAGAACGACGTCGCCGAAAACATTGTGTGCGTCTCGCGCGGAGGTCAGACTGATGGGATCTTAGACCTTGAGCGGCCACTCCGCTAACTGGTTCGCCCTTCCCCAGTCACATCACGCACGTAAATCTTGACGTCCACTCGGCGATTCATTTTGCGGGCTTCGCGCGTCTTGTTGTCCGCGCCAGGGAAATCGCTTCCCACACCCAGTTGACGAATCGCTCGAAGTTCAACGTCGTGTTGCACCAAATAATGGACCACCTCGTCGGCTCGTTTGCTGCTTATCTCAAGATTGTGTGCCCTGTCCCCTGTAGAGTCTGCGTAGCCTGCTACTTCTACAACATAGCCCTTAATCTTGTCGAGTTTTGCAATGACGGCGTCTAGTTTTTCATCCTCTTCTTTGGTCAAGGAAGTGCGATTGACCGCGAAGAATATCTGTTCGGTAGCTAGTAACGTGTAATTGTCGAGGTGTTGTAGCGATCGATCCAGTTTCGTCTGGAGTTCGCGCGCAAGCGCGTCTGCCGCATCAGCGCGTTGTTTTGCATCGGCTGCAGCTGATGCGGCGCTCGCGGCCGCAGCGGCGGCCTCCGTGGCCTTCTTGTTCGCATCGTCGGCCTTCTCGCTAGTGGTGGCTATCTCCCGATCCAGCTCACCGATCGATTGCTTATTCGCATCGGCTTCCTTTTGCAGAGCACCCACTTGGTCCCGCGTCTTATTCGCTTGATTTTGTACCGGCGCAATGGCGTCGCGAACATTCTTCATCGTCGCACAACTCACAATCGCCAAACAAAACATAAGAAAACCACTTGAAATTGCGAGAGTTCTCCGAGGCGGCATACGATCTCCTTTCGCGTTAGCATATCACGCGCGCACTCTCCCGAACCGCAGCATGCAAATTCGCTTCTCTCGTGATTCAAAAGGGCGGATGCTCGCCATCCAAGGTTCAACGAGTAGTGGATTCAAAAGGGACTGATTTCGGTTCATTCACAATGCGGGCAATGTATTTTACTGGCCCGGCGGTCCCCAAACGTGAAAGTGCTTTGTTGCGCCAGCGGTAACACCTCCTGCCAGACGTGGCGTCCAGTAGTTGCTCGGCACTCGCGAAGTCTCCATTGTGTCTGGACAATTCTTGTTCTGCAACGTGGCGGATGAACGCGGTTGGTGAGGAGAAACGACGGTTCTCGGGCACCTCGCCAACGCCTTTTCCCGTGGTCTCAGGAAATCGAATTGCCCGCTGGAGCATATGAGTCCCTTCGCCTCTAAGGGAACGCCAGAGCCGCTCTGGGACGTTGGAAATCACGAAAATGAGTGCGCATCCCAACTGGGATGCAATTTCCCCGGAACGCATCCCGCGAGAAGTCCAACGCCGTCAACCATAAATCGACGAAAACACACAAAGACGCATCCCACCCTTATGTTCCACTACCCGTGTCTGCTGGCGGAAAGTGGTTGCTGGGAGTGGTGTCGGTGCCGCAATTGGCCACCCTTTGCCACCAAATGCCGCACTCGTGCCACCTTCCAGCGAAATGCCACATAGCGCCACAATCTGCCGCCTTTTGTATTCTTCTGCTAACTTCCGGTCCCAAAATTGCTCCGCCGTTCCCGTAGTGGTGGAATCGCTGAACGGGGACGGGCTGACCAAATGACAGTGCGGACGGGAGCAAATGACCCCAATAAACGAAGCGGGAAATGGATCACGCAGGCCCGGAACCGCCTCGCTGCGCGGCGCGAGGAAAAGCCGGTCACCAAAGCGGGACAGATTCGAGCGCTGTGGCGGGAGATTGAAGGAGCCTTGGCCGATGGTCAGAGTCTGAAGAGCATCCGCGAATGGCTTGAGGAGGAAGGAATAGTAGTGACGCGCGCTACTTTGAGCTCCTACAAAAGGCGATTCCGGCGCAGAGACGCCGCCAACCGCAGGACCGAGGCACTAGAGGCTTTTATGCGACAAACTGGCAGCGCGTCACAAATGCTGGTCCCCGTGCAACAAGCATCCGCGGAACCGCCCCGCGTGGCCGACCAGCCTGAACGGGATCCGTTCGCCCAGGCGCGACGGGCGCTCGAAAAGAACTTCGATATCCGGATCATCCACGGCGATGGCGATCCCACTGGTAGAAACCTGGTTTGAGAAAGGATTACGACCTTTTTCCCAACCACTGTGGGGGAGCGGTACACCGTCGGCTGCAGCTGTGTGTCCCGAGTTAGCCCCACCATTCCCTTAGAGTTGAGCACCACATTGGTGCCAGGGCTCTTCATGAACGCGACGATCAATGCGCCACTCCGCTCTACCATCAACGAATTGCCGATTCGCGTTCGCGAAGCCGCGGTCTTTCTTGGCGTCAGCCCACAAACAGTGTATCTTTGGGTTGAGCGAAAGCAGATTCCTCATCTCCGCGTAATGGGTCGCAACATCCGGTTCTTGAAATCGGAGTTGGAGCCCTTCCGCGCGCAATTCAAACAGGAGATTGGGAATGGCAAGACCGAGTAAGCATGATGGTGTCGTTTACCGACGCAATGACAGCAGTATTTGGTGGATGCGCTACCGGGACAGTTCCGGTTGCCGCCGCCTGGAATCAACCCATACAGAGGACTGGCAGGAAGCTCAACGCCAACTTCGCGAAAGGCTTCAAGCCAGAGACAACAACACTTTGCTCATCGTCCGCAAGGGCGAGCAGCTCACTTTTGGCGAATGGGCGGATTTTTTCTTGGAGAACTATTCCAAGCCGCCGATCCGCGCTGCGGGCACGCACGAAGCGAATGAGAATGCGCTCAAGACTCTGCGACCGGTGTTCGGCCTGATGAAAATGACGGAGATCGACGCAACCCAAATCGAGATCCACCTGCGCAATCGGCTCCAGCACCGCAAGCATGTCCGCCGGAGGGAGGGGATCGCGGAACTCGGACTCCTGAAACCCGCGACCGTGCATCAGGAGTTTCGAATCCTTCGGCGCATCTTCAGCGTGGCCGTCAAAAAGAAGCTCTGTCCGACCAATCCATGTTCCGGCGTAGAGTTTCCTGTAATTCTCAAGGGGCTGTTCCGACCGCATTACATGACGTGGTCGGAGCAACAGGCGATTGAATCTCACGCGCCCGTATATTTGCGAAACGTGATCCGGATTCTCACAGAAACTGGAATGCGCGTTTACAAGGAACTGGCGCCGCTTCGCAAGGAGCACGTTGACCTTTCGAACAAGCTGGTGTTCATCGCAGATTCGAAGACCCCAACCGGGGTTGCCGAAGTGCCCTTGACGGATATCGCTGCCGAAGCATTCGAGAGCCAGATGGAGGTTGCTGGTCCAGGACCGTGGCTCTTTCCGAGTTCGAAGAGCCCGACCGGGTATCAGACGAACTTCAAGAAGACCTGGGAACGAACTTTAAGGAAGGCAGGCATGCCCTACTTCCGGCTGTACGATCTTCGATCTACACACGCTACTCGTCTTAGTGCGGGCGGCGTTGCGGACGAGTGGGTCACGCAGCTCCTTCGGCAGACTGATGCGAAGGTGTTCAAGAAATACTCCCAGATGAAGCTCCAGATGAAACGGGAGGCGCTGGCCAAGCTAAACCGCAAGGCCAACGAGCACGAATGTGCTTAGTGGTTTTGATACGGTGAAACGGGACCGATCGGGTTTTGATACGGTTCTGATACGTTTTGGAGAATGAGAACAGGAAATGCTCAGGGGTCACAATTGCAAGTTGCTGATTCGCAAGTGCGGGAATGGTGGGCGCGGCAGGACTCGAACCTGCGACCTCCTGCGTGTGAAGCAGGCGCTCTAACCAACTGAGCTACGCGCCCAAAATCTGTTGCTCTTTTGATTCTAAACCACTCCTCGACTCGCCGCACATGCGGCAGTTGAGTCGTCCCCACACACCCAGCGTTCAGTCTTGTCGCGTATCTTGAACGCAGGCTCAATAATGCGCAAGTATAAGCCCCCGACGTGCGCCGGGTTTGCTCTCCGAAGAACCCAGCCGCACCGCTACTCACATTGCCCGCTCTATTTTCTGCCCCGTAAAATTCAAGATCACCCGCCTTGCTCCAATCCGCACCGATCCCATCATTCGGCGAATCAAGTTGGACGTGGACCCACATGCCAAAGGGGAAATTGAGAAGGCGAAAGGCCGGTGAAAGCGATTCAGCGAACCTTGAAACGAACTGAGAACTTTCCTTGTGCTCGTTCTGGCATTCAGCGACACGTTCGCTGTGATCGCAGCGGTTTTGTAGTTTTGCAAAACATACCCACGCTCCAGCGACGTTCGAGGACTTGTGAGCAATATTGGACAGACTACCAATGCTGAATCGGTTAGCTTAGTTTGGATGCTTAGCGTCTCCTCGCCGCAATGGCATCTGCCGTTTGAAGGCACGTTAACGTAGCCGGAAGGGGACATTATGGAATTTTGGCTGGACAAAAGCAAGGTTGCTTACACGACGAAAGCGATTGGAACAACATCCTGTACCCTAGACGTGTGGGAAGAAAACAGCTTGCAGGGTCTTCCGTTCACGTATTCGGCTTCCTTCTTGACCGAGGTCGATGCAAGAGTGTACCTGACGGCAAAGTATCCTCATGCCCTGGAGAAGATCATCGAGAAGATCGCTAACCCCGACGAAGAAGATGCCTCCAGCTTGAGCGTGACAAGACCAACCCCTCCTCACGACCTACGGGACGAAGATGCATGGCGCAAATACCGACTTGACAGCCGTCGCTTCAGAGAGGCGATTAGCGGGGGCGCTATCCGATAGGGATAGGAGGATGGAAATGGACAGACGAAATTTTTTACTCTCCGGGACGGTCTTCGTATCCGCGCTAACGGCCCGCGCACAAGACAAGAGCGCAAAGCTGGAGGTTCAAGTGAGCTACACCGGCTCCGGTCCGGTAGACGAATCGCACAAGGTATATGTCGTGCTTTGGGACAACCCGAATTTCGTAACGGAGGAGGCAGGGGCACCGCCAATCGACCTCAAAGGAGTCTCTTCAAAGTCCGCGTCCGTTCAATTCGACGACGTCCAAACGAACCCGGTGTATGTGAGTATGGTCTATGATCCAAGCGGAAAGTGGGACGCGGCAAGCCCACCGCC
>PMOK01000196.1 GCA_003162425.1 Bryobacterales bacterium | reverse complement strand
TGTCATTCATTCTCTGGCGCAGCCAGGGGAGAAAAGCGGCGGTCATGGCATCGAGAGCGGCCTCGCCGCTATAGCCCATTTCGCAGAACATCGCCCGACGATGTGCCGTGATAGTTTCGGCGTCGTCTACAGTGCCAGGGCGGATGGTAAGCATCGTGGGCTAGTGCGTCATCGCATACACGATGTAATTCACGCCCACCCGAATCGCCAGACCTGAAAACTTCTCCGGGTAATACGGATCATCGGCCCACTCCCAGGCGTCGCCCAGATCGGAATTGTAAGAGATGGCCACCATGATGCGGCCTTTGTCATCGTAGATGCCGCGCCAGTGAGCCCCGGTGCCGCCGCTCGCGCAGTTCTTACAGCCTTGCCTCAAATGCGCCTCTCCAGGAACCTGGAAGCGATCGTCCAGATCGAAAACCGTGTGGAAGATAGCGTCCTTGTCGTCGATGTCCACGATGGGACGATCCGGAAAAACGAACCGGATCCGTTTCTCGAACATTTCCCACTCATAGGTTCCGTGGAAATCGTCGGCCATGAAGAAGCCGCCGCGCAGCAAGTAGTCGCGCATCACCTTTGCCTGCGCTTCTGTCAGGCCCCATTCGCCCACCTGGACGGCATAGAGCCAGGGCCAGTTGTAAACATCGTCGCCATCGTCCAGGTTCACGGCTTGCTCGACAGAGCGCACATCCAGTCGCGTCAAACGCCGGACCGCTTCCGAGAAGTGGCGATCCGCCCGCGGATAATCCTGTGTCCAAAGCGACATGCCAAAGTGCCAGTCACCACCGCGGCCGCGATAGCCGTCATTTGGACCGGGCGGATACATCAGCCTGGCGAAGGCCCATTCAGCGGGGCGCTGCCAGTCCGGCGGCAGATTGAATTCCTCATATTCGATACCGGGGTATTGTTTGAACGGCCGCTGGACGGCGTATAGCATCCCGAGAAACAGGAGGCCACAACTGAACCGCAGCGACACCTTCCGCCAGTGCATTAAAACAGCGCCTTCATCCGCAGGATAACACTTGCTTCGCCAGCTACCAGCAACAAGTCACCAGCCACCTGCTAATCTGAAAGGTTCAATGTCTGACCAAAAGCTGCAACTGATCCCGCTCGGCGGCCTGGGCGAGTTCGGCATGAACTCCATGGCCATCCGCTACGGCGACGACATCATCGTAGTGGACGCGGGAATGATGTTTCCGGATGCCGAACTGCTGGGCGTAGATATCGTCACACCCGACTTCAGTTATCTCGAGCAACATCGCGCCAAGGTTCGGGCGCTGATCTTGACGCATGGTCATGAAGACCACATCGGGGCGGTGCCATTCCTGTTGAGCGAACTCAACATACCGGTTTACAGCACGGCTTTTACGCTTGCGCTGGTGGAAAGGCGTCTGGAGGAACACGGACTGCTGGACCAGGCGAAACTGCACCGGGTGAAGCCTGGGACGAAAATCGAAATCGGCCCGTTCAGCATTGACTTCATCCACGTCACGCATTCCATCGTCAGCTCCATGGCGCTGGCTATCACGACGCCGCTGGGCGTCATCATTCACACCGGCGATTTCAAAGTGGACCCGACTCCCACCGACAACGAGTTGTTCGATCTCCACACGCTGGCCGAATACGGTAAGCGCGGCGTACTGCTGTTGATGTCGGATTCGACCAACGTTGATCGCCCCGGCTATACGGAAAGCGAACGCGCCGTGCGGCCGCGCCTGGAAGACATCTTCTACCGCGCCGAGCAGCGCCTGGTGATTTCATGCTTCAGCTCGTCCATCCACCGTTTGCAGCAGATCCTGGATGTTTCGTCGGAATACGGCCGGAAGGTCGCGTTTCTGGGCCGCAGCATGCTGAACGTCACCGAGATCGCGCATACGCTGGGACTGCTTCAGGTACCCGATGGAATTTTGCTGCGGCCGCAGGACATCATGCAGACCGAGCCGAGCAAAGTGTGCGTAGTTGCTTCCGGAACGCAAGGCGAGCCGATGTCCGCGCTCTCGCGCATCGCGGTGGACAATCACAAGAACCTCTCTCTGCAGCCGGGCGATACAGTGGCGCTAAGCGCTCGCATCATTCCCGGCAACGAGAAGGGCATTTACCGGATGATCAACCATTTCGCCAAGCGCGGCGCGGATGTGATTTACGGTTCCATGAATCCGCCCGTGCATGTGTCCGGACACGGTAGCGTGGAAGAACTGAAGCTGGTGTTGAACCTGGTTCGGCCGCGTTATTTCCTTCCGGTCCACGGCGAATATCGGCAGCTTGCCCGGCACGCGTCTCTCGCGCAGCATCTGCGCAGCGCAGGTCTCGAGGATTCGTTTGTGCTGGAAACTGGCGAGACGCTGGAAATTGATAAATTAGGCGCGCGCCGGGGCGAGAAGGTCCAAGTGGGCCGCGTGTGTATCGATTCAGGGACCATCGACGAAGTGGTGGAGGATATCGTAATCCGCGACCGCCGGCATCTTTCCGAGGATGGCTTCGTGTTGCCGATCATCGCCATCAACAAACACTCAGGCAAGAGCGAGACGCTGCCTGAGATCGTGAGCCGCGGATTCATGTCGCTGGAAGACGGCTCGGACCTGTTGCAACAAGCGCGCCAGGTGGTGGCGCGGACGCT
>PMOK01000144.1:68307-78811 GCA_003162425.1 Bryobacterales bacterium | reverse complement strand
CCACCTGAGCTACGCGCCCGCGATAAACGAGGCTTTCAAAGTCGAGTTTAGCGCACGCGGCGTGGCCGCGATATCAGTGGGCGGCCAATGCTGTCCAGGCGGGCGGATCGCTGGCTGGAAATGACTCTTCGCCGGCCTCGTCTACCGGATCTTCAGGTTGATCCTTCTCGGGGCTAGTCGGCGGAAGCTTTTCTTTTGTATCCACAACGCCTCCACTTTAGTCGATTACGCGCGGCCCTGAAAAGTTTCACAATGCTATGGTTGGGTCATGGCCGAGAAACAGAAGCTACGGCACATTCACTAATTGGGAAGATCGTGATGGTAATAGTCGCGATCTGGCTGGTCATCTGGATGCTAAGAGCCTACGTTCTATAGACTCAAAGGCGTTCACACGAGTGTGAACGCGGCACGCAAGAGTGCGTGCGCCACGTTTATCGGTGGGCAATTTCTACGGTCTGGAACAGCCCCTCGGCCATCCAGTCGCGGAACCACTCGAACAACTGCTTCTCCTTGATGGCCGGGCGGAACTTGCGCGTCATCACGCTTACGATTGCGTCTCCGACAGTTTGCCCGGCGGCCAGTGCGGAGAGCAGTTCATACGCAGGTTGCGTCAGATCCATGCGATGGACATGGTAGTTACGACGATAAGCAACCACCCGGGTCTTCTTCCGCGCCAGGCGTGGTGCGGGATTCTCTTCGTCCACGAATCCGAGATAGCGGCTGACTGGATAATCGAAGTTCAGCAGCCGGAAAGCTTCGATCGGCTTAAGAACCGCGGTTTCCCACGCATCCTGCGGCACCGCTCGCACCGCTTCCGGAGTCAACGGTGCAGTTTCGCCCGCATCGAACACGCAGGTCAGGGCATATTCCAGGCGTGCCAAATCGTGACAGAAATCTCGCTTCGGGAGATCATCGAGCGTCGACAGAAACTCGGGAACATGATCGCCCAACCGGTTCAGCGTATAGCTGCGCGATGGGTAAACTTCCACGTAGCGCGCCACCATACGCACGAATTCGTCGTCGCCCAGGTAGTGCTTGAGCGCCGGATAGTCGCTCGATAGCGCCTCTTCCATGCGCAACAGGTACATCTCGCGATAAATGTCCAGGCGCTCAAACGAAGAAAGTGTTTTGGACGGAAGCACGATGGTGCGAGCCTGATCGGCGGGAATTTCGGCCTGCGCGCGATCGGATGTGATGGCTTCTTCGCAGGTGCCCTGGTCCTGGATGAGGGTCTGCATCCAGCGCTGAACGCGGTCGAGCCCCGGATCAGTCGCCATACGCGGGAACCTCTTCCAGTTCCGGTGCGGGTGTCTTCTTATCTTCCTGCTCACGGAACTGGCGGGCCTTCAATGCCTCGCCGTGCACCACGTCGAACTCCGGAATATTGGCATCCCATTCCAGCAGTGTCGCCACGCCGCCCAACTTGCGATGGGCATAGCGGTACAGCTCCCACACGGTGTTGATGACGTAGTCGCTGTGAGTATCCAGGATGTGCGTGCCTTTGTTGGTGTGCCCGGCCAGGTGCATCTGCACCACGCGATCCTTCGGAATGTTGTCGATGTATTTCTTGGGATCGAATCCGTGGTTGAACGAGCTTACATAGACGTTGTTAACATCCAGCAGGATGCCGCAATCGGCCTCCTCCGCCAGCGCGGCGATGAACTCACTCTCCGGCCATTTTGATGCGCTGAATTCCAAATACGTGGACGCGTTTTCAAGCGCGATGGGCCGCTCCAGGAAATCCTGGATGTTGCGCACCCGCTCAATGGTGTGACGCAGCGCCTGATCGGTGTAGGGCATGGGCAGCAGATCATGCGTGTTGAGGCCTGTGACGCCCGTCCAGCACAAATGATCGGAAACCCAGCGCGCGTTTACTCGCTTGGCGAGCGCTTTGAGCTTTTTCAAGTATTCGAAGTCGATGGGGTCCGTGCTGCCCACCGAGAGCGACACGCCATGCAGCACCACCGGATACCGTTCGGCCACTTGATCCAGCACGTGCAGCGGACGGCCGCCGGTATCCAGATAGTTTTCTGACAGAACTTCAAACCAATCGATGACGGGATTGTTCTTCAGGATGTGCTCGAAGTGCACGGAACGCAGCCCGATGCCGAAACCCAAATCCGGATAACCCCACCGATTGTTCGCCATTTACTTCGACTCTCCGGTTTTGCCGTTCAGCCCCAACCACTTGCTCAAGAAGTAATCGATACTGATGGGGCCGGGTCCGTAAAGAACCAACCATATTAAGAATACCAGGAAGGTGAATGACGTGACATCCGACACGTCGGCCGGGAACTTTTCTATCAATGTGGGCCGGTCGGCGGTCAATAGAGCGACCACCATGGTGCAGGACAGCAGGAAGGCGAAGATGCGGGTTCCGAGGCCAAGGATCAGGAAGAGTCCGCCGAAGAATTCCAGGCCAGCGATGAACGCTGCATTGGCTCCGGGAAACGGGATGCCGAGATCGGTGAAAAAACCGGTGACCTTTTGGAGATTTTGCAGCTTGCCGTGTCCGGTGGCGTGGAAACCGAATCCTACCACCAAACGTGTCAACAGTGGCGCCAGGAACGCGAGTGCGCCCGTGATGCGCAGCCCGAGCGAAGCCAAGCGTTGGATTGGTCCTGCGTTAGCTTGTGGCATTTCGTCCAGTATAGCTGGGGACTGGGGACTGGGGCTGGCGGAAAGGACTGTGGCATTCTGGACATAAGAAGTGAAGGATGAGTACAACGGGGAAGCATCCCGCGCATCAAACCGGTGTGGTGCGCTGGCGTTTCAAATGGCTCGGGGCTTGGGCGTGCGCGTTGTTCGCGTGCGTGGCTTTCGGTCAACGTGATTTTCGCGATTACCCGGGCTGGGAGTACAACGACTTTCCGAAACCACCGGATTGGAAGCTGCCCGGCGAATGGACTTTCGCCCGGTTGATGTATCCCGACGTCCGATTCAGCAACCGGCGCTTTGGGAACTGGCTGGCCGGCGGGACGAACTGGACCATCGACTATCCGCGCTCGGACCGGCATCTCTCGGCCGCGCTTCGCCGCTTGACCCGCGTCCAGGCCCGCTCCATCGAGCAGCCGGTGAATTTGGATGACGGCGATGATGTTTACAACTGGCCCTGGCTATATGGCGTCGAAGTTGGGCATTGGGCTCTGACGGACCAGCAGGCAGCTAAGATGCGCGATTTCCTGCTGCGCGGCGGTTTTTTCATGTGCGACGACTTCCACGGGACGCACGAGTGGGAGGTTTTCGTCTCCGGCATGAGCCGCGTGTTTCCCGACCGGCCGATTGTGAATATTGACGACAAAGACGCCATCTTCCACACCATTTTCGATTTGGACGATCGCTACCAGGTGCCCGGCGAGCAGGTGCTGTACCCTCCCTACCAGATTTGGGAGCACGACGGTTACGAAGCCCGCTGGCGTGGCATCTATGACGACAAGGGACGCCTGATGGTAGCCATCTGCCACAACATGGATCTGGGTGATTCCTGGGAGCATGCCGACAACCCGCTCTATCCGGAACGGTACTCAGCGCTAGGAATTCGCATCGGGGTGAATTACATTGTGTATGCGATGACGCACTAGGGGGCGCCCGAAACCGAGCCGCGACCGCGAGGGAGCGCTACCGAATGCTGGTTTCCTTGCTAGATCGTCTCGCTCCCTTCCGGTCGCGGCTCGGAATGAGGCGATTAACGTAGAATGGCTTTGGGAAAATGATTCGCATCATTACCGTGGAACGGGAATTCGGGGCCGGCGGGGCGGCCATTGCCGAAAAAATTGCTGAGCGGCTCGGATGGAAGCTGTGGGACCAGGCTCTCACAACTGAAATCGCGCGGTTGGCTCAAGTGGACCAGGCATCCGTGGAACGCTTGGATGAGCGCTGCGATCCGCTGTTTTACCGTCTCATGAAGGTTTTTATCCGCGGCAGCTACGAGCGCAGCGTGCCCGTTGGCGGGCTCGGCCACTTTGATGCCGACACCATGATCGCGTTTATGCACCGCGTCATTGAAGGGGCTGCGGCCGAAGGAAACTGCGTGATCGTGGGCCGCGGCGCTCCCTACTTCCTGCGGGGCAGAGAAGACGCTTTCCATGTCTTCGTCTACGCTCCGTGGGAAGAGAAAATCCGGCGCGTCCGTATGTCGGGCAAAAGCGAGGATGAGGCCGTGGAGCTAGTCTCGACGATTGACGAGGAACGCGCCACCTTCATCCAGAAATACTTCGGCAAGGAATGGCCGAACCGCCACCTCTATCATTTGATGATCAATTCCAAGATTGGAGACGATCTTGTGGTGCGCGCGATTCTGAATGAAGTGTCGGCTCTTCAATAGCGCCCGTAGGACAAGCCTCTGGCTTGTCCCGGACAAGTCGGAGACTTGTCCTACGCCGTCCGTCCGCGTAGGACGAATACAGCGCGACGCTCGCCACCACGAGATTCGCCACCACGACAGGGAAAGCGTGGATGATCAATCCGTAGATCACCCACAACATCGCCGCCCCGGCTTGCACTTTACGAAGAGCATCGGGCTGCTTGAAGAAGTAGGAACTCGCGAAGAACGCTGTCGCTACCCAACCAATCCATTCCAGCTTCACTGGATCTCCACGCCTGCAGCGGCGTGTGAGTGGCTGGTCACCTTGGAAATGGTCAGCGAATCGGTCCGGACCTTGTCCCACTCCTGCAGCAGGAATCCATGCGATTCAAAAAAGGCGCGGATCTGGATGGAGTTCCAGCCCAGAATATCTTCCAGGATCGGGATCAGCACGCTGAGTCCGTCCTCGCTCAAAATGGTGCGCCGGGCGATCTGAGTGATGTATTTGTTTTCTGAGACCGCGATGGTGAGCCCATCCAGCCGGTTCACGTGCAGCATCACGTGTACGTCGGAGCTTCCGTCGCCCACATAAACAATGCGGTCGTGGCTGATGGGAAGCTTTGAGCGAAGCTCCTCCAAAACGGCCACCTTGCCGTAGCCGGCGGAAACGCTGTCGATGGACTGGATTTCGCCGGTGGAAGGGTGATAACGGAAACGAGCTCCATAGATATGGTCCGCCGGTACAATTCCTTCCAGCGCCGATTGGATCACTTCCTCCGGCGCCGCCGAAACCACGTAGAACGAGAAATGATGCCCGTCCAGATCGTCCAGCAGCCGCGAAAGCTGGCGGATATTTTGCTTCAATCGAATGCGCTTTCCCACTTCCGTCAGATCGTGCTTTCTGACGCGCCTGAATTCGGGATCGTGCAACAGCAGGTAGGCCAGCTCTCCACCCTGTTGCACCAGGTGGATGTTCGAGAGTCCGGCGATTTTTTCCTGAAAGCCGGGGATGCCGAGCATCTCGGCGAGAACGATTCCTGAATCGTTGAAGCTGAGCGTTTTATCGAAGTCACTGATCAATAGATACTGTTTCATAGAGACACTAATCCTTTCGATTTCGGAGCTACGGACCAACATGGAACAGCCCGGCAGACTCGGCCGAACTCAAGAGGAGTTAATTACTAGTATAGATGGTTTTGAGGCCGGATGGTTGCGTCCGATGCGGAACTGACGTGCATTCAACAAGATACGAAAATACTTGCGGAAATGAGAAAGAGTCGGCTATTATGCAACCTGGAGGTTGCATGATGACAACTACTGCGGAATTGACCCGCATCGATAGAACGATTGAGATCAAGGCGCCGCCGGAACGTGTGTGGCGTGCGCTGACGAACGCCAAGGAGCTCTCGACGTGGTTTCAGGTGACGGTCGAGGGCGACATCGCCCCCGGCAATGAAGTGTGGATGACGTCAGTGTGTAAAGGGCAAACTGTGCGCTTCCGCGTACTGTTCGTGGAGATGACGCCGCCGACTCGTTTCGTCTGGCAGTGGCATCCCGGCGCGGTGGATCCAAATATCGACTACTCGAGCGAGCCGAGAACCACGGTGACGTTCACGCTGGAACCGTCAGGAAGCGGAACGCGCGTGAGCCTTGCCGAGACCGGCTTCAACCAGATATCGCTGGCGCGGCGCGCGAAAGTGTTTGGAGACAACAACCAAGGCTGGACCGAGGTGCTGGTCTGGCTATCGAACTATGCCGAATCAGCAGTCTGACATTGCGCTGACGGACGCTGCGTTGCTGTTTGCGGCGCTTGGCGATGAGACACGGCTTCGCCTGCTGCAGCAACTGTCGGAAGTGGGGCCGGCTTCGATTTCCACGCTGGCCCACAGTTTCCGGGTCACGCGGCAGGCGGTTACGAAGCATCTCAAGTTTCTCGCGGTTGCCAGCGTTATCTATGGAAAGCGCGCGGGCCGCGAACATGTTTGGACGCTCAACCCGGCCCGACTCGCCGAAGCGCAACGCTGCCTGGACGTGATCGCACGCGGTTGGGACGATGCGCTGGGCCGGTTGAAGGCGCACTTGGAAGACGGAATATAATGATGAGCAAATGTATCGAAATTACGTAAGCTGGCCGGTTCGGTTGTGGGGCAGGATGGCATCCTGCGCGCGGGTTGTTAACCCGCGCCGTTTGCGCCGATTCCCAATCGGCGCGCAGGTTAGCAACCTGCCCTACAGTCTGATAGCTGCTGGATTAGCATTCGCCGGATTTGCCGGTGCTCAACCACAGGCCATCCAACTCGGCGGCGCTCCCTGCGCACCGGTCCTGCGATGTCCTGACAAGGACTGCACCGCTGACAGGGTAATCAACCAAGGACCCGTCGTTGAGATGAAGACCCGCCGCACCTACTTTCTCGACTACCCATGCGATTTGAAGCCGGACGAGAAAGTTACCTTCATCCTCAGTCTGCACGGTGCGGGCTCTTACGGGAATTGGCAACGCCATTATTTCCCAATCGTGGATTACAAAGACAAATACCGCTTGATCATCGCAACGCCGAACTCGCCTACCCACGTGTGGTCAACCGTCGATGATGAGTATCTGCAGAATATCGTCAACGCGGTGGTTGAGCAGATTGGCAAGCAGAACATCAAGGCGTTCTGGCTGGTTGGGCATTCACAGGGCGGTATGACCTCGAACCGGATACTGCGTACGGATTTCTTTAAGGATCGGGTGGACGGCTGGCTCAGCTTGTCTGGCGGACGCTTGGGCGGGTACCCTGGCCTCGCCGCGAATTTCGGTCCGCCTCGCATTGCGTCATCCGGAACAGCTCCCTCCAGGCCTCCTGGTTTTGCCGCGGCTATGGCAGCCTTGCGTGAACCTCCAGCCGCCGACTTCTCGTTCATCTTCGAGACAGGCCGGCGCGAAATGGATGAGAAAGGTTTGCCCGAGTCTTCCACTTGGGCGGCGAAATACAACTGTGGTCCGCGGCGGAGTCCAGAGGAGATCGTGGACTCGAAGCCGGGTTACGTATACGACGGCACGCGTCAGAATCCGCCCAATCCGTCCTGGGGGCTCCTGCCTGCTGCCGGCACGGCCCAACTCTACGTCTATCCGGATTGCAGTGACGGTAGGGTGGTCGCCGACATCGTCCGCATCGACAAAGGGCACACCGAAGGACTCGAGCCGAAGGTGACCGAAGAACTGGTCAAGCTGATGCTTTCGGCGAAGGGCGGCAAGATCCAACAGGCTCGTTAGTTTCCAAATGCAGCAGAGTTCTTTCGATACGGCCCAGATGAACATTATGGACGTGCACGTGGTGGTGGTTTTTCTGGATCACCGCCCTGCTCCCGAGCTCTACGGCCGACTTCAAAGTTCGGCCAAGCAAGCCGGACTGGCGGGCCAAGTGGTGGCCGTCTGGCCGGATGAGATGGGCCGAACGCGTTTTCTCGCGCCGCAGGAGATGCACGCCTTCTTTCGCGTAGTGGGTTACGATCAGCTTCGCGCGCAGATCAACACAACACTGCTGTGTCCGTGCTAATGGGCTGTCGTTGCTGAATCTTTACTACTGCCGTGCATCGCCAGGAGNNACGCGGCACGCAAAAGTGCGTGCGCTACGCGGCGAACGCATGGGATTTCGACGCTAAAGTTGGTGCGCGCACAACCCACTAGGACGGCGGAACGCATCGAAAACGACGCTCAACTTCCGCGCGAGCCATGTCCACCAGCTTCAAATCCATTGCATTCAACCGGAGCAGCTCAGAATAGGTCGCCGAATCGCAGGCTTCCCTCACCAGCGCTTTTCTCTTGTCCAACGTAGATCCAACGGCAGCGGTGGTATTGGTGGGCACTGCCCAGCAAGCTAACTCCGGAAACCCGGGCTGAAGGAAATACTGGCCGGCGACCATGCTCTGCTCAAAGCGATCTACCACTCCCGGGAAAGATGTTCGCAGCATCTGCGCGGCGGCTCGATCAAAATCCTGGACGTTGGGAGAATCGTTCACGATGCCGTTGGCCAGCAGATTCACCTGAGCATCGTGGATGTACCACGGCATTTCTTTGATCAGGACCGCCATGAATTCGCCCAGCGTCAGAGTGTTGGCGAAATCGCTGACGGGATCTCCGGCGCCAGGCTTGTCGCGGAAATAATCGTAAATGGAACGGATGCGGTCGATAGGGTCGCGCAGGAAGCAAAGGTCGAAGAACAGGAATCCGCGCACCTGTGGAACGGGATAGCGGATCTGGTGGCTGGAGACGGCCTTTAGATGTGGATTGCCATTGAGCAGCGAGAGCAGCGCTTCGGTTGACATATGCCCGTCGCGGTCCGGCGTGTCGATGGAGGCATAGTTTTTCTCGAAGCTGCGGCGCAGCATGTCCTCAATGGCCATTCCCGCGCTCTTCAGGAAGTGGTAATGCAGGATTACGAATCGCATTCGAATTGAGCGCCCTCTGTCACCAGGCCGGTTTCACGCGCGCCGTCGATTAACGGATGCGGGCTCGCATTTGTCTTCGCGCCATATTTCAGGAAGTCGGCAAACGGATCGCCGCCGCGGGCACGTGCCTCTTCGTAGCGCGCGAGGTAGTAGATAGGCTCGAACCATGCATTGGGCTTGCGGCCCTCTGGTGCTCCGTGCAGCAGGTAATGCGCGAACGGATGCATGCGCGACGCGGCGATGTCCGGATAACGAGTCAAATAAAATGCTGTGTCGAAGTGTTTCTTGCGCAGCAAGACCTGCCGGACCGAAGTCCCAAATCGTCGCACTGCTGACATTATTGCCTGATAGCGGCGCGTTCTCCAAACTTCGGGCGGCCGGCTGTTTAGGACATGACGTCACTGCAGGAACCAAGTGGTATGCTTGCTTGCGAACATAATTGGTGCGACTTGCCATTTTCGTGGCGGCGCAATCAATCGGCTGTCCTAACGGTCGATGAGGGATCCGCGCTCCCAGTGGCATCCGCACAAAACCGGGACCATCCAGACTGGGCACACAGCAAGGATGGGCTCGAACCAGGTGAACCGGCAATCTCGATCCGACGGGTCGAAGGGCGACTGCCCAAGCGATCGTCCTGCTTGCCGGCCGCCACGGCAAATTTAATTGTTCCCGTTGTGATCAATACCCACTCACGCGCGGAACCCGCATGATATCATCCCCGTGTGGCCGATTCTGTTTGGATCCCGAGTCGTGCTTCTGCCGTCCTCGCAGGCACGAATACTCCCCGGCACACTGCCATCGTCCGCGTCACTCACTGGATCACCACGCTGTGCTTTTTTGCGCTGCTGGTCAGCGGAATTGAAATTGTCATCTCTCACCCGCGCTTCTATTGGGGCGAAACCGGCAGCGTCTTAACGCCTTCGCTGTTCGAACTGCCGATCCCGGCCTCGAGGTCATCGGTACACACCGGGTATGGGTTCGTGTGGCCGGACCAAAACGGCTGGAGCCGGTATCTCCATTTTCAAGCCGCCTGGATTGCGGTATTAACCGGCTTGCTGTATGCAGTCTCCGGTTTGTTCACACGCCATTTCCGGAAAAACCTGCTTCCGGCTGGGGCCGATCTCTCGTGGCGGGCGCTATCGAGCGTAATCGCGAACCATCTGCGATTCAAGTCACCCGGTGAAGCAGAAGCCTGGTCCTATAACGTGCTTCAGCGGCTCACCTACCTGCTCGTGATCTTCGTCCTGTTCCCCTTGGTGATTTGGACCGGCCTGGCGATGTCTCCGGCCATCGCGTCCGCGTTTCCGGCCGTGGTCACTGTGTTCGGCGGGCAGCAATCCGCACGTACCATTCATTTCTTCGTTTCCGTGTTTCTTTTACTCTTCCTTCTGGTCCACATCGTGATGGTTTGTCTTGCCGGATTTAGAAATCGCATGCGAGCCATGATTACGGGCCGCGCCGGCGCACATAAGGAGCACGCATGAGCAATCTCTCACGCCGCAAACTGATCACCACCGGGCTTGCAGCAACAGCGGGCGCATCCGGCCTGGCTGTGGCCGCCAGACTTGCGCTTCGTCATGGACTGATCCCGCCCGATCACGGCGGCATCTACGGCCCCGGCGAAACGCTGACTTATGCTTTCCAGCGGATGTTGACGCGCCACTCGTTGGCCCGTGAGTTCCCTCGCAGCCAGATTTCGAAAACTCCGTTTGCGAATGTAGTGGATCCGTTGGGCGAAGAGTTTAAGCGCCTTCAGGCCGGAGCATTCAC
>PMOK01000144.1:0-68239 GCA_003162425.1 Bryobacterales bacterium | reverse complement strand
CTGGCGTGCCTCTATCCCACCTCTTGCACCTGGTTGGAATCCTCCCGCAAGCCAGGTATGTTGTCTACTTCTCGATACAGCACGACTGGTGGGACAGCGTCGATATGGCTGATGCATTGCATCCCCAGACGCTCGTAACCTACGGGATGAATGGCGGTGAGCTTCCCGTGGGCCACGGCGGTCCGATTCGTCTGCGCGTCCCCCGTCAGCTCGGCTACAAGAACGTGAAATATATCACTCGTCTGACGGTCACCGATAGTATGAAAGGGTTCGGCCAGGGCTTGGGCTCCGTATCGCCGGAAGGCGGTTATGCGTGGTACGCCGGCATCTGACGGGGCTGCTTCCAGGCGAGCCTCATTCCAATAGTGAAGCGCGCTTCGCAAAACAGATCCATATCGCCTTCGGCCGGTGTTAATGGTGCATGTGGAAGTTTTGATGCTGTGGATTGATTTCGAAAGCTGCCTGCGCGAACCTTTGGCTCTCGGCGGTCTCCCCGGCGGCATCGAATAAGGTTGCGGCCGTCGAAAAGATTCCGGCGTCCCGCACGCCTGAGGACAGCGCCAAACGGATGTATTCCATGGCCTCGGAAAGCTGACCGTTGCGGTATAGAGCCCATGCCATCGCCGCCTGCGTCGAGAAGTTTGACCTCATCTCGATATCTTTACGCGCCCACCGCACCGCTTCGGCGGGCTCTTCTCGCGCGTCAGCGTAGAAATCGGCAAGGTGGTGAAAATAATGTACGCCACCACATTCGACCGATTCCAGATACGCTGCGAGAGCGCTGTCGAACCAGGGCTGGGCTGCTTCGGGCCGGCCGCAAAACAGGTACAGTTCACCGAGCGCCTGCTGCAACTCGGGTTTGGGACATCGCGCGATGACCTCCCGGAACAGTACCTCGGCTTCATCGAACTTTCCTTCCGCGGCCAGAAGCTCCGCGAAATGCTCATCCGTGTGCCAGTGGCCGGGATAGGCATCCTCAGCTCGCTGGTAGTGCTTTCTGGCTTCGATATAGCGGCCATGGGTGAGCGCCAGTACGCCGCGCTGCAATTCCAGCCAGGCATAGGATCGCATCTGTTTGGCGGTGAGATCGTCCTCGGCCTCTTCGTACAACCGGTCGGCTTCGGCGATCTCACCCAGTTTGCTCTTCCAGTGGGCCAGCCGCGCCAGGTTGTCCCAGGTGCGATTTTCCGCGATGAGCCGCTCGAGCTCCAGCCTAGCCGCCTCATAGCGGCCTTCCTGATAATCCAGATCCGCGAGCACGATTCTTCCTTCGAACCGGCCGGAGAGCTTGGGGCACATCTGGAGATCCTGCCGCACTTCCGCGAGACGGTGAAAGCGAAAATCCAGGTTGGCCTTTAGTAGGCACACGTCTTCCCTCGGTCCGAAATCATCGAGAGCTTCTCGGATCGCCGCCTCCACCGCCTGGAAGTGGCCCATGCTGCCAGTCAACGAAGCGCGGTGGAACAACCGGTAAGCGAGGCGCACCCGTTTTTCCAGATCGCCGGGATGGCTTCGCCTCCGCGACTCCAGGCTGGCAATATCCGATTCAGCGCGAGTCAATTCCTGCGCATATCCCGGAAGTTGCGGCGCGCGCACCGCGGTCTGGCTACCCATTGCATCTACCATTTCTCCGGCCAGGCTTCGGCCAGATACGGGAATTGCTGCAGGAACTCCTTGTCGTTCTTCAGCGGATTGGGCGGGGTCTTCGGAACAATGGGGGCGCTGTCCCACAATGCCTGGTCGCCGAGCAAGTCGACATGGTAAGGCTTGCCATTCAATTCAGCCTCCATGTCAAGAAACATCGAGAGAAAACGCGTCGCCACCTGATCTTCCAGGCGGCGCCCGAAGGGCCATGTGCCGGTGGTATCCATATCCACCGCGCAGACATTGGGAATGAAAATCTCAAATGGCCTCCGCAACGAAATGGGCAGGCCCTTGGGGTTCCAGGAGGAATCCGGCATGTTCAGCTTCTGGAAGAGCGTCTTTGCGACGCGGGGAAATGCCGTGGCTACCAGGTCATAAATCTTGTACACGGAAACGGGCGAGTTATTGTGATCGAACGAAGTCTTCAAACCCAAAGCGCTGATGGAAGGGCCGAAACCCCAGCCCAGGTGAGCCAATCGCTTGATAAAATGCGGGCCAAGCCAGAAGTTGTTGGCGCCCAATTGACGGTCGTCCTCGCGTTCGCTCAAAGCGGCGTCGGCGAAGGGCTGGCCGTCGGTATCCACCAGCTTGTATTTGCTCAGTTCCGCATCCAGCTCCTTTTCGCGGACCACCTTCCAGGGATGTTGGAGCCAGGATGGATCGTCAGGAATGCTCTCTACTTTGTGGGCCGCCTTGCGCACCCAACTCTCACCCCAGGCGTTGATCAGGCGATTCTCCGCCGTTCGAGGCGTGATGAAAGAGTGCGGGATTTCGAAAACGATCGCGTTGCAATTCTGTTTCGCGCGACAGTCCCGCCCATCGTAAACGAAACGAAAGTTGCCGTCGGCGTCCTTTTTGAATTTATTTCCATTCCAGGTCCAGGGTCCGGGCGGCAAGTCTAATTTCGGCGTCGTTCCGTCGAGTTGCGAAACCCCCCACTCCGGCATTTCAGGGCGGTAATTGAACAAGTCATTGCCATCCAGCTCAAGCAGCGTTTTGGGGATCGGCAATTCACGTGCCTCAGTCATTGTGTGCGGAACGTGATAGAACTGCGGAGCGTAATTAATGGAACGGAAAAAACCAGTCAAGTCGTTAAAAAAGGCATCGTCGCGCCCGCCGATAAAGGCCTGGATCGTTTGACCGCCCGGAGTGGTAATGGAAACGACTTTATTCGCTTCCGCGGTGGTGGAGAAGTCGCCGCCGGGAAAGCCAATAAACTTCACAGTCACGCTGCTGGCCGTGTCCACGGTAATGCGGATTTCAGCCGTCTTCAACTCGCCGAGATACTTGTCCTTGACTGCATCAAAGTAGTGCAGGACGGAGTCCAGACTGATCTCGCCGGATTCCGGCCAGGCGACTCTGGGATGGCTGGTGATTAAAAGACGATAGAGCAGGTCGGCATCGAGGACGCCCGCGGCGGGCGCAGAGGCAAATGTCAACGCGAATACGACATTCTTACTCTCTGCCGTGGGCCATCCGAACAAATCGTAAAGATCGGCGGGGCTGTAGTCGATGTCTGAAAAAATGTGATTCACTGCATTGGGATCGTTGTGATCTGCCATAAAGCCTCCTCAAAAACTTGGGGACAGGCGGGAATCTTATCAATAATTTATGCCCCAGGTCAAGAGGAATCCATTTCAGAGAAGTTGTTCATTGCGATTTGTTCTTTCAACGCTTGAAATCGCGCGATAATTCTATGAGTGGGAGGCTCGAAGACCATGCCAAAGCGATCACTGATGCTTGCGGGAGGGGGTGTTAAGGTCGCATTTCAGGCGGGCGTGCTGCAGGTGTGGCTGGACGAAGCGGGGCTGGAGTTCGACCGCGGAGATGCGGTAAGCGCCGCCTGTTTCAACCTGGCCATGTGGGTGCAGGGGATGAGCGGCACTGAGATTGCGGATAATTGGAGAAACGCGCAGCCGTTCTCCGAAATCGACGTGAATGCGCCTCAGCTTGCCCGTCTACTTTATGCTGCGTCGATTTTGGACCTGGATGCTTTTCGCCAGAAGATCTTTCCCGCATGGAAGCTGGACTGGTCCAGAATCAGGTCCAGCGCGCGCGAGGCTACGTTCAACGTTTACAACTTCTCGAAGCATGAATTGCGCCCGATCCACGCCGCCGATATGACGGAGGATTTCCTGGTAGCGTCGGCTTCTTTGCCGATGTGGTTTCCTCCTGTCAAGATCGCGGGCGATACTTATATCGATGCAGTCTTTAACACAGGAAGCAATATTGACGAAGCGATCCGATCCGGAGCCGACGAGCTTTGGGTTATCTGGACTACAAGTCAGCGTGGCGAATGGTTCGATGGCTTCGTTGGCAATTTCTTCGGCATTTTTGAAGCAACGGTGGTGGGAGGCTACAAAAATGCGCTGGCCCGGATTGCGGCGAACAATGCCGCACTGCAACGCGGCGAACCAGGCGAGTTCGGCCGGATGATTACCGTTAAGGAACTTAAGGCTGAGGTTCCCTTGCATTACCTGTTGAACTTCAGCCGCGACCGCGCTGCTGAAGTGGTAAATCGCGGAGTGGAAGCCGCGCGTGGGTGGTGTGATGCCGCCGGAATCCAGCGCCGCCCCGGCCCTGTTTACATTCCCGCCGGTCCGGTTTCGAAGACGGTAGTCCGGTTCAGTGAAATGCTGAACGGGTTCGTTGGATTTGGCGCCACGGAGTTCACGGCGGGGTCCGAACAGGGACAGGCCGACAGCACCGCGCTGGTACTCCACCTGGACATCTGCATCGAGGATCTGGACGAGTTCCTGGATTTGCCGGAACATCGGGCGAAGCTTCAGGGCACCGTCGAGTGCGATCGCCTGGGCGGAAAGCGACCCATCGAGCTCGGCACGCTGCAATTCCTGGTCGATTCGGGGGACCCCACACGAAAACAGATCAACTACGAAATCTCGTTTCAGGATGAGCGAGGCGTCGCCGTTCAACTCACTGCCTCAAAGAACCTGACGGATCAATCGCAATCCGGCGCCTGGCAGGAGGTTGCGACGGCGTTCACAAAGTTGAGCCGTAGTGGTGGCGATGAAAGTCAGACTCAGCCCGGGATCATTGCGGCGGGCATTGTAAGAAGCAGCGTGTTACATGACATTGAACAGTTAGCCAGCATCCGCGTCGATGCACCCACGGTCGCGGCGCGTGCGCACGCCTTAACCCGGTTTGGAGTCTTCTACTTCGGCAGGCTTTGGGATGTATATGCGCGCCGTTTACTTCCGGTCGCTCCGTTTTAGCAGATATCGAAGTCCCATACCGTTGACACATCGAATTTTATCTGCATGAGTTGATCGGTGAAAACAATATCGCCGGTGAGGCGGCAAGAGTCGGCCCCGGAGCACCCGTGTAACGAACATCGCGTCACCTCACTTTGCGGCGGTTGACGCGGGTCGCGGTGGCCGGATCGTTGCGGTCCTCGCGCCACGTCGGATGATTGAAATGAATGACCGAGTCACCGTTCCAGGATGCGACGGCGTTATCGAAGGTCAGGTGACCGATGTGGCGCCAATTGGCAAACGTCCGCCGCTGCCGAAGAGCCGTGCCGGTGGTCCGTCCTTCGTCGGTGACCTCTATATTGAACGTCAGCGTTCGTTTCCGAAGTGCATCTCCACGGTCGAATATTTGCGCCAGGATTTCGTCGCGAAAGTCGAGGTCGTCCCCCGCGATCCTCGGTTGGTCCGGGTGCACGATCAGGCGCATGAACTCAGGCGCCCGCGTCGGGGATTCCGCAGGCTTGCCAAGCTCAGCGATCGCATACAACTGACGGATGGAAGGCTGTTTGTCGACTCTGCCAAAGGTGAATCCGGTGAGAAGAAGAATTGGCACGCCGCCGCCCCGCCGGGAAACCGTCGTATCCGGCGCGTTGCGCAACTCCGCATCGTTGATGAACCTCGAGTATGCCCCTCCGATATCTTCCTGCGTGATGAAATTTGCAGTGCGAAGAGGCGCTGTGTGCTCCCGATCCGTGGTTGGGTACAGCTTGCCGACCAGGGCGAGCGACCGGGTGTGGCCGCGGCGCGTCTCGGTACAGCAAGTTGAATACCTGCCGATCGCAAGCGCTACGCTGCCTGTCGCGAAGTATCCGGAGTACTCAGTCGGGGCGGTAATCCGCCATTCCCCGGCGAGACAGACGCCGTTTGGATGCAAGAGGCGGCGAAACCCCTTGCGATCGGGTCCCCACCGCAGGTCCGCCTTTGAATCGACCGCGCGTTCGGTGGCTTTGCGAAACATCCCCTGCAGCAGGCTGCGTAGCGTGACCTCGTACACAGGTAGCGGCGGCTCATTCTCGCGGCCCCAGACACGTTGGTAGGGGTTGGCATTCAGAGCGTCGAGGACCTCGCGAAAAGTAGATCCACGGTACGCGCCATCTTCCTCAGTAAACGCTTCGATCCCGAAATCAGGCATCGTTCTCTCCCTTTTGCCGCACCTCCGCGCGATCGATAATTCACGCCCCCAGTTCACACCTGGGAAAGCTAGATCTGGCTGAGAATGACGTCCGCGGCCTTTTCACCGATCATGTAAACGGCACTCAGGATGAAAAGCCCGGGAATGCGCGGGAACACCGATGCATCCGCCACCCGCAGGCCCTCGGCGCCGTGAACTTTGAAATCGCTGGTCAAGACGCCTCCCTGCTCGGGGCGGCCGATCGGACAACTGCACGAAGCGTGGTGGCCCCAGGCATTATTGCGCACGTAGTCACGCAGCTCATCGTCCGACTGAACCTGCTCGCCCGGCAGTTCTTCTTCTGCAATCAGCCCGTCTCTTTTGAGATCACGGGTCATTGTGCGCACAAATTTGACGCCGTCGACAACCGCATCCAGATCTTCGTCTCTTCCGCCGTCTGTCCCTTCCTGAAAGTAATGGAAGTTCACGTCCGGCATATCCAGCGGATCCTTGGAGCGAAGCCTCACCTCTCCGCGCCGGTTTACTGTGTGCCCCTTGAGAACTGCCCAGGTCAGGTAGTTCAGCCTCTGAGCGAACAGCGCCGAGTAGCCGGGGAAATAGCCTCTGAAATAACCCAACAGAGCGAAGCACAACAGATCGGGAACCGGCTGAGGGGGGCTCGACCTCCTGATCACTCCGAGAACAGCGCCGTTCGTGGTGTAGACGCCGCGGCGGCCGTTCTCCCATTGCGTGTATTGCGGGTCGCCTTTGGCGAACTTCGCCCCATCAAGCACCTCCCATTGGTCGCGCATGCGATTCACCACACCAACTTCGTAACGATCCTGCAGGTTCTGGCCAACGCCATCCAGCACGACCCGGGCGGGAATACCCATCTCCTGCAAATGAGCCGCAGGCCCGATTCCGGAGAGCATGAGGAGTTGGGGAGTATTGAATGCTCCTCCGGCAAGGATCACTTCGCGGGATGCCCGCACCTCGCGCAATTCGCCCACGTTGCTGGCGGCAGGATTGAAAGCGCGGTAGAGACGGGCGCCCTTCAAGTACCGAACTCCCACAGCCCGGTTCGAGGCGCCATCGAAGATCACCTCCGTCGCGAGCGCATCGGTTTCGATGTGAAGCGGATGTTGCGCGGCAACGTCCAGCAGGCGTTCGCGAGTGCCGGAGCGTTGATGACCGCGAGTCATCAATGGGGTGTATCGGATTCCGGCGGCATTCTTCTGAACAACCCGCCAATCGTTGGGATCCAATTGGCTTTCAACCAATTCGGCGATCTCTTCCAGTGGATGCCCGATTTCCGCAAAGGCTTTGAAGGCCGAGGCGGCGAGCGTATGCAGCAGGTCGCCATCGCCGAGCGCGGCTTCGGGAATGGCTTTTTCCGTCTGCAGCCAGCCATTCCAACCGTGTCTGGACGGGTTCAGATGTGTTGTCTCGGCGAGTGCCCGATCGAGAGGACGGTAATGACAATTCTCCATCCGCTCGAAATAACCCCACATCTTGTCCGGGCTCCAGGAATCGTCGCCGGTCAGCTTTGCGATTCCGTCCCAATCTTCGTCATGGGGGTAGACCATGATCAGCGCGTTGTGTGCCGTACAGCCGCCCAGGGTTCCCGCGCGAGGATAAAAGACGCCGTTCTTCTCGGGAACGAACTTCGAATCCTTCTGCTGCTGCACGAGGTCGGAGTAGTGCCGGACGAAAAACTCCCAGCTCATTGCTTCGTTTTCCGTGGAGAGTCCGTGGAAAACAGGAACGTCGTAGTCTTCGGGCAAACGATTAGTGCCCGGATTGTTGGGGTCGCCGCCCTGAAGGGTTCTCGGGTCGCCGCCCGCTTCCAGCAGAATCACACTATGACCCGCTTCAGCAAGGCGCGCCGCGACAGTTCCGCCTCCCGCGCCCGAGCCTACCACCACGAATTCGCAATCCGCCTGCCGGCCATTGCCTGGACCCATGCTTCGCTCCTTTCGGAATCAGAATGTTTTGAGGAACTCGATCAAGGCGAGTTTTTCGTCGTCCGTCAGCGCCGGCTCGTCCTGTGTCCCGTCCGGATTCCGGAAATAGCTTGTTCCAAAATAATGGCCGCGATTGATGATGTAATCCGGGCATTTGCTGAAAGCCATCAGTTTGTTAACCAGATCCCGCTCCAAAAAGATCTTCTGGGCTTGTTCGTCGCGATCCGGCGCCGATGTGGGCACGGCTTTGAGCGCGTTCTTTATGTCGAGGATCAGTTTCGCCACATCGACGTCGTGCTGTAGCTTCGCCGCACCGCTCAGAGGCGTACCGTCAGGGTCTTGACCCAGGAGGTCAATATTCGCGATCAGATTCACCGGCGTGCCGGATGGAATGGGGCCGATCTCGACCTCTCCGTTATGAAGGAGAAACGGGAAGAGTTTTTCGAGCGGTCCGAGAAGATTCTGCAATGCTTCGGGCAGGTAGCCGCGCGGAACGCGGAGAAAACTGGTGGTGGTTGTACGGGCTATGGCGCTCGGAAGTTGCATGCCGTTTGCTTTGCTCGGCGGCATCTTGTCTCCGATCGCCTGGTCATGATCCCGCCGTTCGGGCCATAGCATCTGCTCGATAGAGTTTTGAAACGAAGCCAGCCGCTGATCCACGCCGGGGTTGGGGTTATAGAGATCGTTGGGATCGTTTTTATCAAGAGGGTCAAGCCTGCCCACACTGTTGTTTAAAAGAAACGGGGCCGTAGACCAGAGGCTGATCAAAGACGCCGGACGCGTGAATCCTCTACCGCCGTGCGGCATGTGAAACGTCATCGCCACTCCGGTTACCGGGTGATAGTAATTGATGTCTCCCACGCTGGGAAGCTGCTTGTAGGTTTCGGACGAGAAATTGTCCCAGATATTGTTGCGGATCGCATTCGTCGCCAGAGGGCTGCAGGCGTTGGTTTCGAGCAAAGTCACCGGAACTCGGAATTCGCTGGCAAGGAAGTTATCCTTCAGGAAGTCGTCCTGCATAACGATTTCGCGCATTTGCGCTTTGAATTCAGGCGTCTTCGTGAAAGCCCAGTAGTTATTCCAATAAGTCATGTAATCCGGGCCGGAGTGACTCCCGGGATCTGTATCCGGCGGAATTGGCGGTAATTTGCTGGAATGGCAGCGCGCGCAACGCTCCGCGAAGACCTGTTTTCCCTGGTTCAATTGCTTCATGCCTTTTGTAAGTTCTGCCGGTCCGCCCGGGGCATCCTTCAGTTTTTGGGGGTCGGTACTCTTCAGGAAAAACAGAGCCATGTTGACGGTCTGCTTCTCAGTAGCCAGCCAGTACGTAGAGTTCTTCCTGGCTACGGCTATTTCTATTGGTGTGGTCGGCTTTCCTCCCACCAGGGGATTGAAGTGCAGAAGCCACTCCTCGCTGAAGAGTCCTATGTTGAGATAGACGCGATTGAGAGCGCCAAGACCACCCACCGAATCGGAACCGTCCTTCAGAACGCGCGGCGAGAACACCGTCGGCGAAGGCGCCTGGGATGTTGACGGAGACTGGCAAAATACAGCGGGTTCGCAGAACTTCGTTAACCACCCGAGAGCGGGGTCATCCGGTTTGACGAATTCGTTGAATTGTTTGTTGTTCCGGCTGCCGCCGGCCGGGGTTTCTTTACCGGCCAACAGGGCTCTTTCCAATCTCGGCCTCAGCGCATATATCGCATTCATCGTTCGAGGGTTGTCGATGTTGTCCGTTGAAACCAAAGACGTATCCAGTGTGCCGGGTTTCGAGGCGTGGAACATCTGAAACACATAGCTGGTAGGATCGTTGTCCCAATCGAAGATGCGGTCGATCCAGAAGTATTGCGCGCCCACATTAGAGCTGAGATTCTCCCATTTGGGGTTCTCGGGATCTGCGGGCGGTTTAAGTGGATTTGGTCCAACGTGGCAAAAGCCGCAAGACATTCCCACACGATAAGGCTTGATCAGAGTGGCATCATTGTAGTAGTTGGGGTCCGTGTAATATTTGACCGGATCCCATTTTCTTGCGGCGGCATCATTAAAATCCGGATTAGGGAAAAGCCGAAGCCCCACGATGCCGGAAGCCCAACCGTAGAACGAGCCAACCGGGATTTGCTTTCCCTGGATGGTGGTTCCCCGCGCGCCGATCCTGACGCCGGGATATTTCACCTCATCTTCGAAGGGATCCGCGCCGCCGGCACAGTTTGGATCTCGCTTGTCGAGCCAAAGACCCCAGCGGTCGGGATCGGGTCCGTCGGCTGGTTTGAAGCAGGGTTCGTTTACCAGGCCCAGATAACGCCAGCGGTTCTTCCGGCTTGCGGCCAGCGGTTTGCTTCCGTTGACGCCGGGATAGGAAGAGAGAGTTTTCAGGAAATCGAGGGCCCCTGCGCTGCGCACCGAGATAACGTCCCAGAAGCGGTCGTTTCCCCCGGTCCAGATGATCCAGGTATTTCTGCCCCCCACCTCGGCGGGGCTGAGTGCGATTCCGCCGTCCATGTCGTGAAGGTAGTCATGGCCCGACGGGTCCAGACCGGCGGCCGTGAAAGTATCTACAGCCCTATTCACTTGCAAGGCTTCGTCCAGCACGGTTCCGGGTTGAGGCTGCTTTGGCCCACATCCGGCGGCGAGCAGGAGCAAAAGTCCGATCGATGCGCATAAACCGGACGTAAATGTTCGGTGCATACTCTGTCCTCCCCGTTCAGGCCCGCATAAAAGCACCACAGCGGCTGGAAACCCGTTGAGGTTAACATGTTTTTGCGCGATTGTCTATCGATAAGTTTTACGTATCCGTGCCCTTGGAGAGGACTTGTTTTTCTTGATTAAGAGACGGATTGTCATCTAATGAAACACATAGACTTGCGATCCGTGGGCTCGGCGCAGGACCCGCAGAGTTGGCAATCCGACAGACGGAACCGATACGTTTGGAGTGACCAAGTCGGGATCCCCGCCTGGCCGAGCGACGCTGAACGAATCCATGCTCTGGCGAGATCTCCGCGCCGCGCTCGAGATGCGGGCGGCTGGACTGGATATCCACAGTCGCGGTAGGTGCTCTCGCCTACTGCCGATTCTAGACGGATCGGCCTGCCAACCCAAAGTAGTTGGCCGCCGCGAGCATGTGGCGGTCGTTGGTCCACACGTCGCGTTCACCGAGTTCCTGCGCAGTCGTAAGGTGCACGGCGTCTGCGGTACGTATGAAGAGATCGCGTGGAGCGGATATCATCAGCGCGCTAGTCCTCCGCAGTATAGCTTCGTTGACCGGAATGAAGTTCCATAAACCATTCTCTTATGTGCGTGGAAAAGCGCGTGGACAGATCGCGTGCGTCGCTGTGCGAGGACACGCCCTCGCGCAGGCGGCGATGAAGCACCGAATGAAACTTGGAAAAAGCCCACAAAGACGAATAGATGGTATCCGCTTCTCGGACAAGCTCGCGAACGCGGGGAGAATCACGTTCATTGAACTAGAACTTTGCGATGTAGGACGTGTCAAAACACACGGTCTCTATCGACTCCGATCATCTTCGAGAATTTTCGTGCTGTCACTCACTTGTGGCATTCGAGCCCAGATTCTTCGCATCGAAGTAAAGATCTGCGCCTTCTTACGGGCATCCATGCGCGCGGGAGCAGTGATGGGGCGCAACTCCGCGACTGGCTCTCCACGCCGCTCGATCACAATAATGCCGCCCTCGGCAGCTTCGCGTACCAACTTCGACGTGTGGATGTGAAGTTCACGGACCGAAGTCGTTCTCATTTGCTCCATTGTGGCACATGAATTTCCCGCCGCCTCAAAGCGGGAGGCACTCCGTGCGGCGTCTCTGTCAAAGCACCACGCCATGCTCCGTACGAGTGAGGCGATCCGGCTTGGGATTACCCTTGCTCCAGACGCGCGAGTGAATCAACCTCGAGCGCAATATTCGCAGACTCGCGACACGAAAGTAGGTGCTCGAGTCGGATATTTTGCCCGTAGCCGAAACGAGAAAGTGAATCCGCCGGCGCGGAGAGCCGATCGGTGCAGCCTCCGTGCGCTAGATATTCTTCGGTTTTACGTTTATTGCTTCATTCCCTCGTGAATCGCGTCCAGCAGCTTGTTCTTCGGATCCCCACTGTATTCCCAGAACATCATCCCGCCCAACCCCCGATCGGTGACGTAGCGGCCCTTCAGCCGGATCGATTCCGCATCGTCGTACGAAACGAAAAGTTGTTTGTCCGCGTTATATAGGAACGGTGCCTTTGAAATATCATCCCAGTAGCGCACGAAGCCACCTTGGTTTTCCAGTTTGCTGTCGATCATGTCGAACGGCTCGTAAATTTGCTGCTTGGGCTTCTTCCCGGATTGGTACAGCCCATGCTCCGATGCTGGAACCTCGCCCCACGCGTGTCCATAGAACGGTACTCCCAACACCACCTTTGCCGCGGGCACACCGGCCGCGATGAAGTGGCTCACGGCCGTGGCTGCGGACAAATGTTTCGGGTTCGCTGGATGAGTGAAGAGCGGTGCGTGGTGCCCAGCCATCGGGTCCCCGCCGGGCTCAAACTGATCGTAGGCCATCAGGTTGGCGAAATCCAGCGACTTAGCGACCTTGTCCATTTCCGTGTGTTCCAGCCACTCGTCGGCTGCCTGGACCGCCATGGTTAGCAGGTATCGCTTGCCCGCCCTCTCGCCAGCCTTGTCCAGCGCGGCGCGCAAGTCCGCCATCAGGGCCGTGCAGTTTTCCTTATCCTCCGGCCGGTTGACATTGTGCAAGCCCTCCTGACCGGGGAATTCCCAATCTACATCCAGGCCGTCCAACTTGTAACGCTCCAAAAAGGCCACTGCGCTCTCGACGAACTTTCGCCGCGACTCCTTCGTCAGCGCGACATCGGAGAATTGGCCTGACCATGTCCACCCGCCCACGGAAACCAACACCTTCAGCTTCGGATTCCTGGCCTTCAGACTGTTGAGCGCTTGGAAATTCTGAGCGTCGTGCGAGAAGCCCTCCACCATCACGCCGTCTTTGATATTCGCGAACGCATAGTTGATGTGTGTGAGCTTCTCGGCGGCTACGGTCGTGGGATCGATGACGTGGTCCTGAACGAAGATGTATGCGATTACGGCCTTCTCGGCTGGCGCGGCTGTCGTCCTTCCCGCCGCTGTGGCTAACAAGTACCACGCCGCGTGCGGCAACCATTGCTCGGCCCAGCGCCAGTCGGAATCCTGGTGGGTGATCTCATACGGAACGCTCAGATCGATCCCTTCGTCGTCCTGGTACCCCGAAGTGATGCCGTTCGAGATGCCGCCCGGCGCGCTCTTGTACTCCCAGCTCGCGAAGAAACGGTACTCGGGATTGTTCCGGCCTGCGCCTTGTAGCATGCTCGCATCGAACGGATTCAGACCCAGAATCCAGTTCAATTGGTCGAGCGCGTAAGCCTGCAATTGCGCCTGGAATGCTGGATCGTCGGCGTACAAAGGCGCAGCCAGGCGTGCCGCGGCCGCGAGCGACCCGAGGCGCGCGTTCTCGCCCTGCCACCATGGGCTGGTATCTGAATCGTGCGGATAGAAGAACGACGTCCTGCGCTGGCCCTCCTTGTTCTGCACATACTGGCGCGCCAGTCCGAACGGGTTGGGTAGCTCGCGGGTCACGCCCAGCTCGAATTGGAACGAGCGCTTCACTACGTCCAAAATGCGAGCCTGCTCGGCTTTGTCAGCCAGGTTGTAATATTCCACCAGCGCGACAATCGGCGCGCCGGCGTCCGACGCGTTGAAGAAAGGACGATCCCGATCGTCAGCGCGCCAGTAGTCCTTGTACCCGCCGCTTGAGACCAGCCGGCTCAGCAAATTGTCGGCTCGGTGCTTGGCCGCCTGAGCGTAGACCGGCTTGCGCGTGGTGCGCAGCAGTTCCGTTGCCGCAACCAACGCGCAGTAATCGTCCAAAATGTTCTCTTTGTGATCGTTGAGCAGTTCGGTGTTGTGGGCCTCCAGGAAAGCGAAGGCTTCTTCGGCTGTCTTCAGGTACGTCGCGTTATTGAACTCGCCGGCTACCGGCGCACGGGCCGCGATAGCGAGTCCTGCGATCGCGAACCCGCCGCCACTGCGGTACGCAACTTCATACTGGCCTTCTTCGCCGGCGGCTTCGGACATCGCCGTCTTCCCCGTGGGCTTCTCCATGTAGACGCTGAACCCCTTCATGACCTTCTGGATAACGCGGTCCTCGGGTCTCTTCTCAGGATTCTTGTCGCCGATGGATTCATAGAATGAACTGCCGGGCGCTCTCATCCGCACCAAGTAGTCAGCCCCGTACGCGGTCTCATCCAGCAAGCGCCGCAGTATCTGGCGGAAGTTCGGATCGTCGCGCGCTTCCAACAGTTCGCGCGTTTTGCCCAAGCTGTAAACCACCAGCGGCGCCTGCTGCGTGTTGAAGTAACTGGCGAAGTCCAGTTGCGACATGTGGATTCCGTAATCGCCGCTCGCGTCGTACCAGCCGCCGCGAGCATTAATCGGCTTTCGTTTCGATCCTTCAAAAGCGATTTTGCTATCGGCCTTGTCGATCGCCCCCGAGCTGCGCTCGGACTTGAAGTAGTAAAGGACATCGGAAAGCGTCGCACGCTCCAAAATGTTTTTCTGAACGCGGAAGGGAAAAGATCGGAGCACATGATCGTGGTCCTGTGCCTCGACGACATACGTACCTTCTCTCTCGAGTTCCGTAAAATCGAACTCCCAATAATGCCAATCCCGCCACTTCGGGACGGAAACATCCCGGGAAGTTTTTCCCTGGAACACCAGCACTCCCTCGGGATAGGTCTTTACCGCGAACGTCTCGAACTGATCGGAGCCCGAGCCTTGAATCACGCCATGTTTCGGACCGAACGGGTCATAACCTAGATGATTCGTGAGAATTTCCGCAGGCCCGGCGGCAACCAGCGGCGCTCCGAAAATGAGCGAAGAGATGACAAATAACAAAAATTTCCGTTTCATCAGATTCTCCATAACATTGGGCGCCAGCAAAGCTCTAGAGTTGCAGCCGCACCTTCCACCGTGTGAGGACCGCGGACGCCGCCAGCATCATCGCCGTGAACACAAAAGCCCTAATGACGCCCGGTGCGCCAACCTGCCAATGTTCCCCCAGGGCGGCTAGAAACGGAATGACGTACCAAACGTCCGGTAGCAAATATGTCAACAGTGTGTTGGAGCCGGCAGGCTTCACAAAAGCGGCCCAACTGGTTTGGTGTTTTACGTCCGCAACCCAGTACAGAGCCAGGAAGATGAACGTGCATGCAGCCGCCGAAAACAGGCCCCAGGTTGGCGTGTCCGACATCTTTGAAATTCCGAGCGGCAATAGCGACAGCCCTGCGGCGAACATCGCCACTCCGTATCCGGACGCTAGCAATGCCTTGTCACGGAAACGTCGCTCGTTGGTTTCGTCGAAAAATATCTTCGTCGCCACGACGCCCGCCATGGTAATCGCGCATAACCCCGCTTCGAACGGCCAGTAGCGTAGGACCGGCTCAATCCAACCTAGCTTCCCTGCGATCGAGACCGCGTTCATGGTCCATAGCGCGACGAGCGCAAGCACCACCGTCCAAGTTTTCCTTCCTAACAGTAGATAGAGAATCGACACCCCGAGGTAAGCGCAGCCGATCAGCCCCAGGATCTCCCAGTACCCAAAATCGAGCCAAGCAACCTCTCCGCTCTCCGTCTTTCTCCGGAACACGGCCAGCATCACCGCCAGGAGCGCGGCGCCCAAGATCTTCAGCACTCGGTAGAACGTCTTCCGCCCTTCGTTTCTCGGATACACGTTCCACAAAAGAAAAATTCCCGCCAAGCCCAGCAGCGCCCACACTGTGCTGTCGATGCCGCTCAACTGAGGGTCGAGCTTCTCCCTGTTCGCAAGAAACAGTCCCATCACGATCAGGCCTATCGATCGCAGCAACACGTGGCTCAGCACCTTACCGGTGGATTCGGAGGCTGTGCGGCGCCGCATGGCCAGCGGAATCGACATACCGACAATGAACAGGAATGCCGGGAAGACCATATCGACATAGGTCATGAAGTTGGCGCCGGGGGGAGCGTGATGGGTCCACCACGGCAGGCCTTTGACCTCGCCGACGTCGTTGACGAAAATCATCACGAGAATGGTCAGGCCGCGGAAAATATCGATTGAAGCGATCCGCGACGGCGCCGCGACGGCTTCCTCAGTGGGACTTGGCGCGACTTCGGCGCGAGGGTGCATGGCGTGCTGGATGCATGGGCTATCCACTTTGTACGATACACCACGCGCCAGATTGGTGGGTGGGCGTGATCGCCGCACGACATCAATTCAACGGTGGAAGTGCATAGTTTTTTTGCCAGCGACAACTCTGCGGTGGTGAGACGTTCGGAGCCTCGGGTATCATACAATGTCGGAGCAACCTAACATCAACGGTGAAGAAAAGATTGGCTCCCCGGCATGGATTCGNNATTGAGTGCGAAGCTGCCTTTCGTGCCCATCGGCCACTTTACCGGTGCATAGGGACTCGTTTTCTCCCCAAGGAAGTTTTCCCGCACCTCATTGGCATCGCCTACGTAATACACATCTCCCAGGTGAATCGTGAAATCCGGATCGGAGTTTTCCATTGCTGCCGCAACGATTCTCGCTTCGTCCGTCCCTGTGCCCCAATCGCCCGCTATGCTGATCTTCACGCGGTCATCGATCGGATAAATGCCTGTTCCTTTTCCGTGCGTCGTGTAATCTCTGAACGCGTGCTTCTTGTGAAACCAGTATTTCGCAACCTGCGGTATCCACGTGAAAAGCCTGCTCGGAAGGAAAGCCGCGATGGGATCGTAGGTAGTGGTTGAATACCCGGTCCGCGCCGCATGGAAATTGGCCGAGATTCTGGAATGGGCGAACCCTGTAAAGTTTCCGAGGTCCTTGCCGGAGCCTGTCTCGTCGGGCGTCCCGCAGTCGGCGCTCTTCTTGGACCTGACACGCATCTTGGATAATGTGATCCTATCATGCGCCGTCTGCCTGGCGTCCCCTCAGATAGCCTCATAACTGAGCCGTACACCGCCCCTCTTGATCCGGTCGTTCCGCCGACGAAATGACTCCCTATCGCTACGCGGCACGCCTATCCACCATTAGCGGCGGCGTGGGTCGCGCCGAGTTGCGGGTTTCAGCATCCATGTTCTTTTTTGGTGATGCTCCAGGGCATCTGTTGCCGCCGCGCAGTCTCAGCGAGCATTTTTGATTCGCCGATGAGCCAAATTGCCGTCTGAGTCTGCGGCTGAGGTGTCAACCAGTACGACGAGATCGTAAATGGACGCGCGAAAATCCTCAACCGCTGCCCGATGTTTCCTGCCGCAACGAATCGAGCACTGCACACGGCATCTAACAAAATTCTATTCCGTGAGACGACTCGTTTTTCTCACTTCGTTCGTCGGCTTTCCAATGACGAGTGACCGCATCCATTTAGGACGAGTTTGCACCACGCCCGCGGGAAACCCAACATCACTTCCGATTTTGTTCTGATTCGGAGTCTCGGGCGCGGTTCTTTCGACTTCGCTTTCGTGCCAGCGCCGCTTTAACAAGCATCTTTTGATCCGGCTTCAAGTAGAATGCGTGACTCTTGATGTCCTTGATGATTTCCTCTTGAAGGACCTTTCGCTTAAAGCGTTTGAGCGCGCTTTCCAGGCTTTCACCACTATCAATCTGCACTTCAGCCAACGCAACTCGCCTCGGTTTCTTAAATTGAAATTATACCCCCTGCTAGTCTACAGAGGTCTGTAGACTGACTTTTTAGTCTCGTAAGTTATTGATTATAAGTTGTTTGGCTCCCCGGCATGGATTCGAACCACGATTCACGGCTCCAAAGGCCGCTGTCCTACCATTAGACGACCGGGGATTATTCGGAAGACACCGCTAGCCGCTAGTTTACCATCCTGCCAGCGCAGAGACGCGCTCCCGCTCCACTTTCATATTTGGCACAGTAGAAGTACCGGAGATGCCGGCTGCTCAAAAAAGCTATAGGAATGGATGCATCGGTGTGCCTGCGCGTGCATCCAACGGAGTAACCATCTGTGTGGATTGTTAAGATCGCCCTCACCCGGCCCTATACGTTTATCGTATTGGCGCTGCTGATTCTGTTGATCAGCCCGCTGGTGATCGTGCGCACTCCCGTCGACATCTTCCCCAACGTCAACATTCCCGTGATTGCGGTGCTCTGGAACTACTCGGGCCTCGGCGCCGAGGACATGGAGACGCGGATCGGTTCGCAGTACGAGCGTTTTCTCACCACCGCGGTAGCCGATATCGAGCACATCGAATCGCAGACCGTGGAGGGCCGTAGCATCACCAAAGTATTCTTCCACCCGGGCGCCAAAGTGGACATCGCCATGTCTCAGATGACGGCGGCCGCGCAGGGGGCGGTACGCCAAATGCCGCCTGGGACCACGCCTCCCTTCCTGCTGATTTACAGCGCATCCAGCGTCCCTATCGTGCAACTGGCGCTTTCCGGAGAAGGCTTATCCGAGCAACAACTATTCGACTTCGCAGCCAACTCGATTCGTGTCCAGCTTATCCGGGTGCCGGGCGCGGCCATTCCGTGGCCTTATGGAGGCAAGCAACGGCAAGTCATGGTCGATCTCCAGCCGGCGCTGATGCAAGCCAAGGGACTTTCTCCCGTGGACGTCGTAAACGCCATCAACAATCAGAATCTGATTCTTCCGGTGGGCACCTCGAAAATCGGTCTTTTCGAATATGATGTTGGACTCAATGCCAGCCCCACTACGGTCCAGGAACTCAATGATCTTCCGATTGAAGCCGTAGCGAACAACACCATCTACATTCACGACGTCGCTCACGTCCGGGATGGCTATTCGCCCCAAACCAACATTGTCCGGCGAGACGGACAGCGTAGCGCGCTACTGACGGTCTTGAAAATCGGCAGCTCTTCGACGCTCGATATCGTGCAGCAGGTCCGGGATATGCTGCCGCAGATCTCAGCCACGCTTCCGCCGGCGCTTAAGATTGAACCGATCTCCGATCAATCCATCTACGTGCGAGCCGCCGTGAGCGGGGTTGTCCGGGAAGCCATTATTGCGGCCTGTCTCACGGCCATAATGATTCTACTGTTCCTAGGAAGCTGGCGCAGCACGGTGATCATCGCCATCTCCATCCCGCTTTCCATTCTCACTTCGATCTGCGTGCTGAGTGCGTTGGGCGAAACCATTAACATCATGACCTTGGGTGGCCTGGCGCTCGCCGTTGGCATCCTGGTGGACGACGCCACGGTCACCATAGAAAATATCGACCGCAACTTCGATCAGGGCAAGGATCTGCTCACCGGAATTCTGGATGGCGCGGCGCAGATCGCTCTTCCCGCGCTAGTCTCGACGCTTTGTATTTGTATCGTCTTCCTGCCGATGTTCTTTCTGACCGGTGTGGCGCGCTTTCTGTTCATTCCCCTGGCCGAGGCCGTGGTGTTCGCCATGCTCGCTTCCTACGTACTCTCGCGCACGCTGGTTCCGACGCTCGCGATGTACCTGCTCAAATCCCATATGCACCATCCCGCGGAACCAGCCGCGTGGAATCTGGCCGGCAAATTTCAACGGGCATTCGAGCGGGCTTTTGAAGCATCGCGGATGGCATATCGCGGCATGCTGACGGGTTGCATTCGCCGACGCGCGTTATTTGTTCCCGTCTTCCTGGGTCTCTGCGCTCTCGCATTCCTGCTGCTGCCATGGTTGGGCCGGGACTTCTTTCCTACTTCTGACGCTGGACGATTCAATCTACACTTCCGCGCCAAAACAGGCACCCGGATTGAGGAGACCGCGCGGCTGGGCGATCTTATTGAAGCCGCGATAAAGCGCGTTATTCCGCGTTCTCAAATGTCCAGCATCATCGACAATATCGGGCTGCCGTACAGCTCCATCAACATGGCCTATAGCACTTCTGCGCCGATCGGAAGCATGGACGCGGACGTCCTGGTAACACTGAAGGAAGGCCACCGGCCTACCGACGACTATATTCGCCAGCTCCGCCGCGAGCTTCCGCGCGAATTTCCCGGTGTCGCCTTCTATTTCCTGCCCGCCGATATCATCAGCCAGATTTTGAACTTTGGATTACCCGCACCCATCGACGTTCAAGTGTCGGGGCCTGATGTGTACGCGAACCATGCGTTCGCCACCAATCTTTTGAGCCAGCTTCGGGGCATACCGGGCGCAGTGGACCTGCGAGTTCACCAGTTGTTCGACCAACCCCGCATCGAAATCAATGTGAATCGCAGCAAGGCCATCGAGAGTGGGTTCACCCAGCTCACTGTGGCGAACAACCTGCTGATCTCATTGAGCGGAAGTTTTCAAACCACACCCTCCTTCTGGCTCGATCCGAAGAGCGGGGTCATGTACAGCTTGGTGGCGCAGACTCCGCAGTACGCGGCTTCTTCCTTAAGCGATCTGGAAAACATCCCCATTGTGCAAGGCACGCGGCGGGAGATTCTGGGAGATGTCGGGAGCCCGCATCGCGCCGCCGGGCTGGCGGTGGTTTCGCATTACAACATCCAGCGCGCCATCGATATTTTCGGCACGGTTCAGGACCGGGACTTGGGCGGCGTCGCAACCGATATAAACCGCATCGTGGACGCCAACCGTTCCAAATTGCCGCGCGGATCGCAGCTTGCGGTTCGTGGACAAATTGAAACCATGCGAACGTCATTTCAAGGGCTGTTGTCGGGGTTGTTGCTCTCCATCGTGCTGGTCTACTTGTTGATCGTCGTGAACTTTCAATCCTGGTTGGATCCGTTCATCATTCTCACCGCGTTGCCGGCGGCTATGGCGGGTATTATCATTTTTCTGTTCTTGTCCCGGACCACTCTCAGCGTACCGGCCATGATGGGCGCCATCATGAGTGTCGGCGTGGCCACCGCAAACAGCATTCTTGTGATCAGTTTCGCCAAGGAGCATTTAGCCGCGCAAGGCGATCCCGTGCTGGCGGCGATTGAAGCCGGTTTTACACGCTTCCGTCCTGTATTGATGACCGCTCTGGCCATGATTATCGGCATGGTTCCCATGGCCATGGGACTGGGCGAAGGAGGCGAGCAAAATGCTCCGCTCGGACGCGCGGTCATCGGAGGATTGATTTTCGCGACGATTGCTACGTTGTTTTTCGTCCCGACCGTTTTTAGCTTGTTGCATAGAAGACGCCTGACGAACGATCCTGTTAGATGACACGACATGCCTGAAATAACCACCACCGGTAAGCAGACCGAGCCTCGTGCCGCTCGCGAGTTGCCTCGCGTTCTTAAGTTGGTGCTGGTGTTAGTGGTGACCGTGCTGGTGGTGGGCGCCGCGATCATCTGGGGTATTGACGCTCGTCTCAAGACGGCGGCCGCGGTGAAGCAGGAGACCCAGGATTTGGCGATGCCAACCGTTGCCGTGGCTCATCCGAAAATGGGAGATTTGCAAAACGAGGTGGTGCTGCCGGGCAACATCCAAGCTTTCATTGACTCGCCCATCTTCGCTCGGGCCAGCGGATACCTCAAGAAATGGAACGCCGATATCGGAGCGCGCGTGAAGGCCGGCCAAGTTCTGGCCGAAATCGACGCGCCTGAGCTGGATCAGCAGGTTCGTCAGGCCCAGTCCGCCGTGGATCAGGCCAAGGCGGCGCTGGATCAGACGCTCGCCAATCTGGTACAGGGCAAAGCCAATGCGGAGCTCGCGCGCGTCACTGCGCAGCGCTGGAGTAATTTGGTTGCCAAAGGCGTGGTCTCGCGGCAGGAGAACGACCAATACCAGGCGCAGTATCAGGCCCAGGTGGCCAATGTGGACGCGCTCGAGAAGGCTATCGCAGCCGCTCGCGGTAATGTCGGATCGGCGGAAGCGAATCTCTCGCGACTCCAGGAAATGCAGGGTTTCAAAACGGTGAAGGCGCCTTTCGATGGCGTCATCACAGCGCGAAATACTGACATCGGCGCACTGGTGAACGCTGGCATGGGCGGCGCAGCTCAGGAACTGTTCCACATAGCGGCGACAGCTAGGCTGCGTGTCTATCTGAACGTGCCTGAGATTTATTCGCAGTCCGCCGTTCCGGGGATTCCAGCCGAATTGACGTTGTCTGAGTTTCCGGGCCGCCGCTTCCACGGCAAGCTGGTTCGAACCGCGGACGCCATGGACTCGGGCACGCGAACGCTACTCACGGAAGTGGACGTCGACAATCCAACGGGCGAACTTAAGCCGGGAGCTTATGCCGAAGTTCACCTCACTATTCCCGCAGGTACACCGTCAGTAGTTGTTCCCGTGGGCGCAATCCTGTTCCGTAGTGAAGGAGTCAGGCTTGGTTTGATTCGGGATGGAAATAAAGTGGCGCTGGTCCCGGTGATTCTGGGGAAGGACTACGGAACCGAGATTGAAGTGCTATCCGGGATCCGTCCCGACGATTGGGTAATTATGAATCCAGCCGACTCGCTCACTTCCGGAGTTGTCGTGCGGCCAGTCCCGGCCGATGCGCCGCGAAAGTAGCGGTCTAAGCGCCACGTAGCAGCGTCGCGGCTGCCTCCGGCAGGAGAGATTTGATACCACATCCTCGAAAACCTCTCGTGTCTCTTGTCACGATGTAATCGCACCCAGCAAATTGCGCAGCAGCGGCTGTGACGGCGTCCTCGAAATCGGATAGTGGTAGTCCAAGCGCGAGTTGGATAATGGGTCCGTCTACCACCGCTACACCGAAAACCTTCAACATTGTCGAGATCGTCCGTCTCGCTCCGGCGGCGCCCATCTCCCTACGTATTAGATAGTGGATAGTAGTAACCGCGTGAGCAGCCAGCAGTCCGTGCGCGGAACCTGTTTCAACGGCCGCCCACACAGCAACGCTTGCGCCGGCGTGGGGCTGCCGGTCCAATAGAACGTCCAAAACAACATTCGTATCGATTAGTACTTTCTTCACCGGTACTTGGCGGCTAAGTGTTTCTTGTACGCATCCAGATCCGCTTTCTTGAGGATGCCTCGGAGAGATCGCAAAATCGGAGGAGAATCCTGGGGGCTCTTATCTGGCGCCTCGGCGACGGACGCCAAATAGGCCTCCACCATGGCCGATACGGAGACACCGCGGCGCTTGGCGTAGCGCTTAGCGCGGGATACAACCCGCTCGTCGACGCTCAACGTAAGCTTGGACATCTGTACGTATCATATCATCACAATCGTACGTACAGCGATGACCGCTACCAATCCGAATAAGGATTGCCTTCCAGTCTGTTTTTATCCGACCCGCTCCGCACGTCGAGAATTTCCAGCTCGGTCTGGTTTACCGTATTTGCTGGCATCCGCATGATGAAATTCCAGGTCTCCGCGGATTGGGTCACCGGATCCGGTGGGTAAAGTAGAGCTGGTTCCCGTCATTCTGGGAAGGGACTACGGAACCGAGGTAGAAGTGCGATCCAGGGTTCGTCCGGACGATCGGGTAATTATGAATCCAGCGGGCTCGCTCACTTTCGGAGTTGCCGTGTGGCCGGTCCCGGCCGATTGCGCCGCGAAAGTAAAGCGTCAGCGTAGCGGGCGCCCTTCGCGCATTGCCTCGAGGAACGACATGCTTTCGCGCAGAGTGTCGGCATAGTGGCCAATCAAGGCATGGCCGCCGGTTGGATAGATAATTGCCCTGCCGCCGGGCACGTTGCCGGCGATAGATCGCGCACGGCAGGCCGTGCCGAATCTGTCGTCCTGCGCGCTGATGGCGAGTAGCGGGCATGCGATCTTCTCAATCGGATACGGCTCGTGCGTGGCAGCGTTCTTAAGGTCGAACTGCATCCCTGGGAAGCGCGGGCTCATCGGCAGAAGGTGGTCCAGAACTTGCTGCACTCGCGCCTCCTCGCTGGGCTCGGCGGCGCGCATAACGGCTGCGTCGGTTCCGAGCATGATCCCGGTCATTCCGCCAGGCATGATTGGCATCAGTTTCAAGGCTGCCCAGGCGACGAAATCAGAATTGAAAATCGTCCGAGCGATTGCGCCACCATGGATGGACGTCCCGGCCGGCAAGTAATCAGCGGGAACCAGGAGTACCAGCGCACGGCAGCGCTCCGGATGACGGATGGCGAACTGCAGGGACGACCAAGCGCCGGCAGAGATGCCAACCACGGACACCTTGTCGACGCCAAGATGGTCGAGAAGTTGAGCATAGGCATCGGCCTGTATCGCGGTTGTGAGGTTGGCGGGTAAGCTCGAGCAAAGATAGCCAAAACGCGATGGGGCGATGAGCCGATATCCGTGCCCGACCAGCGCGCCGGTCATATCGAGGCCCTGATCGAAGCCGCCGCTCGCGCCGTGGACGGTCAGCACCGGCTCGCCCTCGCCCATCACTGCGTATTCCAGCGTGCCGAAGGATGTCTCGATGGTCTTGCTGCGGCCCACGAGGCGTGCCCGTGCGCGCGCCAGGTCACGCGCAAAGATTGCGTAGACCAGAGCGGCAACGATGAGGACCGTCAGAATGACAAAAAGCATTCGGCGCATGAATACGCACTTCTAGCTTCGCGCGCTTGAGATTCGCGCGCAATGTTAGTTCGTGAGTCCCGGTGCTCGTGGAGCGTCGCCCTCTGGTGCGGCACGCCGCCGGTCGCAGATGACCTTATCTGCTCGGATGGCAAGAAACCACATGCAGGCGCAGCCAAGTCTCAAGTTCCTTGAATCGAAACGTGCCAGTTTCGTACAGGCTGATGAGAAATGAGAAAGCCTCGATGTCGTCGAATTCCAGCCTATACCTATTCACTTTTAGGAATGCGGCCGTCACAGTCACCGCTACGCGCTTGTTGCCGCCCATGAACGGGTGATTCTGGGACAGGCTCTCCCCAAGCGCAGCCGCCTCTGGAATGACGTCAAAATAGTAAGCGCTCTGTGGCCTGGCCAGCGCGGACTCGATTGCTGCGGGATACTGAACGCCCTCATCAACGGCCAGGTATAAAGTCACTGAGCCAAGCGGTGGAGGAGCTCCGAATGCTGATCGATAAACTCATTGACAGCGGCGAGAAACGGCGAGGGCGCGGGCGATGGCCTATGCTTCAGAAACTCGACGAACTGCTTGACGGACTCCTGTTCCTCAGGTGTAAGCGAACTGATCACATCCGCAAGATTCTCAGCAGCCATGATTGCCTTCCACTCGCAGCATACACCAGCGGCGAATGATCACTACCACTCCGAATAAGGCGTGCCTTCCAGGCTGGTTTTGTCCGACCCGCTCTTGACGTCGAAAATTCCTGGCTCGCTCTGGTTGACTGTGTTGCTGGCGTCCTCCATGATGACTTTCCAGGTGTCCGCCGATTGTGTCATCGGATCCACCGGCACTTGGCGGAGATAGCCCTCGCTCACCAGATCCTGCGGGCTCTGCGGCGCCTTCTGCTTGTCATAGGTGTATTCGTCGATCACGGTGCGCAGGGTGAACAGGTTGTTCTTAAGCACGCTCTCCTTCGCACGCTGGATGGAGCGGCTGTAAATGGGAATGGCGACCGACATCAACACCGCGATGATCGCCATCACGATCATCAGCTCGATCAGCGTGAAGCCAAAACGGTGATGATTCTTGGCTGGCGGCGTCATAGAAAGCTCACCATTCTGAATACGGAGTTCCATCCTTCGCCTTATCCGAGCTCTTGGTGTAAACATCAAAAACATTTTGCCCGCCCCACGCCAGCGCCTTAGGATCGTCGCGCGTGCTGCGCATTCCCCAGTCCTTGGAATTGGTCAGGGGGTCTTTCGGGATGCGCCGCAGATATTTGATCTTCTTGTCCACCGCGCCGGTGGCCTTTACGCCCTCCACCAACTGCTCCAGGGTTTCGGGATAATTGTCGGAATCTATTTTCGGCGGGCCGATCTTTCCGGCATCCATATCGTCCTTGTATTTGTCGATCCCCTTCCGGATATCGTCCAAAGCCCGTTGCAGATCGCGTTCCTTATTACGCTGCACCTGGTAGCGCGCAAGCGGAACCGCCATGGTGGAAAGCAGCATCAGGATGGTGAAAGCAACAATCAGCTCCACCAGGGTCATGCCGCGTTGTCGAGCGCGTCTCATCTGCATCTACTGCACGTTTACCACAGCCGACGGCGCCGTGGCGCTAATTGCCTCTTTCTTTGAGTTTCTCAGGTTCACCTCGGTCACCGCGATGCTGGTGGATCCCTTGCCGACCGCGGAGAATGTAAATTGTATGAGAGGGCCTGCTCCGTTGACGCCCACCGCGCCCGCGGCTCGGCTCATCTCGATAGTGGCTTCCCCGGAATCGTTGCGAATATCGAGCGTCGGAGGATTTACGTTACCGTCCTTGGTGAGTAGGGCGGCGGGTGTTGCCTGATTCAAGCGCAGGATCTTAGGATCCCATCGAAGCTTAATGGGGACCACCGCCAGGTCCGTCACGTTCGCGGCTTCGAGAGTCACCACCACCGGACCGCTCAATTTCGCCTGCAACGTGGCGGGATTAAGAGAAAGAGCCGGACCGGAAGTGGGCGTCGCTGTGGTCGCAGTTGGCGCAGTTACCGTTGGCGTGCCTGCCGCCGGGGCTGCAGCGGCCGGCGCGGCCGGATTGGTAGTGGCGGCTGGCGTCTCTTCGGTCTTTGCCGCGTACCGCAGCTTCAACGTCTGATCCTGTCCCACCGATACTCCACGCAGATCCAGTCCATCGATATCCGGTTTGCGCACAATATGCGGAATTATGGCTACCATCAACTCGCTGCGCGATTTGTCCTTCGCGTTGCTTCCAAAGAGATATTTTCCCAGGATCGGAATATTTACCAGTCCGGGGATTCCAGTGGTCGTGTTCGACTCCTGGGTTTGACTCAAACCGCCCAGCAGGCTCACCTCGCCATCCCGTACACGAATGTGAGTGTCGGCCTTGCGTTGCGAAATCACGGGTTGAGTCAACCCGCCGATGGTCACATTACTGCTTACGTTGGAGATGTCGGTGGTGATATCTAATGTCACTTCGTCATTTCCATGCACGTGCGGCGTGATGGTCATGTTCACACCCGTGTCCGCAAACTGGAATTGCGTGCTTACCAGCGGACTCACGCCCACCGTTCCAATGCCAGGCTGGAAACTGCCGCTGGCATAGGGGATACGGTCTCCAATTTTCAACTCGGCCTTCTGTCCATCCGAGACACGCACTTCCGGCGACTGCATCACCTTGGTGGAAGTATCCGACATCACCGCCTGTAGCATCGCTCCCGGCAAACTGGTGGAAAAGTTATTAAAGTTAAAGGCCTTCCCAATCGACCCCAGCGACACGTAACTGGAGTTTGTAGTTGTGCCAGTAGTGGGAGTAGTGTTTACAAGGGACCCTGTGCCCGTATTGCTGGTACCCGTTCCGGCCGTACCGGTTCCGCTCGTCCCGGTGGTACCCGTGTTCTGCAGCACCGGATTGGTGGGTGAAAATGCGATCGGCAGCGCGAGGCCGGTCGTCCCGTTCGAGGTCAACCCTGCTGCGATGGTACGCGACCGGTCGCTATTCACCTCCATGACAATCATGTCCACAACCACTTCCGCCTTGGGCTTGTCCATGTCGCGAAGCAGCTTCTCCACCAGCGCTACCTTGTCCACCGTATCCCGCACCATCACCGCGTTTTGCGCGTTGTAAGTAAACATGCGGCGAACATCGGTAACGGAGCGCACCGCCGTAATAATCTCCTGAAACTCCTGCACAGTGGTTGGATTCCTCAGATAGAACACCTTCACCACTTCGTCCTCGTAGTCGCGGCGCTTGGTGACGTTATCATCGGTGACGAAAATCGCGTTGGCGCCCACGGGCTTCCAATACGTCTTGGTCATCAGCGCGATATAGTCCAGAGCTTCCGACAGCGTCACATCGGTCAGATCCAGATTCGCGTTCTTGCCGGGCTGATAGGACGGATCGAAAAGCACATTGATCCCCGCCAGCTTGCCCACCGTCTCATACAGCACTTTGGGTGGTTGATTGTTCATCTTCAGTTGCGGGATCAGGTTGGTAACCGGTTTCAGTTGAGGCACGGGCAGAAGAGATTCGATCATCGCGATGCTCTCCTTGCGCGCCTTTTCCACCGGACTCAGCGGCACTTGCCCAGGCGGCAGGTTGGCCTTTCTCTGTTCATCGAGCATCGCGGTGGTCTCTTTGAGTTCCTGGAGCGCGATCGCGGAACTCGGATCGACAGTGAATGCCCTTTGAAACTCCACCAGAGCCTTCTCCAACTCGGCGGCCTTCTTCAGTTTCAAACCTTCCTGGACGTGGACCTGACTGGCCGCAAAGTGCGCTCTCCGCGAGCCCATTTGATAGCCGGGATCCTGCGGATCCTCGTGGACCGCCTTGTCGTAATACTCAATGGCTTTGTCGTAATCCTTGCGGGCTTCGGCTTCTCGGCCCAGCTTCAGATACTTGTCACCCTGGCGCGTATGGGCGTCCAGGCTATTCACTGGCTGCAAAAGCAGTGCCGCCGCAAACAACGCCAAACCCCGTAACTGATTGTTGGCAATCATCTTATTCTCTTAAAAGGCCTTATGCTAGAATGAAGCTGCACTATACGACACATAGCTGGACACCGCACCACATAAACGCTTGACGCAGTGTGCTTTCCGCGCGTTGAGTATAAAAGCTGGCGATCCATGGAGTCTCGAATCAAAATCTTGAGCGACAACCGCCAGGCCGGGCATAATTACCACTTGCTGGAGCGATACGAGGCGGGTCTCGCCCTCACCGGGACCGAGGTGAAGGCAGCGAAGGACGGTAAAATCCAGCTCAAGGACAGCTTTGCGGAAGTGGCCGGAAATGAAGCTTGGCTGTTGAACGCGCATATCAGCCAGTACTCGCACGGAAACCGTGAGAACCATGAGCCTACGCGGCGGCGGAAGCTGCTGCTGCATCGCGAGGAAATAGATAAGCTGTTAGGGAAGACCCGCGAAAAAGGGCTCACGCTGGTCCCGACCAAGATGTACCTCAAGAACGGGCGCATCAAGTTGGAATTTGCAGTAGCCAAGGGCAAAAAGCTGCATGACAAGCGCGAGTCCGAACGCCGCCGTGAAATGGAGGCGGAAGCCCGCGCGGCCATAGGACGCCACAGGTCTTAGTTACACACACATTTCAACGGAGAGACATGAATATAAACCTTGAAGCAAGGCCGATTGCAGAGGTTGAATCCGATGCGCTGGTAGTGGTTGGATTTGAAGGTGGTCCGCCGCCGGGAGCTTCTGACCAAGTAAAAGAGCTGTACGAGTCCGGCGAATTCACCGGGAAGTCGTGTGAAATATCTGTCCTCCATCGACCTGCCGGGTTGAAGGCGAAACGCCTGGTGCTGGCGGGCGGTGGTAAGCCAGAAAAGTTCAACTCAGCAGAGCTACGCAAGGTTGCGGGCGCCGCGTTCCGCTCGCTCAAGAACAAAAAGGTCCGTAGCATCACGCTCGCATTGGACGACTCGTTTCGCTCCGACGAGTACGCCGCCGCTGCGGTGGAAGGCGCCATCCTGGGCGATTTCGAATCGGACCGCTACAAGACCGATCCGAAAAAGACCGAAAAGCATGTGGATTCGTTCGCCGTTCTGGGCGGTTCGCAAGCGGCCGTGGATCGCGGCCGTATTCTGGCTGAAGCGCAGAACTTCACGCGCGGCTTGGCCAACGACCCTCCCAATCTGTTGACGCCGATGCGTCTCGCAGAGCGGGCGCGCGAACTGGCCTCCGAGTTCGTTCTCGGCTGCGAAATTCTCGATCAGGACCGCATGCGGCAACTCGGTATGGGTGCGCTGCTCGGTGTGGCTCAGGGTAGCGCCGAACCTCCCGCGCTGATCGTGCTCCGGTACCAACCCGCGACCGCGCCCACCTCGAATGACCACCTGGGACTGGTTGGAAAAGGCGTGACCTTCGATACGGGCGGAATATCCATCAAACCCGCCCAGGACATGGATCAGATGCGCTACGACATGGCTGGTGGCGCGGCCGTTCTGGGCGCAATGCGCGCCATCGCGCAATTGAAGCCTTCCATTCCGGTCACAGGAATCATCCCAACTGTCGAAAATATGCCCGGCAGCCGCGCACAACGTCCTGGCGATATTGTCACCTCGCTTTCCGGCAAAACGGTCGAGGTGCTCAATACCGATGCCGAAGGCCGGCTGATTCTGATCGACGCTCTCACCTACGCGCAGCGGCTGGGTTGCACGCACCTGGTAGATGCGGCCACGTTGACGGGAGCGGTGGTAGTGGCGCTTGGTCACTTCTACGCCGGTGCATTCTCCAACAACCAGCCATTCCTCGATAAGCTGCTGGCCGCGGCCAAGACCGAGGGCGAAAAAATGTGGCAGTTTCCGCTCGACGAGGAATACAAGAAGGCTCTCGAAAGCGAGTTCGCCGATCTGCAAAATATCGGCGGGCGGCCGGGTGGAGCCATCACCGCGGCTACATTCATCAAGGATTTCGTCAACGATGTTCCTTGGGTCCACCTGGATATTGCTGGTACTGCGTGGCTCGAAGAAGGCAAGCCCTACCTGGTGAAGGGCGCTACTGGAATTTGCGTGCGAACGTTTGTGCAGTTGGCGCAGAGCTGGTAAGAACCCGTTTCTGGTTTCTCGTTTCTGGTTTCTCGTTGCGTGGCGCAAACACTCTTGTTTGCAGCGTCGAGACTCATCTCGACGGCTTATTTTCGATCGATCTGCACCAGCTCGCTCGCGGCCGCAGCTTTTTTCGGTGGTGTTAGCAACGAACGTGGAAGTTTCGATAGGTATACCAGGCGCTCCACCCACGGCAGAAATTTCCGCACAGTCCGCCCGTGCAACATCAAACTTCCTGCCACCAGCAATGGATGCGGAATGGTCGTGCAGCAGCGCGAGCAGATGTCGATCTCATTGCCGCGTTTCGCTACATGCAGCCGGCGCATCCGCTGCATCTCATCCGAATTCCAGATTTCGGTCAACGGCTGCGTGCCGATGTTTCCCACCGGCCGGCCATCCAGCATGTAACTCTGGCAGCACGGATACACATCGCCCGAGTGCTTCACGTACATGGGTCCGCGCCACAGATAGTGGCAGGGATGTTTCCAATCCTGCGCGGTATGCCCGGCTTCCGGCTGCAGCAGATTGGTCTCGTCGGCCTTGACGCGCACCTGATCTACGCCCGGAACCGCGCTCCAAAAACGGATGAAATCGTCCACCTCACCGGCATTCCGCTCCATGCGCACCATCTGGACCACCACCTGCACCTTGGCGCGGCGCTCGTGCTTCATCCTGGCGAAGCGGATGAAATTGTCGCGGACCTTCTCGAAATTCGCGCCCTTGCGGTAATACTCGTAGGATTCCTTCGTAGCGCCGTCGAAACTCAGCGTGATGTGTTCAAGCGGCGTCTCGAGCACCCGTGCGCAGGTCTTCTCGTCGAAAAACGTGCCGTTGGTGGAAAGCAGGGTAGAGATGTTGTGCCGATCGCAGTACTCGATGCGATCGAAAATCTTGCGATCCATGAACGGCTCACCCAACCCGATCAACATCACGTGTTCCGCGCTCCGGCCGGATTCTTCCACCAGCCGGTTGAAGATCTCGTCCGGCATGTCTTCTTTGGGCTGCTTGTGCGTTTCGCGGGGACACATGGGGCAATACAGGTTGCACTTCGCCGTGGTCTCGACGATGTACTCCACTGGCAGCGCGTTCACCACCGATTTGTGCCGCAGATAGCCCCACAGCAACTTGGCACGGTTCCAGGCCCGCATGGCAATAAACTTTATTGTAGCGGTGCGGGACAGGCATTCTGCTCTATGTGGCGTTAGTACGATGATAGAAGTTCATGCTCGACGTCTTTGTCTGCCATGCACCCTCCGATCAGGATGCAGCCGCAGTGATTGCGGCCCGGTTGGAGCGAGGCGCGGAAACCAACGTATGGCTCGACGAGTGCGGCTCGCATTCAGGCCAAACCGTCGCCGCCGCCTGGGAAGCAGGACTCACATCCGCTGCCATCCTGCTGTTGCTCTCTCCGGACGCCGTGCCCGCAGGGCTGCGCAGGGAAGACTGGCAATCCCTCTTGCGGCACTTGGAACGGAACGCCGACCCTCCAGTTGGCGCAGTTCTTCTTGAGGACTGTCCCTATCCACGGCTTTTGGAACGCAGCCGCTTCTTTCACTGGCGCGATTCGCAGCCGGAAGCACTGCGTGCCATCGAGCGTTGGATTATCAGCCTACATCCGCGGAGCGAACGGCCTGCATTCATTCCCGCCCCTCTGCCCTGGTTCGAGGGCCGCCGGCAGGAATTGGACACGATGTGGCGGAATTTGGTGGACGGCGCGGGCTCACTCGCTGTGGTCAATAGCGAACCCGGCAGCGGCAAGACCAGCCTGGCGCAGGAATTTGCACGATTGGCAGGAGGTCACTTCCGGGACATCCTCTGGGTGGAGTGCGGCGACCGGTGGCCAGCCTCCGTCACCGGCGATCTAGCGTCGCAACTCGGCGTCACCTCCGATTCAGGGCCAAAGGTCGCGACGAGGCTGGACAATTTCATCCAGGAGCACCGCCTGCTGCTGGTGTTTGACGATGCCTTGGACACAACGCCAATTGTAGCGCCCTTCCCAGCGCGCGCATCGGTACTGATCACAACGCGGTCCACTAAGCTGCGGCTGCCGCCTCACGTCTGTACCATGCCGATCGAGAGCGACGTTTGCCCGGCACCGGTTCAGCCCCCCAGCGCGTCCGTGGATCGAAAACTCTTCGAAGCCATCTCCGTCTGCCGCCGGCAGGGATTTCCGCTCGCTGTCGCGGCTCAGATCGCGAATATGGAACCGAGCGAGGTCCATGCCGCGTGTCAGCGCCTGGAGGCACAGCGCTGGATCGATCCTCTGGACACGTCACGCGCCCGCTTCCGGCACGGTGCTCACTTTCCGATTGCGGCCTCGCTGGAGACCGATCGTGCGGCTCTTCACAGCCGGCATGCTGAAGCTCTGAACGTCGTCTTCTCTGGGTGGAGAAATGATTCAACCATATGCAGGGAGGCACTCCCGGAACTGAAGGCCGGATTCGAATGGGCGATGCACTCCAATTGGAGCCTCGCGGTAACACTGGCCAGCCGGGCCTTCGCGTTCTTGTCGGCCGAAGGACGATGGCCCGAGGCAGCGGACATCTACATCCGGCTCCTCGATGCCGCCCGCGACCGAGACGATTCCCAGGTAGTGGAGAACTGTGCTTGGGAGCTCTCCTGGATTCAAGACGAAGGTGGCGAGATTCGGCGACCGCCCGCCGGCGGCCAACTTGCGCTCGAGTTCTGCTGATCCGGCCATGGGCATGAACATCACTGTCACGGGAGCAACCGGATTCGTCGGCACGCGGCTTACTCGCGCGTTGATCGATGCCGGGCACACAGTCCATGCAGTGGCGCGCAAACGGCCGGCGAATCTTCCCGAATCGGTCCGCTTCTCTGAGTGGCGTTCTGCCGAAGAAGAGCCGCCGCCCGAAAGCTTAGCTGGCGCGGATGCGGTGATTCATCTGGCTGGTGAGCCTGTCGCGCAGCGCTGGACTCCGGAAGTGAAGAAGCGGATTCGTAACAGCCGCGTGGATGGAACGCGCCATCTGGTGAATGCGCTCTCCACCCAATCACGCCGGCCGGGCGTGCTCATCTGTGCGTCGGCCATCGGGATCTATGGATCGCGCGGTGACGAAATCCTGACCGAAAGATCCACACCTGGCGACGACTTTCTCGCGCGCGTGGTGATCGATTGGGAAAAAGCTGCTGTGTTGGCGGAAGCGCTGGGAATTCGAGTGGTGCGGCTCCGTCTCGGCGTCGTGCTGGGCAAAGATGGAGGCGCGTTGGCAAAGATGCTTCCCCCATTCCGGTTCGGCCTCGGAGGACGGCTCGCCTCCGGCCGCCAATGGACATCCTGGATCCACATCGACGACGTGATCCACTTAATACTGTTTTCTTTGGCGAACGCCAGTGTACACAGCGCGGTTAACGCCACGGCGCCCGAACCGGTCTCGAACGCGGAGTTCACCAAGGAACTTGCGGCCGCAATCCATCGCCCGGCCATTTTCCCGGTTCCCAAGTTAGCGCTCAAGCTTCTGTTTGGCGAAATGGCCAGCGTGGTCCTGGCCAGCCAGCGTGTAATCCCGGAGGCGGCAAAGGTCGCCGGCTTTGGGTTCCAATACCCGAAACTCGGACCCGCGCTACAACGTCTCCTAACGGAGGGGTCCGAACGCTAAGTATGAAGTGGATTCTTTGCCTGGTGACCGCGCTCGGTCTGGCCGCGGCTGCAGAGACGAGCCTGACGGTTTCTCAACTAGTCACCTTCATCCATTCCGCCATTGAACGCAAAACTCCTGACAAACAGGTGGCTGAATATCTGAAGCACGTAAAGATGGCGGAGAAGCTGGACGACCAGACCATCGAGGATCTCGAAGGGCAGGGCGCGGGACAAAAGACAGTGGCGGCTCTAAAAGAATTGGGCACCGCATCCGCGGCTCTTTCGAAGGCCGCTCCACCGCTGCCCAAAGCAGCAGTCTACGTACAGGCGCCCGGGCCGCACTCCGTCGAGCAGGGCAAGATCATCGAAGAGACGCGCGAGTACGTGAAGAACTACACCAAAAATCTTCCTAACTTCATCTGCGTGCAGGTGACGCGCCGCGATGTCGATCCTACCGGCACCGGATCCGCATGGCATCACGAAGACACCATCACCACGAAATTGTCTTACAACGAAGGGCGCGAAGACTATCAAGTGGTCCTGGTGAACAACGCGACTCCTCCGCCCGGCACTACGATGGACAAGCTGGGGGGTACCAACTCCGCTGGCGAGTTTGGCAGCATGATGCGGGATATCTTTGATCGCGAGAGCAACGCCCGTTTTGAGTGGCATCACTGGGGCAAGCTGCGAGGCAGAGCAACTTATGTGTTCGCCTACGACATCGAGCAGCAGTACTCCAGACTCCATCTTACCGTCGAAAAACAGGATATCGCAACGGCTTATCGCGGCCTGATTTACATTGATCAGGACACCAAGATGGTGACGAAGTATACGGAGGTACCCTACAACATTCCGGAGACGTTTCCCATGCATAACGTCGAACTGCAGCTCGACTATGATTTCACCAAGATCGGCGACAGCGAATTCTTACTGCCGCTCAAATCGGTGAACTCGTCCAAGAGCACTCGCCAACTCAGCAAGAACGAGATCGAATTCCGTTTGTATCGAAAGTTCGGCACCGAGAGCACCATCAAGTTCGAGACCCCCGAGCCGCTGCCCGACGAGAAGACCAAAGAGAAAGACGAGAAGCCTCCCAAAAAGCCGTAATGGTCTGAGGCACAATAATACTATGAGGTGGATTTTTTGTCTGGTGACCGCGCTGGGGCTGGCCGCGTCCGCGGAAATGAACCTTACGGTCGATCAACTGGTCAAATTCATTCATTCCGCCGTCCAACTCAAGCAGCCCGACCGGCAGGTGGCTGAATATCTCAAGCACGTGAAGATGGCGGAGAAACTGGACGACCAAACCATCGAGGATCTGCAAAGCCAAGGCGCGGGACCGAAGACCGTCGCGGCTCTGAAAGAATTGGGGACCGCCTCCGCGACCCTGGTGAAAGCCGCTGCACCACCGCCCGTGCCCAAAGCTGTCTACGTGCAGGCGCCTCCGCCCGATTCCATCGAACAAGGAAAGCTCATCGAAGAGACGCGCGAGTACGTCAAGAACTACACCAAGAGTCTTCCGAACTTCATCTGTGTGCAGGTGACGCGCCGCGATGTCGATCCCACCGGCCTCGGAACCGCATGGCATCACGTGGATACCATCACCACGAAGTTGTCCTACAACGAAGGGCACGAGGATTATCAGATTGTTCTGGTGAACAGCACGACCGCCGATCCCGGCATGACCATGGAAAAACTGGGAGGCACCACCTCCGCCGGCGAATTTGGCAGCATGATGCGCGAGATTTTCGACCTCGGCAGCCACGCGCAGTTCGAGTGGGATCATTGGGGCACGTTGCGAGGCAGATCAACTTATGTTTTCTCGTACGATATCGAGCAACAGTACTCCCAGTTTCATGTCGTGGCGGATAAGACCTTAGACATCGTTCCAGCTTATCGCGGTCTGGTTTACATCGACAAAGACACCAAGATGGTGACCAAGATCACGCAGATCCCCTACAACATGCCGGAGACCTTTCCCATCCACGATGTGTCGCTGTCGCTGGATTACGACTTCGTCAAAATCGGGGATGCTGAGTTTTTGTTGCCGCTCAAATCGGTGAACACATCCAGCCGAACGCGTTTTAAGAGCCGCAACGAGATCGAATTCCGGCTGTATCGCAAGTTCGGCACCGAGAGCACCATCAAGTTCGAGACTCCCGAACCGCTGCCGGACGACAAGACCAAAGAGAAGAAACAGTAGCCCCGCGCGTGAGCAAGGGGACCGCGCTACGCGAAATCGCGTGTGCGCTTCTGTCCGTAGAGGAAGTAGATAAACAGTCCGATCACCAGCCACACGAAAAAGCGGATCCATGTTTCGAGCGGCAGGCTCAGCATCAGGACCAGGCAGCAAACGATGGAGATCCCCGGCAACAGCGGAACCCACGGGACGCGGAAACCTCGCTTGCGCTCGGGCTGCTTTTTCCGCAACACAATGACGCCGGCCGACACCAGAATAAAGGCGAACAGCGTTCCGATATTCGATAGATCGGAGAACCAACTAATATCGAACACGCCGGCCGGAATTCCCACCAGGAATCCCGCCACCCAGGTGCTGACATACGGCGTCTTGTACTTCGGATGCACGCGCGAAAACACGTCGGGCAGCAGCCGGTCGCGCGACATTGCAAACCATACGCGCGCCTGCCCGTATTGGAACACCAGCAGCGATGACACCATGCCGACCAGCGCGCCCGCCGTGACGATGAGCCGCAGCCGGTTCATGCCGATCGCCTTGAGAGCGTTGGCTACCGGCGCGTCGTTGTTCAAAGTGTCCCAATGCGCGATGCCGGTGAGCACCAGAGCCACGGAACCATACAGCAGGGCACAGATCGCTAACGTCGCAAAGATCCCAATGGGCATGTCGCGTTGCGGCTGGTGGCATTCTTCGGCGGCGGTTGAGACCGAGTCAAAACCAATATACGTAAAGAAGACGATAGCCCCGCCTGTCAGCACGCCGGAATAACCGTTGGGCATGAACGGATGCCAGTTTCCGGTGTTCACGGCTTTGGCGGCTCCGAAAACGAAGAACAGAATCGCCACCAGCTTTACCACCACCATGACGTTGTTTGTCTCGGCGCTTTCACGGACCCCCCGCACCAGGATGTAGCTCAGCAGCAAAAGAACGATAAACGCCGGAAGATTAAACCACGCGCCGGTGCGCTGGCCCTCCTCGAAAATCGGCTGCGACAATTCCTTCGGCAAATGAAAACCGAACAGGTTGTCGAGAATGTCGTTGAAGTACGCCGAGAATCCGACCGCGACGCTCATGTTCGAGAACGCGTATTCCAGGATCAGATCCCAGCCGATGATCCAAGCAAAAATCTCGCCCAGCGTGGCGTAGGAATAAGTGTACGCGCTGCCCGCGATGGGGATCATGGAAGCGAGCTCTGCGTAACAGAGGGCCGCGAATCCGCACGCGATGGCCACCAGCACAAAGGAAACAGAAATGGCCGGACCTGCACCCGCGCGGCCGCTCAACGTGGCCGCGTTGCCGCCGTTCAGCAGCAGATCCAGCACCGGCGCTTTCAAAATAGATTTGCCGAGAAAATGCTCGCCTGCGGCCGCGGTTCCGGTAACGGTGAAAATTCCGGAACCGATCACCGCACCAATTCCGAGAGCGATCAAGCTCCAGACGCCGAGCGTCTTCTTGAGAGCCCTTTCAGGCTCTTCGGAGGAAGCGATCAGCGCATCGATGCTCTTGGTGCGTAAGAGTTGGCTCATGCCGCCGTTGCTGGTTTCTGGTTTCTGGTTTCTGGTTTCTGGTTTCTGGTTCCAGACCGCCGGTAACCAGAAACTAGGAACCAGAAACCCAGAAACGGTTTACCGCTTCCGCTGGCCCTTCGTTAATTTCTTGACGCGTTTCTTCAGGGAGCCTCGCGCGACGCCCGCTGCCCGTTTGGGTTTCGGAGCCGCTTTCTTGCGGGATGCGCGTTTCAGCTTCTTGCGCTCTGTTTTGTCGGTAATTTTCTTAGTATTCATTCCTCTTGGATTCCTGCGTATTTTTCAACCAGCTTCTTCAACCCATAACCCTGGAAGCTTACAGTGAGCTTAGCATCGTCGCCCTCCCCTTCGCGGCGCAGCACCGTCCCGAGGCCATATTTGGGATGCCGGACGGTCGCTCCGGCGCGAAGCCCCTTCTTGCGGATTGGAGTCACGGGGGCGCGGGGAGGGGCGACGGTTTTCGTCGCTGGCTCGGCCCTTTGCGGAGCCTGTGGCGATCCTTTAGCGCGATCGACGAAGAACTGCTGGATGTTTTCCACCGAGTTGTACGTCTTGCCAGTGTAGACATTGCGCTTGGCCGTTTCGCGAACCTCCTGGCTCTCGCCGAAAAGGTCCACATCCGAGGTGCGTTTTCGCGGGTTCATATCTTCGACCAGCGATTGCGGCACTTCGTTCAGGAACCGCGATGGGATGGACGCTTCCGGTTGACCGCCTCCATAGCGCCTACGGTAGCGCGCATACGTCAGGAACAGGCGCTGCTCCGCGCGTGTCATGCCGACATAACAGAGTCGGCGCTCCTCTTCCATGGCGGCCTTGGAATCGAGCGAACGCATGTGCGGAAACAAGCCCTCTTCCAGGCCCGCCAGGAATACGATCGGAAACTCCAGGCCCTTGGCGTTGTGCAGCGTAAGCAATGAGACTTGGGCTCGCGAATCCAGGGAGTCGCTGTCGGCCACCAGCGCCGCGTGATCCAGAAATTCGGAGATGCCTTCGCCGCGCTCGGCTGCCTCTGCCGCAGCGTTCACCAGCTCGGCCAGGTTGCCCAGCCGCGATTCTGATTCCCGATCGTTATCGGCTTCTAGCATTCTTTTATACCCGGTGCGCTCCAGAATTTCCTTTAGAGTTTCGTGCACCGGCTGAGACTCCGCCACCGATGAAAGGTCCTGAATAATTTTGCGGAACACCTGGAGCGCTGCTTCCGCGCGTGGCGGAAAAATCTTCTCGTCCAGCATGCGGCCGATAGCTGACCATACCGTGAGCTGGTGCTCCAGCGCGTAATGCTCAATCTGCTCGATAGTGGTTTTGCCGATGCCGCGGGCTGGCGTGTTGATGATGCGCAGCAAGCTCACGGAATCCTGCGGGCTCGAAATGGCCTTGAGGTATGCCAGAGCGTCCTTCACTTCGGCGCGCTGATAAAAGCTCAAGCCGCCCACTACGATGTACTCGCGGCGATAGCGCCGCAGCGCTTCTTCAATCTGGCGGGATTGGAAGTTGGTGCGATACAGCACCGCCACGCGATGGCGTGGATTCACGGAAAGCAACCGCTCGATCGTATCGGCGATGAATAATGCCTCCTGCTCGCCATCGAAAGCCTCATAGCGGCCAATGCGATCGCCGGTGCCAGCTTCGGTCCACAGCCACTTGCCTTTGCGCTCTTCGTTGTTCGCCACCACGGCGCTGGCGGCTTCGAGAATATTCTTGGTGGAGCGGTAGTTCTGCTCCAGGCGAATCACCGTCGCGTTCGGATAGTCGCGCTCGAAGTCCAGGATATTGCGAATGTCGGCGCCGCGCCAGCCGTAAATCGACTGGTCCTCGTCTCCTACCACGGCCACGTTCTTGCGCATTTCCGTCAACAAACGCATCAGCTCATACTGGCTGCGATTGGTGTCCTGATATTCGTCGATCATCACGAATTCGAAGCGGCGATTGTACTGGCGGCGAAGATCCTCGTCGTGCGCGAGCAGCCTTACGGATTCCAGCAGCAGATCGTCGAAATCCAGCGCGTTGGCCTGGCGCAGGCGCTCTTCGTATTGCCGGTACACGGAAGACATGCGCTCGGTGCGGTCGTCAGTCGAGCCTCCGTACGCGTCTTCAGGCGAGTGTTTGTGGCTCTTCTGATGGCTGATCCAGGAGCACATGGCGCGATACTGGATGAATTTCTCGTCCAGTCCGGTCGCCTTGAAAATCGATTTGATCAACGCCAGTTGATCGTCTTCGTCGTAGATGGTGAACTTCGGCGTAAAGCCGGAACGTATGTCGGCCAGCCGCGCGCCATCGCGCCGCAGCAAGCGCACGCAGAACGAATGGAAGGTGGAGACCAGCGGGGCCTCGCGCGAGCTTGCGCCGCCCAGCAGATTGTTCACGCGCTGCCGCATTTCGTCTGCGGCCTTATTGGTGAATGTTACTGCTACGATAGCGGGTCCGGGGACGCGATGAGCCTGAATCAGGTGCGCCATGCGGTGCGTGATGACCCGCGTTTTTCCGCTGCCGGCGCCGGCCAGCAGCAAAAGCGGGCCTTCCACGTGCTTGACGGCCTCTTGTTGTTGCGGATTTAGACCCTGCAGAAAGTCCATGTAAAAAAAGGGGGGTGCAAACCGATTTTAGCATGTTGACGCCAAAGGGCTTGCTCCTCGTAGCGTAAGCCTCTGGCTTGCGTCTGGACAAGCCGGAGGCTTGTCCTACTGGCACAACCCCTTGTAACCTAACAGTTTGCCGGTACGCCTGTATAAATGTGAGAAAAGGCGGCTGGCTTTAAGGCCGCATGCTGGTTGAATTCGAACAGATCGAGAAGGCGCAGCATGGCGATGACGCCGCTTTCAACCAGGTTGTGGTTGCTTATCGGAAGAGGATTTTGGGGACCATCGCCCGGCTGATCGGGCGGCCCGAGGACGTAGAAGATGTTGCGCAGGAGGTGTTCCTGCGGCTGTATTATTCACTCGATCAACTGCGGACTCCGGAGGTTTTCGAGCCCTGGTTGTATCGGCTGACGGTAAACGCGTCGTATGATTATCTGCGGAAGCAGCGTCGGCGCAGCGAATCGCGAATGTCGGACCTGAGTGAACAACAGGTCATGATGGCGGACGCCGCGGCCGGTGGTAAGGTATCGAACGAGGAGCAACGGCAGAAGCAGGTTAAGGAGCTGGTGGATTCTTTGCTGGCGGCAGTATCCGAGCAGGACCGCATTTTGCTGACGCTGAAAGAAGTAGAAGGGCTCTCTCTGAAGGAGCTTGAAAAAATATATTCCGTGAACGAAAATGCTTTGAAGGTGAGATTGTTCCGCGCCCGCCAGCGGGTTCTCAGCGCCTTCGAAGCCACGCGACGAGGCCGGAAGGATTAGGGGAAAAATGCAGCAATTCGAAGACGAACTGAACTCGCTGTTCGCAAGGTATAAGGCGGCCGTGCCGGATCCAGATGCCGGTGCGAACTTTATGCCGCAGTTGTGGCGGAAGATTGAGGCCCGTCAGACCCTGATGTTGCGCGTCAGGAAGCTTACTCAGGTGTTCATGGGAGCCGCAGCGGCGGTCTGTCTGCTCTTCGCCATGATCCAAGTGGTGCCGGGCGGATCTCGTCCCGAGGTGCATGCAAGCTATGTGGACGCACTCGCGGCAGCCCACCCCGCCGACAATCTGGCGGCACTGGGCATCGTCCCACGCGACACTGACCCGAGAACAAAATGAAGCCCTGGAATTTTCCGATTGCTGTCTACCTGTTTCTGGTGTTCGTGAGCGGAGGCGTGGTAGGCGCGCTCGGATATCGAATGTACTCTCCGCCCTCAGCGCGTAGCGAACAACGCGTGAACCCGGAAGCGTGGCGGCGGCAGTACCTGGATGAATTGCGGACCCGCGTGAACCTGACGCCCGATCAAGTCCAAAAAATGAACGTGATCCTGGATGAAACCGATGCCAGCTTCAATCAGGCTCGCGACAAGCACCACCAAGAAATCGAGAAGATCAAGGAAGATCACCGCGCGAAACTGCGCGCCATCCTGACCGCAGATCAGCTTCCCAAGTATGAGCAGTTCCGGACGGAACGCGACGCGCGGATGAAATCGTCCAAGAAGTAGAACTACTTCGCCACCAACTGCTTCTTGGTTCTGTCCGCCTTCTCCTGCTTCATGTCCTTCGCCTTCTGAATCTTTTTCTGGAACCGGTCTACGCGACCCTCGGTATCCACCAGCTTCTGACGGCCAGTGAAGAACGGGTGGCAGCTGGAGCAGATTTCCACACGGATATCGCCTTTGTGAGTGGAGCGTGTACGGAAAGTGTTTCCGCAGGCGCAGGTGACATTTAATTCCTCGTAGGCGGGATGAATCGCGGCTTTCATTGGAGAACGGAGATCCTTTCGGTTGTTTGTACCCAGGTGTTTGTACCCAGTATAGCGCGAGGGTCAAGCAGGGGCGCAAATACAAACCCCCACATCACCGGAAGGGCAATGCGGGGGTAAGCTTAGATCGCGCAGTGAAGCGGCCGGTCCACAGGAGCAGCGGCTTCGTCACTGAACGAAACCTGAACGTTCAAAACGACGGCGACTTTAACAGTCGGCCACCTCGCGCGGGGTATTAAATCTACAGTCACTACTATTACTCATGTTAGACTGGACCACCTCCTTTCTCAGTGATGTAATCATCATAAAGCCCAAAAGTTCGCGCTGTCAAACAGTTTCTAGCAGAACACTGTATGTGGTAGTAATCGGATGTGCCGCTACTAGTGGTTGTTGAGGCGGCAAGAAAAAGCCCCGCAGTTTAGTGCGGGGCTTGACGAAAACCAACCCGAATCGAGGCAACTCCCCAGATACCCTGATCAACCCTTGATCTTCGCTTCTCTTCCAAGCAATCTCGACGCCAAGTGATAAGTCGCTGAAAAATCAGGAGTACGTCCACTATGAATCCGGATTCTGGAAGATACCGAGCGCGGCAAGCTTCCAGATTCGGGATGTTGCGCCTCCGCCGGACCGAAAGGAGGGTACAATAGCGTCTGATGTCGAGTCCTGCTCCCTGGCAGCTCCGAGAGCCTGTGGAAACCCAGGTCTTGGATGCTTCCGAAGGCCGCCGGTCGCTCTCCTCGTTTCTGATCTCGGGAATGCTGATGTCGTTCCTGGGCGCCATCCTACCCGCCTGGCGCTATCACCTGAGAGCGGATTTCAAAGAGGTCGGTTATTACTTCCTCAGCTTGAATCTTGGATTTCTGTTGTCGGTGGCCGCCGCGCATGTGCTGTTGCCGCGCCGAGGCGTGAAGTTCGTCCTGATCGCGGCGAATGCCATGGCATGCTTCGGCTTCCTGTACCTTGCGCTCACCTCGCCGCCCGTTCCAGCCATATGGCGGTTGTTGGGACTGTGTTGGATTGGGGGCAGCGCGGGACTACTGAACGCCGGCGTGTTTCAAGCCATCTCGCCACAGTACCGGCATGATCGAGCCGCCACAATGAATCTGGCCGGCGTGATGTTCGGGCTGGGCTGCCTCGTGACCGCGCTGTTGGTGGCTGGCACCTACTACGTCTACACTGTCCCGAGCATTCTGATACTCTTCGCCATCCTTCCAGGCTTCTTCGCTGCCAACTATGCCAAGGCCAAAATCACGCCACAGCCGTTCCTCCAACAGGTTCCACTAGCGCAGCTCTTGCGGGATTTCCGGAATCCCGGCGCTATCCTGTTCAGCCTGGTGCTGTTCTTCCAGTTCGGGAACGAATGGTCGATTGCGGGCTGGTTGCCGTTATTTCTGATCCGGCGTCTCGGAATCAGTCCGGCGGATTCGTTGCTGTTGCTGGCCCTTTATTGGGCCGCGCTGCTGGTGGGCCGCATTGTCTCGCAATTGTTGCTGAAGCGCATGAGCCACGGCTTGCTATTGATCGGCTCCATCGTCTCGGCGCTGCTGGGAACGATAGTTCTGGCATCCACCAATAATCGATTCGGAGCCGTGATGGGCATTCTGTTTGTAGGCGGCGGCTTCGCTTCCGTGTATCCGCTGGTGACGGAGAAAATCGCGCACCGCTTTCCCTACTATCATCCCGGCTTCTACAACGGCATCTTTTCGTTTGCGATCACGGGAGGTTTCATCGCACCCTGGTGCCTCGGTTATTTCGCGCAGAACTGGGGCATTCGGGCGGTGATGGTTCTTCCACTGCTCGGCACCTGCATGGTGTTCGCGCTGGTGTTGCTGATCATGCTGGAAGCGAAGTTAAGCGGCTTGGCGGCCGCTAAGTAAAATTCCTGAGCATTGCGGCAGCCTCCGGATGGCCGCCATGTTCGGCCCAACCAGCGGGCGTGCCACCCCAATGTGGTTCGACGATACTGGCGTCGGCGCCGTTCGCGAGCAACGTCTTGACGATGTCGAGGTGTCCCCTGTTGGCGGCTTCGTGGAGTGCCGTGCGAGGCGTTTGCCCGCCGGGAGTGACCAGAACATCGCCTTTCGCTCCGTGATGCAAAAGCAGAGCGGCAGCTTCTGTCTGGCCGCGAATACAAGCAAAGGCGAGAGCTTCTTCCAGCAGCGCAGGCTCGATTCTCTCCGCGAGCATACTCTTCAAGGCTTCAATGTTGCCGAGCCCGGCCGCGTGCCGGATGTCCATCTTTGCTCCACGCTGGACAAGCGCTTCTGCAGTCGCGGGCGCCACGTTCAAAAGGGGCATGCTGAGAACATCCGGCGCGTTCAAATCAAACTTGGCTCCGGCCTTCACCAGCAGATCCACCAGTGGCAACGCGACGCCCGCCTCCGACGCCCGCTTGCTTGTGAGCAGCAGACCGATTGTGTATTCGGCAGCATTGCGATCGAAATAATGGCTGATCAAAAGCCGGGCAATATCCACGATGTTCCGAGGAAGCGCGCCTCTGTCTGGATTGCCCGCGACATGATAGAGCAGCGTTGCACCCGCGAAATAGCCCTTTTCGTACCAGGCGCCGATACGGCACCGATACCGGATCAGAGTTGGATGGTCGTCGAGGAGCGCCTCCAATCGCGGCAAATCGCCAGAGTCCAGCGCTTTGACGGCATTGCGGAACAGAATAAATTCCTTGAACTTGGTCCAGCTCGGGAATCCGTTCTCGCGTGCGATGACGAGCTGTGCATCGGCAAGCTTGATATGGTCCGATCGGCGATATTCCAGCAAGCGAGCGAGCGCCTCTGGCCTCGCAGCGCGCGCTTCTTTGAGCAACTCTTTCGCTTGAGTCTGGTATTGGTCGAGATCAATGCCAATGGGCAATGTCATGACGGCTCACTGGACGGCGTGGGCAAGTCAAAAGAGCGGGATCGTCGCCTTTGGCCGGCCTTCGCCGCCGTCATAGACCAAATCGAGCGATCGAATGGATTTCATCTTCCCCGCGAACCGAAAAAACAGACAGCCCTTAGCGGTCCGGTTGCTCGGTCCTTCGGATAGCGCAACGGCCGCGATGGATTCATCAATGCTAGTGGGAATCTGTTTCCCGATGCCGCTGGGATCCGGTGGATCCTCTACCGGCCGAGGAATGGGCGGTGGCGCCCCAGGATCTCCAGGAAACCTTCCCTCGGCTGACGGCGTGCCGTAGATCACCGGGCCCGCTTGTGCGGACGCGCCGCGCTGATTTTCCCAATCCGGATATTTCAGCGCTCCTGCCACAGTGCCCGGCGAAACCGGAACCAGGACCCGCTTGCCGTCGTTGATCCGCAGAGAGAATTGACCGCTCTTGATATCGATGCCTTCTCGCGTGGATGAAAAAACGCCGACATCCACCACCAAATACTCCTTGGCGATATAAAAGCCTTTCTCGCTCGGAATGCTATGGTCCAGGTATTCGGCTCCAATTTCCATGCCGGGAACAGAGACGTGAGCCGGATAATCGGAGGCCTTGGTGCGCGGAGGGCCGTTCTGTGCGTACAGCGGGAGCAGGGCGATTAAGAGTACAGCGCGGTGCACGATTTGAGTATATCGGGGAGGGACTGGGGGCTGGGGACTAGGGCTTGACTCGGTCTCCGCTGCGTGTCATAGTATATCTAGAAATGTACTAGTATGCCACGCAAAGATGAATTGACCGTTCAAGACTTACTGCCCCTGGCTCCCGTCACGTTTCACATGCTGCTGTTGCTCAGCGAAGGGGAACGGCATGGTTACGCTTTGAAACGCGAGATGGCCAAGCAGACCAAAGGCAAGCTCAATCCCGGCCCCGGTGTTTTGTACGGCTCCATCAACAAAATGCTGGAGCAAGGGCTGATTGTCGAATCGGAAGAGCGGCCGGCCTCACACTTGGATGACGAGCGCCGCCGATATTACCGCATCACTCCGCTGGGCCGAAGGGTGGCGCAGGCCGAGGCCATGCGTATGCGCCAATTGGTCGAGATGGCGGAGGCGAACCTGGGCCTTCCGGAACCTGCCTGAGGTGATCCTATGACTGATCCACTCAAGCTGTATCGTTTTTTGTTGAAGCTTTATCCGGCGCGATTCCGCGAGGAGTACGGAACGCCGCTCGAACAGCAGTTTTCCGACGAATACCGGGAAGCCGGAGGAGGGCTAGCACGGCTCACGGTTTGGATGCGCACGCTCCGCGATCTCGCGATTTCGATTCCGTTGGAGCTCGGGCGCGAGCTGCGGCAGGATCTGCGCTACAGCGTCCGGATCTATTCGCGGCGTCCGGGCATGACGTTTTTGGCGGTGGCCGCCATGGCGCTCGGTATCGGCGCCACCACTGGCGTATTCAGCGTGGTGAATGCGCTGCTGTTGCGGTCACTCCCGTTCCGTGCGCCGGAGCGCATGGTCCAGTTAGGCGTGCCATTTGTCCCACCGGAGACTCCTCCCGCTTTTCATGCTTGGCGAAGGCATAGCGATTATCTGGAGGACGCTGCCATGTACAGCCAGACCGAGATGAACCTGAGCGGAGCAGCGGGATCGGCGCGGGTAAAGGTTTCCGAGACGTCCTCCAATTTCTTCAGTGCGCTCGGCCGCGAGCCGGAAATCGGACGGAGTTTCGCCACCGATGAGGATGTGAACGGGAAGAACGGCGTTGCCGTTATCAGCTATGGGTTGTGGCAGCAATTCTTCGGAGGCGACCCTCGCGCGCTCGGATCGACCATTCATTTGAATAGCCTGCCGCTCACCGTAGTAGGCATCGCCCCGCCGGGACTTGATTACCCAGCTAAGACGGCCGTGTGGACACCATCTGTTTTCAATCTGGCGCGGATCCCCAAAAGCGGCGTGGTCTGGCGGGAGACCTTCGGACGGCTGAAACCCGGCCTCACCCTGACCCGAGCGGAGAGCATGTTCGACGCCGATCGCGAACACCTGTCACCTGGAGTGCTCAAGCAGGAAGGGGTGGATCGAGTGAAGCTGATCCCGTTGCGCGAACAACTCGCCGGCCCGGTCCGGCGCGCCTCCCTGGTTCTGCTAGGTGCGGTTTCATTTGTGCTGTTGATCGCTTGCGCCAACGTCGCCAATTTGCTGCTGACGCGAATCACGGAACGGCGTAAGGAGTTGGCGCTGCGGGCCTCATTGGGAGCCAGCCGCGCGCGCCTGGCGCAGCAATTGATAACGGAAAGCGTTCTGCTCACCGGTCTCGCGGCGGCGGCTGGAATGTTGGTCGCACATTGGGCGGCCCGGCTGGCTACGGCTGCTCAACCCGCTCAACTAACCACGCAGAATTACACCATCCTGGATTGGCGCGTGCTTGGCTTCGCCGTGGGCCTTGCGGTTCTCACGGGGTTTGTATTCGGAGTTCTCCCGGCCTCCTTGATCGGCCGCCTGCAGCCCACCGAAGATCTGGTGCGTGCCCCCTCTGACGGGTCCAACTCGCGCGTGCGGCGCCTGCGAAGCGCGTTGGTGGCGTTGCAGGTGGCGTTGACGCTGGTATTGCTGGGAGGATCGATCGTGATGGGCCGCAGCTTTTCGAAAATGCTTGGCGCCGACTTGGGCTATCGGACCGATCACGTCATCACCATGAATGTGTCCCTGGCGGGCACTCGCTATGACAAACCCGAGCTCCGGACTCAGTACTATCACGATGCACTGGACCGGTTGCGCAAAGTACCTGGCGTCGAAGCAGCTGGCGGCATCGATGCCCTGCCGCTGGCGACCAATGCTTTTATGGGAATAGATGCGGAGCTTGATTCCAGTCCCAAGGCCGAATTCTCGTGCGTGATGTGGGCTACTACGGATTACTTCCGCACCATGCGAACGGCCATCATAGCAGGCCGCGATTTCACTTCTAAAGACCAGCAAGGCGCCGCGCGTGTTGCCATCGTCAATGAGGAGTTCGCACGCGATGCGGGAGGAAGCCAGGCGGTACTTGGCCATCGGGTGAAGTCGATATTCGGCGGGAGTGAAAGTGGAGTGACCATCGTCGGCATTGCGCACACAGTTCACTACCACGCTGGCCCAGCTGACACACCTATGCCCATCCTCTTTCTCCCGCCGGACCAAAATCCTTATCCCTTTATGACTCTGGTCGCCCGGGTGCATGGGAAAACGGAGGCCTATCTTCCGATTGCCCGCGATGCCATCCAATCGGTGGATCGCCAGGTCCCGGTCTTCGACGTGAAAACGTTGGACCAGCGCCTGGCCGAAAATCTCGCGCGGCCGCGTTTCTACACTACTGCCGTGCTGTTCTTCGGCGTCTTCGGCTTGTTGCTGGCGGTAATCGGAGTGTATGGCGTCGCGTCCTATTCCATTCTGCAGCGCACGCACGAATTGGGCGTGCGTATTGCGATCGGGGCGTCCGCGCAACGTATGCGCTGGATGCTCCTGCGCCAAAGCCTGCTGCCGGTTTCGGTTGGAATGGTTGTCGGAGTGGCTGGCGCTTTCGGCCTGGGCCAATTCCTGCAACATTTGTTGGATACCGCGCAACGCGTGGACGCTCTTACGTGCGCGATCGCCGCCGCAGCTCTAGCGGCGATCGCGTCCCTCGCAGTGTGGTCGGCCACTCAGCGCATCCTCCGGCTCGACCCGATGCAGGTGCTTCGCGCCGAGTAGGATCAGGAACCGCCGCCGCTCGATGTGCCAGTGGCTATACCGGCTACTCCCACCGATTTTAGAGTAATACGTGTCCGCGCGTTCTGATCGAGTTGAATGCGAATGGAATTATTGCCTTGGTGCAGCCATTGCGACGTAACCATGTATGTTACGTCATGGAAATGGCTGTTATGGTCGTCTGAACTGCGTATGAGAGTGTAGTCGTTGACCGTAATTGTGACTGGATTGTCAGAAGTGCCGCCCACTGTCCCGCTGCTCTGATTCAGAGTGAGGCGGATGTTTTGCGTCGAGGGGAGTTCCAGGTTAAATTTCAGAAAGCCTTCATCTACAATAATCTGACAACCTTTGGTTTCAGAGTTGAACTCGCACCCTTGCATCAAGGGCAGCGAAAGATTCTGAGTTCGCTTCGGGTTCGGTACCGTGAGGTCAACGGCCTGAGCGGGAATGGCTTGTTGCGGGGTGGCTGCGGTTGCCATTGCTTTCTCCTAAGTCGGGGGGATTACAGCAGAGACGACGGCTGCTTTGGAATGCGTGGCGGCATTTCAAAAATACGCCGTTTCGTAGGGGATGTCAATGGAAATCGCGCTAGAAAAATCGCACGGATCGCAGCACATCTTCGAAAATCTCCTGCACCTGCTCGAATTCGCTTTGCGGCGCGATGAAGATAGCGTAGAACAGTCCCTCTGGGCGGGCTACTGTGACCAACGCGTCCACCTCCTGCTCGCCGCGATACGGTGAAGTTGCATAGAGAGTGGTCAGCAGCGCGGGTTGATCGCCGACTTGAATGCCACGCGGGTCGCGGCCGGTGCGCATTCCTGCATTGGACTGCTTGAGCTGCCGGACTAGCGCCTGTGTGTCGCGATTCAGTTCGGCGCCGGACTTCGGTGGCGAGTAATAGCTCACTTGCAAACCATAGCCGATTTGCGGCTGACCATTTGCGCTCTGCACGATTCCATCGCGCGCCGCAATGGTCACTGTGTTGGCACGCGTGTCGCCATGGACCTGCCAGTTCTCCGGATACGCGAGAGAAAAAGACTTGCCGCGGTAGCCAATCAGCTGCCTGCTTGGCCGCGCGCCCGGTGGCGATGGCTTGTGTTCCTCATCACTAGAGGTCGCCCGCGCCTCGCCTGGCGTAGAGAGATGTTGGACCAGATCCTGCACGTGCTGAAACTTCCCCGTCTCATCCTCGACATACCCTCGGCGCGGCATGTACCGGACCTCTTCGCTCACCGCGGCTACGCGGTTACCCGGATTCGGATGGTCCGACAGAAACTGCATCAGTTCATTCTGGCGGCCGCTCTTCGCCTCCAGCTTCTCGAAGAAATTCGCGAGTTCCAGCGGGTTGTAGCCGGCGCCGGCGACGATCTCCGCTCCGTTGTAGTCGGCCTCCGTTTCGTCGGTCCGGGAGAACTTCAGCAACACGGAATTGGCGCCCAGGCCGATGCCGATTTTCGCCAACTGGCCCAGCATGCTGTTCCCCACCAGCGCTTCGGCCAGCAGTGCCGGCAATGCTACCAGGTTCTGTTTCGAAGCTTGATTGGTGGAGTGCCGCAGCACAACGTGCGACATTTCGTGGCCGATCACGCCGGCCAGTTGTGCCTCGTTTTCGGCGGCTTCGATCAGTGCCGTGTGAATGAAGATCGGTCCGCCTGGAAGCGCGAAGGCGTTGACGTTTTTGTCATAGATCACGTGAACGCTGAAAGGAAATAATCCACTGCGAGAGCCGTCGGAGGCGAGCGTGCGCGCATAAGGCGATTGCTCCAGCTTATGAAGGATAGTGTTGAGATAATCGTCGAGGTCGCGGTTGTGTACCACGGCCGCCCGTCTTTCCACTTCAGCCGCCGCCTCTTGGCCAAGCTGGACGTCTTGTTGCATGGAAAATAAATTCCAGCCCGGCTTCAACTGCTGTAATTGTGCGGAGGCGAGCGCGTGCGCAAGGCATCCGATGGCGAGGAGCAAGCAGATCTTGCGCATGACTTCTCGACTTCAGTTTGACAGAAGAAAGCTGGTTACTCGGATCTTAATGCCACCATCGGGTCCACGCGCGCCGCTCGTGCCGCGGGTAGCCAGGCCGCGACCAGCGCGACCACCACCGCGGCAGCCGCGCTCATTCCGTACGTCAGCAGATTTAGCGCCGTCACTCCAATGAGCAGCGACTGGGTCCAGCGAACCGCCGCGCCCAGCATCAGCAAGCCGATCGGAATACCCCAGGCCGCGATGCGCAGCGATTCCGACATTACCATCGTGCGGATCTCAGCCGGTTGCGCCCCCAGCGCCACTCGCAAACCGATCTCGCGAGATCGCCGATTCATGGAGTACTGGATTACTCCGAACAGTCCTGCGCCGGTCAGTAGAAAGCCGATGGCGCCGAGCCCGGCGGCTAATGCTGCTGGAATACGGTCAAGTGCGAGCGCTTGCCCCATGTGCTGTCGCAAGGTGGTTGATGAAATCACCATTGAACCCGGATCGAAGCGTTTCAGCTCCTTTCGGATCGCCTGTGCGAGCGCCTCTGGCTTTCCGATGGTTTCCACGAACAAGACGAAGTCGCCGGAAGGCGCCTGTGCGAACGGTAGGTACAGGTAGGGAGCGGCAGCTTCATGGACAGTCGGTTCACCCGTGGGCCCATCCTCGGCCACACCTACCACTTGCCGCATCTTCCCGTCCATGGATATCCATTCTCCGACCGGATTGCGGCCGTTCAAAAGCTGTTTGGCGAATTGCTGCGAAACCACCGCAACCAGCGCGCTTCCGTTGCGGTCGCCCGGTTCGATGCCACGTCCGGCCAACACCCGCGTTCCCATGAGCGAGAAATAATTGCCGCCTACGTTGTTGAGCTGCACGCCAGCCGGTGCTTGTCCGGGAATCTCGACCCGAACGGTCATCCCGTCCCCGACGCCGCTCAAGGGGACGCGGCGCGCGAACGTAGCGCCACGCACGCCGGGTACTGCCGAGAACCGGGCACTCACCTGCTCGCACCAGCGTGCGGCCGGCCACTCGAAACCACGTCCCACTTCCATGATGAGCATCTGTTTCCCGGGATCGAGCCCTGGTCTCACCGCGGCGGCGTTTCGAGCGCTTTGGACAAGCTGCACAGCCATGCCGAAGAACAACACGGTGACGGCAAATTGCGCGGCAACCATGGTCCGTTTCCGCCATTGTCCGTGGGCCCCGCCGGCCAACCCCTGCGAGGCCTTCAGCACTTCCATCACATCCAGGCGTCCGGCATGACGAATCGGCGCGAGCCCTGCCAGCAGCAGGGCGGCGACTGTAGCAGCCACCGAGAAAATGAGCGTCCGATGGTCCAGCCGGACTCCCAAGTCGGAAATAGGCATAGCCGCAGACACGGAATACGTAAGTGCAACCAGGATCCAGTGCGCCAATAACAGCCCCAATCCCGCCCCCACCAGGCACAAGAGGCTGGTCTCGACCAACAACAGCCGGGCCAGGCTCCAGATCCCGGCGCCCAAGGCGCGGCGGATACTCAGTTCTTTTTTGCGTGCCTCCGCCTGCGCCATCCGTAACTGTGCCGCATTCGCGCAGCCGATAAACAAAATCAGACCCAGAATCAGCAGCAGCGCGGCGCCGGCCGTCAGGTTCTTTTTCCAGCTTATTGCGAAGTCGCTTTCGAGCGAGGTTCCACGTGAACCAGCAGGAGCCGGCTTATTTCTCCCGGCGCCGCGGATAGCTGCATCCAGTTGGGCTGCCGCGCGCACCACACCTACTCCCGGCTTGAGCCGGGCGATTATCTCGAAATCCCCAGCCTGCTCGGCCCTCTCATCAATGCCTACCCAAACGTCATTCGGCACCCCACGCACAAGGCCCGTGAACTCGGCGGGCAGCACTCCTGTCACGACATAGGCTTTCCGGTTCAGCAAAACGGTCTTTCCCACAATCCCGGGATCGCTACCGAACCTTCGGCGCCACAAACGGTATCCCAGTACGGCAGCCGGCCGGCCCTCCACTTCTTCCACCGACGCGCGTCCCATTGCGGCGTGAACACCGAGAAACGAGAAATGGTTCAGAGTCACGGGGTAGACAAGAACCGCCTGGGTATCTTCGCCTACCGTTAGGAGCCCGCCCCGCCGCGAGTACGCCGATAAATCGGCCATGCCGTTCGCGGAACGAAGCATGTCTTGATAGTCCTGCCAGCTATAGGAAAGATACCTGCCGTCATCGCCGATGGATTCCACCTTCTGGATCTCCCCGGGACGCTCGAACGGGAAAGGGCGGAAGAAGACCGCGTCGGCAAGGCTAAACATGCCGGTGGTGAGTCCGATACCTAACATGATGGACAAGATGGACAACGCCGTTGCTGCGGGATATCTCGCAAGCATGCGCCAAGCCACCCGGAAATCCTGCCATAACGATCCAAACGGCTTCATACCGGTGCAATTGGCAATTCCGTGACCAAACCGAGGCCACCTGCGGACGTTATAATCACAGTATGTTGAAGCCCACGGAAAAGATCTGGCACAACGGTCGTTTTATCAACTGGGATGATGCCAAGATCCACGTTCTATCGCATGTCACCAGCTACGGCAGCTCTGTATTTGAGGGCATCCGCTGCTATGCCACGTCTTCCGGTCCCGCCATCTTCCGGGTGCGCGAACATATTCGCCGCCTGCTGGATTCGGCCAAGATTTACCGCATCGATGTGAAGTATCAAAGCGCCGAGTTGGCGGAAGCCATGGCGGAGCTGGTACGTCTCAATCATCTGGAATCCTGCTATTTCCGGCCCATCGTTCTGCGTGGCTATGGCGACGTCGGCGTTCTTCCGAACAATCCCACCGAGGTTTATATCGCATGCTGGGAGTGGGGCAAGTATCTGGGCGAAGAAGCGCTCGCCAAAGGCGTGGACGTGTGCGTTTCGAGCTGGACCCGCATCGCTCCCAACACGCTGCCTGCGCTGGCCAAAGCGGGCGCCAATTACATGAACTCGCAACTGATCCGCATGGAAGCGCACACCAACGGCTACGCGGAAGGCATCGCGCTGGATGAATCCGGCTATGTGAGCGAGGGTTCCGGAGAAAATGTTTTTGTCGTGCGCGACGGCAAGCTGCTAACGCCACCGCTGGGCGCGTCCGTATTGCCTGGCATCACGCGCGACACGGTGATTGAACTGGCTGCGTCGCTCGGCATTCCTGTGGTCGAGACCATCATCCCGCGCGAGATGCTGTACATCGCCGACGAAGTATTCTTCTCGGGAACGGCGGCGGAAATAACACCCATTCGCTCGGTGGATCGTATCGAGGTCGGGAAGGGCTCGCGGGGACCGATAACCGAGAAGCTTCAAAAGGCGTTCTTCGACATTGTGAGCGGGAACGTTCCGGACCGGTTCGGTTGGCTTATGCCAGTGGGGAAGAACGTGCCGGTCGGGGTGTGAGCTGCTCGATACGGTCGGGAAACGAATACCGAGCCCCGACCGTCAGGGAGTGGGTGCAGTTGGATTTCGATCCGCAAGTGCGATCCCGACGGCCACCTCCCCCGAGATTACCCGCCTGAATCGCACTCGCACGGGATCTGTTCTTTTTTAGCAGGCATTGGAGAGAAATGCCATACTTTTTTCCCACTATCAAAAAGTTTTCAACAGTTTCCTTCTCGCGCCGAGTCTTGTGCTTAGCTGCCTGCGCCTGTGGGAAACCTGTGAATAAACCGGTGCCGCGATGAAATGTAATGGCGTCGATCCTTCAAGTGGCGACGAAATCGAAGTCCGCTTCTCGGATTTGATTGAAAGCGTAGACCCGCTGCTCTCGGGATCCTCCGATTTCATTTACGTTACGCCCGGCTGGATCGATCTCCAGGTGAACGGCTTCGCCGGCGTGGACTACAACTCGCCGTCCTCGAGCCACGAAGAGATCGCGCGCTCCATTCGCGCCGTATTACAAACCGGTGTCACTCGCTTCTTCCCCACCGTGATCACCGGATCGCCGGCGGATATGTCGGGCGCGCTCGCGAATCTCGCCCGCGCGAAAGAAGCGACGTGGGAAGGCGCGGCCATGGAAGCTTTCCACCTGGAGGGACCATACATTTCGCCGGAAGACGGGCCACGCGGCGCGCATCCCGCACGATGGGTCCGGCCACCGGATTTGGATGAGTTCCACCGCTTCCAGGAAGCCGCGCGAGGGAACATCCGGCTGGTAACGCTGTCGCCCGAATGGCCGGATGCGCCGCGCTTCATCGAAGCTCTGGTGGGGGAAGGCGTAGTGGTGAGCATCGGACACACGCGCGCCACATCGGAGGAAATCTCCGCCGCAGTCAACGCGGGCGCAACGCTTTCCACGCATATCGGTAACGGCGCACATCCGATACTGCCGCGCCATCCCAATTACATTTGGGAACAGCTCGCGGAAGACCGGTTAGCCGCGAGTCTCATCGTGGATGGGATTCATCTTGCGCCATCGTTTCTCAATGTTGCCCTGCGCGCCAAAGGACTGGAGCGCGCCCTGTTGGTCACCGACGCAGTGATGCCGGCCGGTTGTGCTCCAGGCAAGTACAAACTGGGCGAAGTGGATGTCGAGTTGCACTCCGATGGAAGTGTGCGCTTGCTGGGTGGAACGCGGCTGGCCGGCTCGGCATTGCGCATGGATCGCGCGCTCCAAAATGTAATCAGGATCGCGGGGCTGAGTCTTCGCGAAGCCATTACGCTCGCCACTCGAAATCCGGCGCGCATTGGCCGCATCGCCTCCCGCCAGCGCGGCCTGAATCCCGGCGAGCGGGCCGACCTGGTGCGGTTTCGCTTCCACGATGCCACTGGGGAGATTGAAGTTTTAGAGACCTTTCTTTCGGGCCACCGCGTAGGGGCTGGGGACTAGGGACTCGGGGCTGGGGAAACCCGCCGTGGAGTTTCCGGACCCAAGCCTTTAGTCCCCAGTCCCCAGTCCCTAGCCCCCCGCAATCGATTCCACCGCCGCATAGAGCTCCGCGGGCTGAAACGGCTTGCTCAAGTAGCCATCCATGCCCGCTGCCAAGCACTGTTCCTGATCGTGCTTCATGGCGTGCGCGGTGAGCGCCAGGATCGGGACATGCTCTTCTGTGCCGCGCTCCCGTTCGCGAATGGCTTGCGTTGCCATCCAGCCATCCATCACCGGCATCTGCACATCCATCAGAATGACATCGAAACGGGCCAGGTCCAGCGCTTCCAAGGCCTCGCGCCCGTTCGACACACTGGTGATTCTGTGCCCCCTCTTTTCAAGCAACCGCGTGGCTAGCCTCTTATTCATCGGGTTGTCTTCGGCCAGCAGGATCGAAAGGCGCCGAAGACTTTCGGTCACCTTTTCGTCGTGCGCAGGCGGCTCGGCGGGTGCCGTACCCAGTGCACGCAACATCGACTCTCTCAAATCCGCCTTGCATACGGGCTTCACCACGTGGCAGACGATTCCCAACCTCCGGCAGCGCGGGATGTCGCTCTGCAGATCGGAGGAGCTCAACATCATGATCACCGGCCGGGTCAAATTCGGATTATGATTCATCCTGTCGGCAAGCATGAATCCATCCATGCCGGGCATTAGCGCATCCACGATTGCCAGCTGGAACGGCCGTTTCTGTTCCTGGGCGTGCTGCAACAGGCGCACCGCTTCCACGCCCGATTCAGCCAGCGTCACCTCCGTTCCTTCCGCGGCCAGCATCGCGCCGAGAATCCGCCGGTTGGTGCGGTTATCGTCCACCGCAAGCACTCGCAATCCTCGTAAGATCTCAGGGCTCGCCGGCTTTCGTTCGACCGGCTTTTCCAAGACGCGTTCGCACAGGATGGTGAAATGGAAGCGGCTGCCTTTTCCCGGCTCGCTCTCTACCCAGATTCTTCCACCCATCAATTCCGTCAGTCTTTTCGCGATCGCAAGCCCTAAGCCCGTGCCGCCGCTATTGCGCGTCATCGATCCGTCGGCTTGCGTGAACGCATCGAAAATCAATCGCAGTTTTTCAGCCGGGATACCGATGCCAGTGTCTTCCACCAGGAAGTGAAGCTCCAGTTCCGCGGGGCCACTCGGCCTCTGTTCCACCCAGAGCAGCACTTCACCGCTCTCGGTGAACTTCACGGCATTGCCCAGAAGATTCACCAGCACCTGGCGCAGCCGGTTGGCATCACCCGCCACTTGACAGGGAACCGCGGCATCGATTTCGAGCGCCAGTTCCAGGTTTTTCTGATGCGCCCGCAGCGCCACCGCGCGGGCGGTTTGCTCCAGCAATTCTCGCAGGTCGAAAGGCTCGGTATCGAGGTTCATCTTTCCGGCCTCGATTTTGGAGAAATCCAAAACGTCGTTAATCACTGTCAGAAGCGAGTTGGCGGATTCTCTGACCCCTTCCATGTATTCCTTCTGTACCGGGCTAACCGGAGTGTCGAGCGCCAGCTCCGTCATGCCGATGATGCCGTTCATGGGAGTCCGCAGTTCGTGGCTCATGTTCGCCACAAACTCGCTCTTAAGCCGGCTGGCTTCCTGGGCCTGATCCACCAGGTGCAGCAGTTCGCCGCGGGAGGCGTCGAGTTGTTCCACCATGTCGTTGAATGCGATCGACAAATCGTCCACTTCGTTCCAGGCACCGAGCGGTGCCCTTTGCTTCAAATCACCATGCGCTACCAGCCGGGTGAAGTCGATCAGCCGAACCAGCGGGCTGAGCAGCCTCCGTAATTTCACGTACTGCACGAACAGGACCAGGCACACACATACGAACGGAGTCAAAATGATGTCTCGCGCCAACTGTGCGAATAAAACCCTCTCCTTTTCAGTGGAAAAGCCGATGCGCACCACGCCCAGGCGCTTCGACGGCGCGCGGTCGCCTTCCCAATCCGCCAGCCCGTTTGCGGAAGCTTGTCGAACCACGCGCGTGGCCTCAATCTTGGACGGCAGAATCTCCACTCCCGCTCTGTTTCGGCTGTTTGAGGACTCCGGGGCTAATCGCCCAGCTTGTGCCAGGGTTTCGCCGGTTTCGCTGACAATTGTTACGTACAGCACGTCCTCCCGAGTCGCCGCCGACTTCGCCACCAGTTGCAATGCATTGCGATCGCCGATCAACAGCGGGAACTCGCTCTCATTGGCCAGGAATTCGGCGGCCACCTGGGCGCGCAACTCCAGTTGCTGGCCGAAGGTTGTGCTTTGCCGCCACAGCACCAGCGCGACGCCGGCGGCAACCACGGAGAACGCTACCAACAGGTTCGTCAGCGAGGCCTGCGTCAGCAGGCTCCTTCGACGCGAAACGGTGGGTTGTCGTGGAAGTCTCATTGGATCACCACGATTCCGGATTCCGAATCGGCCCTTCCAGGAATTCGAAGTCCCAGCAGCCGCGCCACACGCCCATTGGCGGCCACTCTTAATTTGCGCGGTTTTTCATTCGCGGGCAGGCTGGCGCCCGCCAGGTAGTTTCTGGCAAGCTCGCCGGCCTGCGCCCCCACATCGAAATAATCCGGATACACAGCGGCCACCGCACCGCTGCGAACGAAGCTCTCGGAAAATCCGATCACCGGCAGCCGGTTTTCGAGCGATGCCAGAATAAGCGGCCGGACCGTGGTGCTGTTATAGAGTGTTCCGTCCGGCGGACAAACCACGAAATCCACCTGGCCTCTGAGCGAGAGAAACAATTGAAGCAGTTTCTCCGGCCGCGGACAGTCCAGGACTTTCAAAGTCATTCCCGCGGCTTTTGCTTGCGCTGCCAGCGTGGACGCGGGAACGTTGTTCGCATCTGGATTCCGGATGAGCGCGGCCCGTGTCTTGCCAGGCAACACGCTTTCCATCCGAGCCAAAATATCGCCGAGCGGTACATCCAATGCCAGGGAGCCGCTTTGAGGGCGCAGGTGGGTTCCTGTCAGATCGGCGCGCAAAAGCATGGTGGCAAGGATTGGCGCGGACCCGAATTGCGCGGCGGACTCGAACGCATTGTTGCCGACGCTGATGAGCAGCCGGACGTCCTTGCCGCTTAACTGGTTCGCGGAATCCTGTGGATTGGATGCCAGATCCAGGATGACGGCTTTGACCGCCGGCCCCAATCCGCGCTGAATCCCTCTCACGGCCTCTCCGAACGCCTCCACTGCCGATGAGGTCACAATCACGACTGTGGGCCCCGGCGGCGCAGTATCTAAGGCATCGGCCGGCCGGTCGAGAATGCTCAACGCTACTACCAGAGCGGCGTAGACGTGGACGCGCATGACCTAAGGCTCTTTTCCGGGTGAGCTCGCGGCGCCGCGTCTCCGGCTTTCATCCGCTGTCCGTTGCGGTGCCCAGGTCAGGCGTACAAAGAAGCTCCGCCCATCTTGCTGGATACTTTCCATCTCCTGCACTGAGCCGGCAGGGTCCCAATAACGGTAATTGAAAAGGTTGCGAATGCCGAGCGTGAGATCCATATCTCCCGGCAAGTGCCGGCCGACGGCCGTGAAGTTCACCAGATAGACCGGCGGTACGCTGGCTCCCGCGAGAGTTAACCGCTCACTGAGATACTGAAGCCCGCCGCTCAACGACCAGTGCTTGCGCCACACCGGCGAGTCCAGCAACAGTTTTCCTACCCGCGCCGGCGAGTTTACCTTTACCAAAGCGCCGGGGTCCGCCGACGTCGCCTGTACTGCCAGGCTCCCATCTATCTTGAACCCAGATCCCAAATTCACTTTCGCTTCCATTTCGACACCGTTGGCTTGGATGGGGCTCGTATTCTGATATTGCTGCAGCGAACCGTTTAGCAGTACGGCTTGAATCAAATCGCTAAGCTGGTAGCGGTAAATGTTGGCCTGTAGTTCAAACTTCTTGCCCAGCTGCTTCTCGAAAGCCGCCTCGAAAGTTTGCATTAGCTCGGAGTTTAGAACCGGATTGGCGATCTGCGTGACACCATCTGCGTAGAACTGCTCGAAGGGACTCGGGTTCCGGAACGACCGGCCATAGAGCAGCTTCACCGCGCTCGTGTCGGAGGGCTGATAGATCAGAGCGGCACGAGGCGTAAGCGCGAGCTGGTGAATTCGTGAATCGTCCAGGCGCCCGCCCAAATACAAGGTCCAGTGCCGCGAAAACTTCCACTCGTCCTGGAAAAACAATGCCACGGATCGATCCAGACGGTTAACAGGCGGTACACTCTCGTACACCGGCGATACATAGTAGGACTCCAACAGCGTGCGCAAGTCCCAGCTCGCCTCACTTCCGACCGTCAGGAATCCGATAAGCGGCACGCGGAACCGGTAGGTGAGCTCGGTTCCCATCCAGTCGCCTTTGGCGACGTTCCGGGCATCCAGAGTTCCTGAGTCGCTCGCGAAATCGAACCGGCCCTGAAAACGGTACTCATCGTAGTAGATTCTCCAGCGGAGCTGGCCTTCGGTTCCGATATCGCGCTGGTAGCTGGCCTCCACGAAATCGCGCCCGTCCGATGTCTTATCCCCACGGTCATTGAACACAGTGCCGTACCACGCGGTGGGAACCAACTTCTCGCGATTATTGAAATATGCGGTAAAACTCCAGTTGTTCCAGATCAGGTTCGCAAAGGTGTGATAGCCCCGCTCCCCATCCATGTTCAAGGCCAGGCCATGATTGGTCTGTGGTGTGTCAAACGCAGGGAAATACAACGGCGATTGGCCGCTATTATTAAAGACCGAGCCCGAGATCAGGAGATTCACGCCGTGACCTAGATATTGAGAGCCCGACACCTGCACCTTCCGCTCGCCGAGAGTGTCCAGCTCCGCCGACACACGCAGCGGCTCGTACTCCACCGGCGACTTAGTAACGATGTTGATGGTGGCGAACATTCCATTCGTCCCATACAACGCCGACGACGGACCGCGCACAATCTCGATCCGCTTGACAAGATCCAGATCTAAACCGAAGTCCTCGGCGAAGTAGTTCGCCGAGCCATAGACGTTTTCTGTGAGTGAATGGCCATTGATCATCACCAGAAAACGATTGTTGGCGTCGCCCGGTAACGAGAATCCGCGCACGCCAACGTAGTGGTAGGCTCTGTCATAGGTGACATACATGCCGCGCACATCCGCCAGAACATCCGCCAAAGTTCGATAACCCCGCTGCCGGATCTCCTCGTCAGTGATGACGGTCACGCTAGCCGGCGCCTCGAGCAATGTCTGCTCGTGCAAGGATGCCGCCTCCACCACCGGAAGCGGTTCAAACAGTATGGACTCGGGCTTTGCGCCTGTCTGCGGCGGAACGTCCTGGGCTAGGCCGTTCGCGTTCAGCAGGCAGAAAAGTATCCAGAGAGCACCGTTTCGAAGACGGTTCATGTCTTGCTCATCGGCCTGAGAAGACTAAGTTTGAGGCACCGGTCGCTAACGCTCGCGGCTCGGAAAGAACGTCTCATGCTTGGAGAGCGTTACCGAACCGCGACCGTGAGGGAGCCGATGTCTTAGCACAAAGACGCTGCCGAGCTTGGGCCGCTCTTCACCGTTATGAAGCCGCCCGCCGGGGACTCGCCGCCGCCTATCGTAATTACCAGCGATTGGTCCCCATCGGGAACCTGGCCGGGTACTCGCAGGTTCACCTGGTAAAGTCCGGCGTTGCTGGTCACCCCGACATACAAAATATCGGAGGCCGCCAGCGTCACTCCACCAAATGTAATACTGACTGGTGCTGTCACCTGTGCCGCTCCGGTGGGTAATGCTCCAGGACCATAAGACGGAGCTGTCGCGCCGAAGCCGGTCGCGAACAGGGTGAGCAGTTCGCCACGCTGCGCCGGCGTAAAGGTACTGCCCGCCACCAGCCCAGGGGCTCCCACGGCCTGGTGTGTAACGGCGTTGATGGCCGCGATCGGGTTTTGCCCGCTGGGGGTATGCACGTAATAGAAAAACTCCGGCGCGGTGGCTTGGATAGTGACCGTCTCGGCGTTGCTCGTTTGAGCTTGTGGCGTGCCGCACTGTGTGATCACCTGGACCGCGGTCTGGCCGGGCGGAAGTTGCGGCACCTGGACATTGAGCTGGCCGGGATAGACGCCTAGAATGGGCGCAAGCTGGGTTCCGAACACGGCGCAAGCTCCCACCAGGTTGGTGGGAATCTTGCCGTTCACCAGGTCCTGTTGGCCCACTTGTCTGGCGGTGCCCGCGGGTGCGAACTTCTCACCAAAAATGGTCGCGATCCCGTTTGATGCTACCGTCGTGAGCGGTGGACCACTCAAGCCTCCGCTGACGATCCCGGCGGAAGAAATGACGGGAGCTGTCGGTGAGACCGCCGGATTCGCGGTCAGCGAGAACGACACATTCGAAACTCCGTTGGCGGAGGCGGTAATCGTGAAACTCCCGGCTGTCGTACCGAGCAGGACATTTGCGGTAACGGTTCCATCGTTCAGCGTGATTGCGGGCGATGGATTCACGGTTGCGGCGCCTGACGGGTTGACGGTGAAGTTGACGACCACTCCCGGGACGCCCGCGCCACCTGCGGCCGCAACTTTTATCACTAGCGGATGGCCCAAAGCCGTCCCCACCGTTCCACTTTGTTTGTCGCCGCTCACTATGCTCATGTTGGCAGGTGCGACTACGAGCGGTGTCAGCATCCGGACCCGATCGTTGGACAGATCCGTGACGTAAACGTTCCCGGCGGGATCCACGGCGACTCGCGAGGGATCCAGATGCGCGCTCGCGGCCGGTCCGCCATCGCCGGCATCGGGGGTCGATACTCCCGGAGTGCCTGCAATGGTTGTGATGAGTCCGCTGGACGTGACGCGCCGCACAACCGAATTGCCATTATCCGCGACGTAGAGATTGCCTGTGCTATCCAGGGCCACCCCAGTGGGAAAAGCGATCCCAGCCGCCACCGCCGGTCCGCCATCGCCCGCGTAACCGGCAATACCGGTACCGGCTACGGTGGTAATGGTTCCGTCCAATCCTATCTTGCGGACGCGGCTGTTCAAAAAGTCGGCTATGTAGAGATTGCCTTGACTGTCTATCGCGATATCGAACGGGTCGAATCCCGCGTTGAGCGCTGGACCATTATCGCCGGAGTAGCTGGGTTTGCCGTTGCCGGCAATGGTAGTGACGACACCAGAGGAAATGGTGACTTTACGGATTCTGCTATTCGTGTCATCCGTGAAGTAGACGTTGCCCGCGGCGTCCACCGCCACGCCCGTGGGATTGTCAATCATCGCGCTGGTGGCGGGCCCGCCATCGCCGCTGTATCCGCTTTGGGCATCGCCGGCGACGATGGACGTGCTGCCTGTTTTCGTAATTTCCAGCACCAGCGGTTCGTCATCCGTCACATAAAAATTTCCAGCTCCGTCGACTGCCACGGCCGACGGAGCACCCATCAATTGGCCGAACGTATTAATGCTGCCGCCCAGACTAAAGCGCCGCGCGATGAAGTTTCCGGTATCGGCCACAACCAGGTTGTTGGCAGCGTCTACGGCCAACCCCTCCGGAAAATTGAGAAATGCGGACGTAGCGGGGCCACCATCGCCGTTGCTGGTTCCAGCGACCGTTGTGATCAGGTTGCCCGCTACTTTCCGAACCCGCCGGTTTAAGAAGTCGGCCACGTAGATATCGTTGCTGCTATCGAGAGCCACGCCCGCTGGCGAGTTGAGCTCCGCCAGCAGCGGCATGCCACCATCGCCCAGGAAACCCGCGATGTCGTTCCCGGCCACTGAGTGAATGAGGGTGCTGGTAAGGTCCACCACACGAACTGCGTTGAGTGTTGTATCCGAAATGTAGAGATCATTCCCGGAACTATCCAGCGCGAGGCCATCCGGCGACATCACCGCTGCCGCAGCGGGAATGTAATCGTCTATATAGCCGAACTCTCCGCTTCCGGCAACGGGATGGATGATCCCTGCGGTATCGATCATTCGAACGTACCCGTTGTCAGGATCGGCGAGGTAAAGATCACCCTTTGCATCGCAGATCATCGCAGGTACTTGGCCGATGGTTGCAAGTTTCGCTGGCCCATTATCACCCCCATAGCCGGGGCTTCCCGTGCCCGCGATGGTTGTGATGATTCCGTTCGTATCTACTTTACGGATGTGAAAGTCTAGCGTCGAGATATAAAGATTCCCTTGCGTATCCACTGCAACGGCGAGCGGACTGACTTGCGCCTGGATCGCTGGACCGTTATCTCCCAAAGTACCTGGCGATCCGTTGCCCGCGACTGTGCTGATGGCGCCATTGGAGGAAATCGCCCGGATCCTGGAGTTGCCCAGGTCCGCTACATAAAGATTGCCGGCCGTGTCAAACGCGATCGCTGACGGCAAGTTCAATTGCGCATCTATCGCCTTAACTCGGTCGCCATTGTAGCCCGGCGCTCCAGTACCCGCATAAGTGCTGATAATCCCTGACGTATCCACCTTACGAATGCGGTTGTCTTCCGCATCGGCGATGTATAAATTTCCGCTGGTATCCACCGCAACCGCGCCGGGACCGCGTAGCGGCACGGTGTTGGCGTTGTGGCCGTCCAGCAACCGATCGGTTCCCGCGACGGTCGTGATGGTGTAAGGTTGGGACCAGCCCACCAAGCCAAGGGAGAAAAAGAAGAAGATCGAGCCGGGTAACGTTCGGTTCTACATATAAAGAGCATTATTCTAGCACGACTGCCGATTACACTTTGATAACAACTTGATAACAGCGGCGTCAGCGAATCAATCAGGAGATCCCAGGATAATTCTGGCTATTCACGAAAATCGCGGTCTGCTTTGTCGTGCGCGTTTGCGTGCCGTGTTTCACACTCTTCGGAACAAAATAGGAAGAAGAATTATTTTCATGGCGTTCACATGAGTGTGAACGCGGCACGCAGGGGTGCGTGCGCCACGTCCCTGAAAATCCGTCAAAAATCAGCGAAGGCGCCTCTAGCGCGCTGGCCAGGCGTCCAGCAATCGCCGAAGCAAAACCAGTTGACCCACGTGGTAGGCGTTGTGATCCGCCACCAGCAGCGCTTCCTGTAGCAGCGTTTGACCGTCCCCATGCGGAATGGGTCGAAACAGATCGCTCTTTTTGCTCGCAACCAATTTCTGCATCGCTTCTAAATCCGCGCGAATCTGGCGAACGCTTTTGTTCCAGGCCGCCGCGCTCGGTGGCGCTTCCGTCTTCGGCCAGTATCCTTCAGGCCACGGCGGCGAAACGTGTTTCGGGTTCCTGCTGAACTCCAGAATGTCCCACTGGGCGATCCTTATGTGCTCCAGCAATTGCCAAACCGTATGCGGCGAGCCCTTGGGCTTCACGCCGCGCAGCTTCACAGGCATGCCTTTTAAAGCGCCTTCAAGATCAACGTGAGCGTTGCGGCCCACCAGAAGATCCACCACGTGGCGGCGAAGAATATCAGTTTCTTTCATAGGCTTCACGGTTTCTTGTGTGGCGGCTTGGGCGTCCAGAACTCAGGGTCGTCCGCCGCGAATTCCTTCGACACATAACTCGTCTTCGGGTTGATGGCGAAAAGTAAGGGCTCCTCGCCAGCGATGACTTCGCCGGCGTTCTTGAGGAATTTGCGGGAGCCGGATTCGCCCATGGCCTGCGTCAAGGCGCGGCTGCGTGCGGGTGCATCGTCTAAAGCGTTGAGAGAGGCCGCCGGTTCGAGCAACATGTACGTTCCCGCCGGCATCCCGGAAACAACTTGATACACGGCCACGGGTTGATCGCTTTTGGCTTTCTCCGCCGCTTCGATGGCCGTTTTTGCGATCTCTGCGAATTCCAGGTCGTGTTCAAAATGAATTTGAACGGTGATCACGTTCATGTAGCGAGCCTTGGGCAATCCCGCGACGAACTCGGCACTGTGGAAACTCAGGTCTGGGCGATAGACCGCGAACCAGACACGGCTACCGGAGTGATACTCGGAATCCAGTGTGCTGAGCGTACCGAATTCCGCCACCTTGTCTTCGAGTGCGATGGCGTCGCTGATTGAAGCAAATGATTCGTAACTTTCCATGAACAAAGCTTGGGGAGTTCCCGTCATGCCGTCCAATCCCAGATAGTAGACCGGGAATTTATGCCGGGCCATGGCTTGAGAGAATTTCGCTTCCGATTGTTCGTGAAGGGCGGTCTTGCCTTCCTTGATGTCCTCGCGGGTAATGCGCAGGACTTTGGGCGGATCCTGCGCGCCCAACAAGCCGCACGCCATCAGAAATGGAAGGGTTCGCGACATTATTGTAATTCTACAGGCTGGCCGGTTTCGCGGTGCACTTTCCTTGCAGCGAACGAATCCATTCGCGGATCAGAGCGACGCCTTCGCGGTGAGTGATGGTTCGTCCCAGCTCGGGCATCATGACCTTGGGGACATCGGAATCCATGCGGCGAATCAGGATGGATTCTTCCGGCTTGCCATCCACGATATCGAACAGCAGATCTCCCGCACCGTGTCCGGCCGATACCGGAACCTTGCAAACACCCAGCCGCATGAGATCCGCTTGTCCGGCATCCAGGAAAAGGCCGGAAGTGTTGGCCGTGCCCCCGGCATTGTGGCAGTGGGCGCAATTGACATCCAGATAGGTTTTGGCTCTGGCTTCGAGAGTGCCGCTGGATGGATCGTCCCACACCACCGCGCGCGGCGCCTGCTCGGGAGCGGGCGCGCCCTTGAGATACCCGACGCGCGTCCAGTAGGCCAATTGATTCGCGCGGCCGTCCGCATAGTTGAAATCCTTATTCAAGTTGCGCGCCTTGGGCCCGATCGGGATAGTGGCTTTCGATTTCTCGTGACATTCCTTGCACTGATTCTGATTGGGAATGACGTAGTCGATCGTGTACGCTTGGCCGGAGGGGTGGGTCCAGTGGACCACGGTCGGATCCGCCGCCACTTCAAGAGCGGCGTCGGTTTGGCTTTCATTCCACACGTAAGGCAGGGCGGTCCATCCGTTGCGGCCGTGCACCAGCAGGCGTGTCTCGATCAGCCTCTGTTTCCCGGCGTGCTGGTTGTCCGGATACGCGAAGGTCTTCGAAAAAATCGTGCCGACCGGAAATTCAAAAGCGCCGGTGGAGTTGTAAACCGCGGAAGTTCCGGCGGGCATCCACACGAAGCGGTATTTGGTGGCGTAGTCGGAAAAAAGCGGCGTGTTCAGATCGTAGGGGACTACGCCTTGATTCGGATGAAGCTCAGCGGCCGTGCCGGTGTATAAGCGCCAGGCCGAAAGCTTGGTGGGATAGGGTTCCTGGACGTGTTGGTGGACCTTCTTGCTACATCCGGAGACGAATAGGAAGGCACCAAGAGTAATGGCCGCGGATAAACGCGGATGAACACGGATACTGCTCATGAGCCGGAATCTAATTTCCTCCGAAGCCAGCCACTGCCGTGAGTGGCGGCAATGCGCAATTGTTCGCGCTCGCGTTCTTCAGCAGGTGCTTGAGACCACCCGCGACGTCGTAATTCACGAATTCCGCGCCACCGTTGTTCTGCGCGCAAATGGTGGCCGTCTTCTTTTTCGGATCCACCACGCCATCGTAGAGAATGGCCGGTAGCGGCTTGCCCAGCAATGGCACCAGACCGTCCGCGATTCTGCCGGTGGGATTGTCGCCGCCTCCCGAGATGGTGTTGTCGTGAATGTAAATCTCGTCGGTGTACGGATCGTAGGTCGGATCGTTGATGGGGTTTTCAGTGGTGAGATAACTAATGATCGAGACATTGGCCGTGGCGTTGTCCTTGATGGTGTTCTTGTACACATCAATATGATTGGTAGCCAGGATGATGACGCCGGTACCGGCCGGAACCTTGGCAACCATGGTCCCCTTGGGCGCGAAGTTCGCGGTGTTGTTGCCGTACACGTTGTTCTCAAACAGGCGTGCGTTGCGCCCGTCCTTCACCGGCAGATCGGGAAGGTTGAAGGCCAGCAGCCCGCCGGTGTTGTTGGTGCTGGTGTTCTGATAAACATCGGCATCCTGCGAATTCTCGATCTCGATTCCGGCGACATTATATTCTGCGCGATTGCGGCGCACGATGATGTTCTTGGATTGCCCGACATAAATGCCGGCGTCTGAAGCTCCTTTTACTATCGAATCTTCAATCAGCACGTTCTTGCATTGCACCGGATAAAGCCCGTAGGAGCCGTTGGTGTCTTTCGGGCCACCGGTCCACTCGGCACGGACGCGGCGGATAGTTACGCCGGTGACACCGTTGATCTTCACGCCATCACCCTTGGTGTCCTCAATCGCCAGGTCTTCCAGCGTGAATCCACCGGCCGTCACCAACATTCCCGCTGATCCGGTTTTCTGGTTCTTGAAGGACAGGATGGTTTTGTCCATCCCCTTGCCGCGGATGGTCACGTTCTCCACCGAAAGCGATAGCGTGGACGTCAGATCCAGCTTGCCTTCCGGCAGTTCGATCACGTCGCCGGGCTTGGCCAGGATGAGCGCTTCCTGGGCCCTCTTCTGGAATTCGGGTCCGGCTGGAATGCCCGCTTTTCGGGCGCAAGAGCAGATAAGCAGCGACGCGATCGGCAGTGCAACAAGCAGGGCAACCCGGCGCGCAGGCGTGGTGGATAACTTCATGGTCCCTCCCTCAGTCGTTTGCTGTTATACCGCAAGTTACGGGGCGACAGCAAGCGCGGGGCCTGGGGGATTGGGGGCCGGCGCATGAGTGTATCTGATGGATTTCATGGGATCATCGTTGCAATTTAAGTATAAGAAGCACACGAATGTGAACGCGGCACGCA
>PMOK01000290.1 GCA_003162425.1 Bryobacterales bacterium | reverse complement strand
GGTTTTGGGTGTTCACCGAGGGCTTGACCATATAATTTACTGTAGATACAAACTACAGCGCGAAGGCTTGTAAGTTTGCCCATCAATATTCGAGAAATTCGTTTCTGGTTTCTCGTTTCTGGTTTCTGGTTGCGGCCCGGTGTCGCGAACTAGAAACCAGGAACCAGAAACCAGGAACTTTGATTTTTGGGTGATTATAGCGTGGGGGTCCCACCCGTTCCCATCCCGAACACGGAAGTTAAGCCCTACAGCCCCGATGGTACTGCACGCGCGAGTGTGTGGGAGAGTAGGAAGTTGCCCGGATTAAAAACAAAAGCCCCGGCCCGCAAGGTTCCCGGGGCTTTTTGATTTATACTCAACTCAGGTCGACCGATCTCCATGGTTAAGACGAGCGTTTATCTGGATTCCGAGGTTTTGGCGGCCCTTCGCCGAGCGGCGGAATCGCAGGGTCGCAGCCAAGCGGAGCTCATCCGTGAGGCCGTTCGGATTTATGTTCGGATGGCCGAGCACCCCAAGTTACCTGGCATCGGCGAATTCGACTCCGGCTACACAAACACTTCAACCAGCTTGAACCGAATCCTTCGGCAGGCGGTGAGAACTGGCAGACTGCGCTGAGATCTTCTTTCGATCCCCGCCTCCGACCCCACTTGACCTTGAACACACTCTAGCGTATCTAATGGTTCACATGAGCGAACTCACAAACAAACAAATCATGCAGAACATCTTTGCCGAGATGGCACGAGGAGAATCCAAGCTGTTCGTCGAAAGTATGGCGGACGACTTTCGCTGGATCGTTGCCGGAACCGCCAAATGGTCCACAACATTCGACGGAAAGAAGGCCGTTCTCACCGATCTATTCGGGCTGTTGGGTTCTAAAATTGCCGGCCCAATCGTCACCACCGCGCAACGCTTCATTGCCGACGGCGACTACGTCGTGGTGGAAGCCCGCGGCAAGAGCACAACCAAAACGGGGATTCCGTATAACAACAGCTATTGTTTTGTATTTCGTTTGGCAGAGGGCAAACTGAAAGAAGTGACCGAATACATGGACACCGAGCTGGCCAGCGCTACCTTTGGAGATCCGGACTAGGTCCCCTTGCTGACGCGCGGGGCTACTTTCGACCAACTACTACGACTTCGCCGCAATACCGCCCTAACGGCGGCGCCGCTCGGAGCATCACGCCGTCGATTTTCTCCAACGCGACAACCGCTCTGCGCACCGTCGCGCTCTCAAACCTTCCCCGGAACAATCGCTTCGCCATCGCCAGCAAATTCATCGGCATCACATCAACCCGCGCCATTCTCTCGCGCAGCATTCGAACATGATCGTCGTTGAACACAATCTCTTCGCCCTGTTCATCCGCCTGACCGCGCAGCTTCCAGCCCAGCCTCCGAGCCATATTCAAAAGCTGGTTGTTGCCATACGTCTCCGCCAGTACCAACCTCCCGCCCGGCCGCAACACGCGCAGCAACTCCTCCAGTGCCCCTGGATACTTCAGCGTATGATGCACTGCCGCGCTTCCATAAATCAGGTCGAATTCGTCGTCCCGAAAACAACTCAGGTCACTCGCATCTCGCGCGATTCCTCGCACGCGATCTGCAACGCCACTGGCCGCCGCGCGGCGCTGCGTCACTTGAATTGCCACCGGCGATAGATCCAGGAACGTGACGTTCGCGCCCTCGCCCGCCAGCATCAGGCCCCAGTCGCCCGTGCCGCAACCGTAGTCGAGCACCGCGCGCCCCGCGACAGGCTCCGCCAACAACGCTTGCATAATGGCCACGTACAAACGCCTGCGCTCATAGATAGGCTGGGCGGGATTGGCCAGGTCGGCTTCGAGCGTCTGGCGGTTGCAAACGAGGTCGCTCTCGGGCAGATTCAGGAATTGCGAATATGCCGCGTCGTAAAAGTCCTGTTCAAGATCGGGGGTAATTCGCACCAGAAACTAGAAACCAACCAACCGCTCCATCTCCGCTACCAGATTCTCCACCTGCGGCAGAATCTCGTTCTCGAGCTGCGGATTGTATCCCACCCAGGTATCGAGCGCTCCCACCCGGCCCACCGGCGCATCCAGATGCTCGAATAATTCATTCGCAATCCGCGCCGCCAGCTCCGCGCCATAGCCCCATGACAGGCAGTCCTCATGCGCCACCATCACGCGGCTGGTTTTCTCCACCGACGTTCGAATCGCCTCCCAATCGTAAGGCGAAAGCGACCGCAGGTCGATCACCTCCACTGTACTGTCCGGATAATGTTGCTCCACCTGCAGCGCGGCCTGCAACGATTTCTGCACCAGCGCGCCGTAAGTGATCACCGTCAAGCTCTGGCCGCTCTTCACCACTTTCGCTTTGCCGAACGGGATGGTGTACTCCGGCCCCGGATGCGGCGAACGATTATACGGCTCGCGATACAGCTTCTTGTGTTCCAGAAATAACACCGGATCGTCGGCGCGAATTGCGGTTCGCAACAGCCCACACGCGTCCAAGGCATTCGATGGCATCACCACGCGCAATCCAGGAATGTGCGTGAAGATCACCTCGCCGCACTGGCTGTGATAAATTGCCCCGCCCTGCAAATATCCGCCGATCGGCACGCGAATAACCATCGGTGCGCTGAATCCGTTGTTGGATCGCCAGCGCAACGTCGCCAATTCATCCCGCAATTGCATCATGGCGGGCCAGATGTAATCGAAAAATTGGATTTCGGGCACCGGCTTCAACCCGCGCGTTGCAAGGCCGGTGGCGCGCCCGATGATGGCTGCTTCCGCAATCGGCGTGTTGAAGCAACGTTCGGAGCCGAACTTGATTTGTAATCCGGCGGTGGCCTTGAAGACGCCGCCCTTGCCCTTCACCTCAGCCAGGTTCGCTTCCCGGCTGCAATCGGCCACATCTTCGCCGAACACGATGACGCGCGGATCGCGGCGCATCTCTTCGCGCAACGTCCTGTTGATTTCATCCACCATCGTGCGCGGATCACCCGAAAAGTCCGGTTCGACCTCGAATTCTGCGGAAGTCGGATCTATTTTGTCCGAATATAAGAAACGCAAAGCCGAGCCCCTGTCCGGCGGTTCGGCGTGCAACACTTCATCTGTGACTTGCTGGATCTCCTGATCCACTTCATAGATGATCACCTGCAACGCCTGCCGGTCCAGGACGCCCTCCGAGACCAGCCACTCGGGAAATTTGATGATCGGGTCACGAGCCTCCTCGGCTGCGCGCTCGGCTTTGGTTTTGTAGAGGCGCTCGTCATCAGAAAGCGAATGCGAATAGGGCCGGGTGACCATGGCATGCACCAACGCCGGACCCTTTCGGGAGCGCGCATGCGCCACCGCTTCAGCCATGGCTTGATACGACGCCATGAAATCGGTGCCGTCCACTTCCACCCGCTTCAAATTCGGAAAACCCGACACCAATCGCGCGATGTTTCCGCCCGCCGTCTGCTTTTCCACCGGCACCGAGATGGCGTAGCCATTGTCCTGGATCAGATACACCAGCGGCAGATTCTCCAGGCAGGCAGCGTTCAACGATTCCCAAAACTCGCCCTCACTGGTGGCGCCTTCGCCGCTCGATACCAACGTCACTTCGTCGGACGGCGGGTCGAGAAATCGATAGGCCTGCGCGCAACCGGCCGCTTGCACGAACTGCGACCCAGTGGGCGACGATCCGGAAACGATGTGCAGCTCTGGCGAGCTCCAATGAGAGGGCATCTGCCGTCCACCGGAGCTGGGATCAGCCGCCGCTCCCACCGAACCCAGCAGCGTTTGCTCGGCGGTGACGCCCAGCATCAAGCTCAAGGCGCGATCGCGATAGTAAGGGTAGAACCAGTCATGACCGGGCCGTAAAACCAGGCCCGCGGCAGCTTGAACGGCCTCGTGTCCGGCGCCGCTAATCTGGAAGAAAATTCGATTCTGCCGCTTCAGCAGAATCTCCCGATCGTCTAGGCGGCGCGCCATGTACATCGCGCGATAAGCTCTGATGAGATCTTCCCGCGCGGGCGCGGCATCCACCGAAGCTTGTAAGCTGGTTGGCGTTGCCATCGGTTGTGCCTGTGGTCTCCCCGTACACAGTTTAACAACCGTTGTAGGGCAGGATGGCATCCTGCGGCGGATTGTTAACCCGCCCGGCCCCGGCTTTTCGGCCATAATAGTTGTATATGAAATTCCTAGCACCCCTGATGATCGTCGCGTCCGGGTCTCTGTTCGCCTCCGACTTGAAGGTGGTGGAAGAAATCGTGGCCAAGTGCAATGGCGACATCGTCACCCGCAGCGATCTCGACAAAGCGCAAATTGAGCTATCCGAAGCGTACCGTCACGAGGGCTTGGCCGGAGCTGCTCTCGACGAAAAGATGGCCCAAGAGTCGAAACACCTACTGCAGGATCGCATCGACAATTTGCTGCTCGTGCAAAAGGCCAAGGACCTTAATATCAACGTCGACGCCGACCTTGCCAAGCGCGTAGCGGCCGTTCAGAAGCAATCCGGAATTGCGGATCCCGACAAGTTCCACGATTGGGTAAAGGAACAGTCGGGCGTACCCTTCGAGGATTTCAGAAACGACATGAAGAACCAGATGCTCCGGGAGCGTGTCATCCGCCAGGAGGTTGGCGAGCACATCAGCATCAAGCACGATGAGCTGGAAAAATACTACAACGAGCACAAAGCCGATTTCGTCCGTGAAGAGCGGATCTTGCTGCGAGAAATCCTGGTATCCACCGAAGGCAAGGACGAGGCCGGCGTTGCCGCCGCCAAGAAGAAAGCTGACGATCTGGTAACGCGCGCACGCAGGGGCGAACGATTTCCTGAACTCGCACGAGACAATTCAGATTCCATAACCGCCAAAAGCTTTGGCCTCCTGGACCCTTATAAAAAAGGCGACCTGGCCCCGGCGCTGGAGAGCCAGGTTTGGGACAAGCCCAAAGGCTCCGTGACGGATCCAATCACTGTCGGGGCCGGCTTCTTGATCCTGCACGTCGAAGAGCATCATAAGGCCGGTCAGGCGGAGCTCGCTGAAGTGGAGGGTGAGGTCCAAGACAAACTCTATGCACCGCGCATGCAGCCCATGGTGCGCGACTATCTCACCAAGTTGCGCAAGGAGGCTTTCCTCGAAATCAAGCCCGAGTATGTGGATAGTGGCGCTGCCGGGGGCAAAGACACTTCGTGGGTGGATCCGGCGCAGCTCAAGCCTGAGACCACCACCAAAGCCCAGGTTGCCAGCCACGCCAGGAAAAAGCGGCTGCTTTGGATGGTGCCGGTTCCCCACACCACAACGGGTTCCACCAGCACGTCGCAGTAATCCAATACATGAAATCGCCCTTCGTCAGCGATTTGAAGCCGAACCAGGTGATCACAACCACCTTCCTGGTGCATGGGAAGGATGTCCGGCAAAAGAAATCGGGAGAGCCCTACCTTTCGCTCCTGCTGGGCGATCGGACCGGCGACGTCGACGCCAAGATGTGGGACAACGTCGCCGAAGTGATGGAGACTTTCGAGCGTGACGACTTTGTCAAAGTAAAGGGCCTGCTGCAAATCTTCCAGAACCGGCTGCAGCTCACCATCCACAAGATGTCGCGAGTGCTGGACGGCGACGTGGATTTCGCGGATTATTTTCCAGCCTCCGAACGCGATCCCGCGGAAATGTTCGCCGAACTGCGCGGCATTATCGCTGGGATCGATAACCCGCACCTTCGCGGGTTGCTCGAAGCTTTCATGGACGATGAGCCGCTGGCGCGCATGTATCGCACCGCCCCCGCGGCCAAGCAGGTGCACCACGCTTTTCTCGGGGGCTTGATCGAGCACGTGCTCTCGCTGTGCAACCTGGCGCGCATGATGGCAACGCACTACAACTATATCGATATCGATCTGCTGCTCACCGGCGTAATTCTCCACGATGTCGGCAAGGTAGCCGAACTGACCTACGATCGCAGTTTTGGTTACAGCTCGGAAGGCCAACTGGTGGGTCATATCGCGATCGGCTTGCGCTTCCTGCACGAGAAGCTGCAACGCCTGCCCGATTTCCCGCCTAAGCTGCGGGTCCTGGTGGAACACATGATCCTGAGCCATCACGGAGAACTGGAGTTCGGTTCTCCCAAGTTGCCGCAGTTTCCCGAAGCTTTGCTGCTGCATCATCTCGACAACCTGGATTCGAAGATGGAGTGCATGCGCGCGCTGGTGGCCAAGGATCGTCTGGTGGAAGGCTGCTGGACCGCGTACAACGCGTCGCTGGAGCGCTCGGTATTGAAAAAGGCAAAGTATCTCGAAGTTGAGCCCGCGGTTCCTGCGCCCATCGCCGCTCCATCGCAACTCGCTCCATCGCCGGAGCGGGAGACGCTCGCCGAGCCCGTGCCGCAGCCAACCCCGGTAGCGCAAGCGGCCGGTTCCCTCTTCGCCGAAAAGTTGGGACAGGCTTGGCGTAAAGGTTCCTGAGATGGCCAGGAACGGCGCGCGCGAAATTCCGCCACCGCTCGAGTTGGAATGCCTCAAAGTTCTCTGGACTCTGGGCGAAGGCAACGTGAAAGACGTACGCCAGGCACTCACCGGGAACCGAAACCTTGCGTACACCACGGTAATGACTGTGCTCGATCGGCTGGCGCGCAAAGGTGGCGTGGCGCGGCACAAAGTTGGCCGCTCGTTCGTCTATGTGCCGGTGCTCAGCCGAGGAGTCCTGCGGCGTCTGGCCGTTCAAGATCTGGTGGATCGCTACTTTGAAGGCTCCGAGCAAGCTCTGATGGACCTTCTAAGAGATGGCGAGACCAGCGACCCGGAGCCGGCCGTAACCTCCGCCGGCGAAAATCTTGACCCCACGTTGTTATAGCAGGCCTCGGGCTCTCAGTTCTCCCTCAAGTTGCGCGGCCGACTGAAACTGGACGGCATCCATCCCGTGCGTCTGCGCCGCTTCCACGTTCACCGCCAGATCGTCGGTGAAGAAGCATTCCCCGGCCTCGCATCCGGCCTGCGCGATGGCTGCCGCGAAAATCTGCTCGGAAGGCTTCAGCGCGCCAACTTCGTACGAAAGGACGCAATGCCCGAAATGCTTCAGCAGCGGATAATTCGCCTGGATCATGTGAAAATGGATCGGATTCGTATTCGAAAGCAGCATCAGCGGATGCCGGCGCGCCAGGTTGGCCAGAAGCGATTCCTGGATAAGCGGCTCGGGTAAGAAAACGCTGGTCCACAGGTCGCAGAATTCGTCGTAGCTGATTCTCAGATCGAGCACGGTGCAAAATTCTTTGACGAATTGCTCGGGACCTATTTGTCCGCTCTCGAACCGCAACACCAGATCGGTTCCGCGCATCCGCTGAGGGATTTCGGTGACCGGATAGTTGCACAATGGCTGCAGCCTCGTGTAAGCACGCCTGAAATCGAAGGGGATGATGACGTTGCCAAGGTCAAAGAAAATGGTTTTGATCACTACTTTTTGATTTTAAGGGCTAAGCCGGTAGTGCGCGCAGGTAGTGCTGGCGCGAGTACTCAATAAGACGCCGGTCCTTGGTGAGCAGTGTCGCGCCAAGAATTCGGGCTGTAGCCGCAAGGATGCGATCGGCGGGATCGCCGTGCAGGTCGCCAGGGAGATGGCTACTTTCGATCGCTATCTCAGGCGTCAAAGGAGCCAGTGAAAGGCCAGGCTTGGAAAACGCCTCCCGCACCCATGTTCGGACATCCATCGGAAGAGATACCCGGCCTCGCTGCTCAAGCATCCCAAGTTCCCAGACGGAGATTACGGAAACGCGTAGCCGCCCGCCAGATTCGGCTCGACGAATGGCCGACAATGCGCCCCGCGAAAGTTGGTTAGCCAGCCCAAGTTGCGCCCACAACCAGCAGTGAGTGTCCAGGAGCAGGAGATCGTCATTCATCCGCTTCCCATTCCACGTCAATAGGAGAAACGATGTCGCCGATAATCTCCATGGTTCCTTTCATGCTTCCAATAAAGCTCACGGGTCTGTCGAGAACCGGGACTAGCTTGGCTACGGGTTTACCCCGCTTAGTAATCACTATCTCGCTCCGTTGCCGCTGCACTTCATCCAGAAGTCCGAGGCACTTCGCTTTGAATTCACCAGCCGCAATCCTTGTACTCATGACTATGGTCATTATAACATGGTCACAAACTGATCCGTAGTGGTCAATTACCCTTCTGACGCCGCGTATGGCTACTGGACGGCCCGTCTCGCTGCAACCTCTGGCGGAGGTAGATTGCGGGAGTCGTATACGACTGGCACGATCACCTTCCCTCGTTTGTTTATGTAACCCCCACCTCCCTCCGGTCATTATTTTGTGCTCGTCGCCCGGAAATATCGGAGTGGCAACGCATCCAACGCAAACCTGGGCAACCCTTTGCTCAAACGGAAAGGCGAAGTCCCACACCGGTGCCACAATTTGATCGAGTTGCGCATCGACGAATCCCACCTTTCCGTTTTTCACGATTCTGGCCACTCCTTCAACGACGTTATCGGTTCCGTTGTCGAACACGAACGCTAGTGCCATCCTGCCACTGCGGCTGACGAAGTACAGCCCCCGATCATCGACGACGACGGAACCCAGGCCTTCAGGTCCGGAGTATATGTCGGCGAGCGAACGTCGGGATAAAACAATGCTGCCATCGCTCGTCTGCTCGCATTCCGCCGGCTCCCAATTTGAAAAGTCGCGACAGTCAATCATCCGACCCGGCACGTGGTTCAACGTGCGCGTACATAGCAACCCTAGGATCAGTGCTAACACTGCCGCAAGCCTTGCTCGGTTTGTTCTCATAACGCTAGCGGGAGCCCTTGACGTCGGATACGAGGGCATCCAAGATCTACGACTCAATTCTACGCCTGACTATCCAAGCGGGAACTTCCATGGCCACCACGGTATAATTCAATCGAATGGACATCTACGAGGAAGTGGTCCGCCTCCGCCGCCTCGGCCAGAAGTGTGCGCTGGCCACCATCGTGCAAGTTAACGGATCCATTCCAAGCTATGAAAGCGCCAAGCTCCTGGTGCGTGAGGACGGGTCCATGCTCGGCACCATCGGCGGCGGCTGCGTTGAGGCGGAAGTCTGGAATGTGGCGCGCGATGTGATGCAGACAGAGCGTCCACGCCATATGAATTTCAGCCTCGGCCAGGACGCCGCGTACGACAATGGGCTGATCTGCGGAGGCCAGTTGAGCGTATTCGTCGAGCCCGTGGTGCCGCAGCCGCGCCTTTATGTCTTCGGCGCCGGCCACATCTCCAAAAGCATTTCAAAGATTGCAACCCTCGCCGGTTTTGCCACCGTGATCGTCGACAATCGCGAAGCCTTCGCCAACCGCGAACGGTTTCCCGAAGCCGACGAAATCTTCGCCGAAGAATACGAGGACGTATTTCCGAAGCTCCCTATCCGCGACACCAGCTACCTTGTGATCGTCACTCGCGGCCATCGCGACGACATGCGTGTGATGCGCTGGGCGGTTGGAACCAACGCCAAATACATCGCCATGATCGGGAGCAAGCGCAAGGTGATCGGCGTGGTGAAGGAACTCGAGAAAGAAGGCATTCCGCGCGAGGCTTTTGAGCGCGCCTTCGCACCCATGGGACTCGATATCGGCGCCATCACACCGGAAGAAATCGCCGTTTCCATCGTGGCCGAGATGATCGCCATGCGGCGCGCACCGGAGTCGGATTGGCGTGCGCTGTCCAAGTCGGTCTTCACCAGTGAATCACTGCGAGCGCTCCTCAAGTGAAGCTGTGCCATCCGATCGCCGGCATTATTCTCTCTGCTGGCGCCTCCCGCCGCATGGGAACCCCGAAAGCTCTGCTCCCATTGGATGGCGAAACTTTCCTGGATCGCCTGATCCGCCTGTTTTCCGAGGTCGGCATCATGCCGATTGTCGTGCTCGGCCATCAAGCCGATCAGATTCGTTCCGGCATCCAGCCCGGCGCCGAGGCCACGTTCGTCGTGAATCCTGATCCCGAGCGCGGTATGCTCAGCTCGCTACAGTGTGGTCTCGAAGCGGTCCCGCAGGATGCGCAAGCAGTCATGTTCATGCCGGTAGATCACCCCAACCTGGAACGCTCCACGCTTGCAAAACTGATCGCCAGTTTCGAGACGAATCGCAATTCCGTTACCATACCCACGTTTCAAGGTAAGCACGGTCACCCGGTACTGATCTCACGCAAGCTGATCGTCGAACTCCTGGCTTTACCAGCCACTGCGCAAGCATCAGACGTCATCCACTGTTATCGAAATCAGACGGCGTATGTCTCTGTCGACGATCCCGCCGTAACCACCGATATCGACGACCGCGCCGCCTACGCGGAATTGCTGGGACATCTGCAGAAAACGCACCGCCCATGAAGTACCTGCGCCGCACGCTTCTCATCGCTCTCGCATCCGTGATTGTGGCCGGCGTGCTGGCGCCATTCCTTCGCGCGGACCGCCTGCGTCCCCGCATTCAAGCCGCGCTCGAAGCTGCGCTGAACCGGCCTGTCCACATCACCAGCGCGGTTCACTTGAATCTTTTCACAGGCCCCGGCTTCAGTGTCGACGATGTTCTGATTGATGACGATCCCGCGGCCGGCGTCGAACCGTTCGCCCACGTCGAATCCTTACGCGCGCGGGTACGGCTCACCAGTTTGTTCCGAGGCAAGCTGGCGTTCTCCAGCCTCTATCTCGATTCGCCGAGTGTCAATCTGGTCAAGATGCCGTCCGGAGGTTGGAACATTCAGCCCTTGTTGGAACACGGCTCGGCGTCCAATTCCCCGCATCAGCACACCGTTCCGGATATTAAGATCCGCGACGGCCGTTTGAACTTGAAGTTCGGCGACACCAAGTCCGTCTTCTACATCAGCGGCGCCGATGTGGACATCTACCCCAACGAAAGCGGCGACGTGGTGATCCGTTTCTCCGGCGCGCCGGCCAGGACCGATCGTGGGTCGATGGGTCTCGGGCAACTCAGCGCGCGCGGTCTACTTCGTTCGGGTCCGAATGGAGAAGACCAGCTCAACATGGGTCTCCGCCTGGAGCGCACGGCCATCCTGGAAGTGGCGCGTCTGTTCAACGGGCGCGATCTGGGAGTGCACGGTTTTGCGGTTGCCAATGCACGCCTGGATGGCCCGCTGTCCAAAATCGAGGTTACCGGCGACTTGAACATCACCGACATTCATCGTTGGGATTTAATGCCGCCCAAAGGCGAAGGCTGGACCCTCAACTATCGCGGCCAATTAGATATGCGCGCGCACCATCTCGAGCTGGAGACTGTGGCCGCCGAGGGGCAAGTGGAACCCGTGTCCGTGAAACTGCGCCTGGCCGACTATCTGGCCGCGCCGAAGTGGGCCGCCAGCATTACATTTCGCGATCTTCCCGCCGCGCCGCTGGTGGAAACCGCCCGGCACATGGGTGCCCCGTTTCCACCCGGCGTGCAGGTGGAGGGCAAGGTGCAAGGCGCCATCGGCTACTCCAGCGAAGGATTGCAGGGCAAACTTACGCTGGAGAACGCATCCATGAAAGTTCCACCAGCCGCGTCCGCCGAATTTGCTTCCGCAGCCGTCTTGATCACCAACGACAAGATTTCATTTGGTCCAGCCGCGGTCCAGATGGACAACGGACAGACGGCCGAGATCGAGGGCGAGTACGCGCTCGACAACAGCCACGCCGGCCTCAAAATCTCCACGCGCCAGTTGACGATCGCGGAGGTACAATTGCGCGCCGAGCATGTCATCTCCGCGCCGCCGATTCCATTGCTCGAGAAACTTCGGCAAGGCACCTGGAAAGGTTGGATCGCGTTCGACCGCATCGGCGACCATCCCGGCGTTTGGTCCGGCGAATACGATTTGCAGAACGCGTCCATGGAACTCCCGGGCGTTGCCGCGCCGCTTCGCTTTACTTCAGCCTCGGTTGAAATGAAGAACAGCGGAATTCGCATCGACCATATCCGCGCGCATGTCGGCGCCCTCAAGCTGGACGGCGAGTATCGTTACGACCCCGATGCCGGGCGGCCGCATCGTGTTCGCGTCCACGTTGCGGAAGTGCAACTCGCCGAGATCGAGCGGCTGATGCTGCCCACGCTTCGCCGCAACGAAGGATTTCTCGCGCGCACCTTCCGCCTTCGCAAAGAGACGCTCCCCAAGTGGCTTCAGGAACGTGAGGTGGAGGGCGCCATTCAAGTGGATAGCCTGCTAAACGGCGATTCGCCCATGGGCGAGTTTCGCGCGCACCTGGTGTGGGACGGCCCCTCCATCGTGTTGTCCAACGCCGATTGCCGCCTGGGTGACATGCATGCCACCGGCAAGGTGACTTTGAATGTGGATCAGCGCGCGCCCTCCTACCATCTGGCCGGCGCCATCGAGAACCTGGATTACCGCAACGGACAGCTCGACGTGGATGGCCAGCTTGATACCACCGGTACCGCGGAAAACCTGATACTCAATATCCGGTCACAAGGAACCTTCGAGGGCCGCGGAATCGAACTCTCGCCGGACACCGAGGTGAACGAGATCTCGGGATCCTACCGCGTGGCGCCAGTCTTTGGTATCCCGCGCCTCACGCTCTCGAATCTCCAAGTGGTGCAGGGTACCGACAACTTGTCCGGCCAAGGCGCCAGCCAGCCCGACGGCCACATCGTTCTCGATCTGACCAGCGGACGCAAGCAGGTTCGCCTCACCGGGATGCTGCTGCCCATGCATCCGGAACCATCGCCGGCGCGATAAACTGTGGCGCACGCACTCTTGCGTNNGCGTCGGCACTCCTGCCGACGCTTGGTCTGCCCGTTCTGCGAGGTTTTGGGAAATTGGGCGCTTGCTCCCGCCGCCTGGTTCTTTCGCCAGCTTAGAACGTCCCAGAGTATTGATCAGTACCCGCGATTGATTCTCAAGCGGCATCCGGCACTCCACGCTGGATTGTGGCTAAGTTGTGCCGAGTTTTGGAAATCATCCTTGGTCTCACGTTTCTTTGTGCCTTGGAGATTCCCTTTCGCAACACGGTTCTCCTAGGCCATAACGACTTCTCGACATTCTACACCGGCGCAAAGTTGGCGCACACTCCCGCTCTCTACCACCACGAAATCGTAAGGCAAACCGTTCGATCCGGGTGGCCGGATTCACCCGAGCAGGAGGTCTACCTCAGGGCGCCGTTCTACGCCGTGCTGCTTTCGCCGCTTCGAGCGTTCCCTTACCGCACGGCCTTGTTCATCTTCACTTGTCTGACCGTGGGCAGCTTTCTATGGTTCGTGATTCAATTCTCGAGAGAATGCCGCGACCTGGCAATCCTGGCGGCATTCTCAATCCCGATGTTCTTGAACATCAACGGCGGCGCCGACGTCCCGTTGCTGCTTCCATTTCTGGGCGCGTTTGTGCTGCTCTCCCGGCGCGGACGCGATTTCGCAGCCGGATTCATCCTCGCATTCTGCGCATCAAATTTCACCTGTTTGTCTTCGTGCCCATCTTGCTGTTGTTCAGGAAAAAATGGCGCATGCTGATTGGTGCATCTGCCGGAACCGCGGTGCTCACGCTAGTTGGTGGGCTCAGCTTAATCGGACCGTGGCTGAAGGTGATGTTCAGCCCGCTCATCACCGGAATGCCTGTATGGAAGCTGTGTCCGGCGCCCAACATCCACGGTTTAGTGACAGTCCTCGGCCTCAGTCCGAGAATCGAGTTCTTACTCGCCGGACTCGTCATCCTGCTCTTCGTTTGGCTTTGCCTTCGCGTTAACAACTTTGAATTGCTCCTCGCCGTGAGCCTTATTTGCGGGCTGCTGGTGAGCTTTCACAATTTCGCCTACGACGACCTCTTGCTGATGCCGGTGTTGGTGTTGGTCTCACCAATACGGATGCTTCGAAACTTGACCGGTCTCGCGCTCACCCCCGTGGTCTATTTGGCGACATTCGCCGGTGGACTCTACAGCGCGATCCTGCCACTGACGCTGTTCGCGTTTCTGGGCGCCGTTTGGTTCGTGCATAAGGGCCGTTATATTGAAACCGGCCCGGTCGGTCAGGACATAGCAAGCAGTCAGGGAAGGGCTGGTTTCCTAAACATTGGAAGCGCCACCGCTTGACAAGGATAGAATGATGTGTCATTCTATCCTTGAAAGCAGAAGCCATGGCCTACCGGACCACTCCCAAAATGGTGGAACGCAAGCAGGCCCGGCGTAACGCGCTGCTGAGCGCCGCGATGCGTCTCTTCGGACGCAAAGGTTTTCACGCCACTACCGTCCCTAAGATTGTCGCCGCCGCGCACAGCTCCACCGGCAGCTTCTATTTCTATTTCAAAAACAAGGAAGACATCTACGCCGCTGCTTTGGAAGTGATCGGCGAGAGCATCTCGCAGGCGTTGAATGAAGCAATGGCCGCTGCCGGACCCAACGTGCTTCGCCAGATGCGCACCGCGGTAAAAGCGCTGGTCCAGTTCCTTGCGGACCACCCCGAGGAAGCTCGAATTTTAATCATCGAGTCGTCGGGCCTCGGGAAACGCCTGGAAACTGTCCGGCGCAATCTGGTCGCGAGCCACACTCGGAGCGTCGAGCACGCACTCACCGCGATCCGGGGCCAGCTTCCTCCAATGGAGACAGCCGTTGTTGCCAGTTGCTGGGTCGGCGCAGTTTATGAATCCGTGTTTCATTGGCTGGAACAACCGCCGGATCAGCGTTTACCAGCCGGCCAGCTCGCTCAGGCCATTGCCAGTTTCAATCTCCGCGCGGTGGGAGCCCCGCGAGAAGTGCTTCAGGAATGAGGAAGACACATGTTCAACGACATCCGTTATGCATTACGAGTGCTTTCCAGGAACCCGAGCTTTACCGCCGTAGTGGTGTTCGCGCTGGCCATCGGGATTGGCGCAAACACGGCGATTTTCAGCATGGCCGATGCCATCATGTTTCATCCGTATTCATTCCGTGACCTCGACCGTATCGTGGCGTTGCGGGAGGCAGTCCCTGCCGTGAGCGCGGAGCGGTACCAAGTTTCGGCGGGCAACTATTTCGATTGGAAGGAACAGAATCACGCTTTCGATCAGATGGCCGCCTCCCAGCGTTGGGATGCCACTGTGACCACGCCCGACGGCCAGCGCAACGTTCGCGCGTCCCTGGTGTCCCCCGAATTTTTTCCCTTGCTTGGTGTCAAGCCCATCGCTGGCCGGATGCTTTCCTCAGACAATCGTCAGCGCAATGAAGTATTGGTCAGCTACGGATTTTGGCAGCAGCGCCTCGGCCGCGATCCGCGCGCAGTTGGCAGGCTGCTCCAGCTCAACGGTCTCAGCTACACCATCGCCGGTGTCATGGGAAGGGAATTCGACTTTCCGATGTTCACCGAAATCTGGTCGCCTTGGATCGTCACGCCGGAAACCAGCCGCGACAGGATCAAGCATGAGCTGCAGGTGATCGCTCATTTGAATTCAGGCGTCTCGCTCGCTCAAGCTCACGCTGAAATGCGGACGGTCGCCATGCGATTGTCGAGAGAATTTCCGTTCACGAACGGAGGCCGCGGCGTGGACGTGATGTTGCTGCGCGACACCGTGGATGAATACGCGGCCCGGTTCATGTCTGTAGTGACGGCCGCGGTATTGTTCCTGCTGTTGCTCGCCTGCGCGAATGTCGCCAATCTGCAGTTGGCTCGCGGCGCTTCACGCCAGGCCGAGATGGCGCTGCGGTTGGCCCTGGGCGCCAGCCGTTGGCGAATCGTGCGCCAATCCTGATGGAAGGCACAATACTGTCCTTTGTAGGAGCAGGTTTGGGCTTGCCGCTGGCGCTTTGGGGACTGGTCGTCATCAAAGCAAATATCCCAGCGCTAATCGCTCGCCACCTCCCAGGCCTCGGATATGCGCAGTTGGACGGCAGAATGTTGATTATCACGCTAGTCGCCGCGCTGCTGACAGGAATCGCGTTCACAATTCCCGCGGCGGCTCAAGCTTGCGCGGGGCGTCTGCACGGCACTCTGAAAGAGGGAGGACGCGGATCTCTCGCCTCCGGCCGGCGCGGGATGCGATCTGCCTTGGTGGTTTCAGAAATCATCCTGGCTGTCGCGCTCCTGATCGGTGCAGGGCTTATGGTGAAGGGTTTCCACAATCTGGCGGCGGCGCAGCAGGGATTCGATCCAGCCAATGTCCTGATTTTCGGCGTGACATTGCCGGACTCGAAGTATCCCGAAAATTATCAAGTAGCGAATTTCCACACCGAAATGTTGCGCCGGCTCACCAGCGTCTCCGGAATGCGCTCCGCGGCCATCATCAGCGACCTCCCCGCCCTCAATGTCAGCCGCGGCAGTTCCATTCTCATCGAGGGACAAGCTGCGGCTTCGCCCGACCGGCCGCTCACAACCGAAGCGCGAGTGACGAGCGAAAACTATTTCCACACTTTCGGCATTCCTGTCCTGATGGGACGATCGCTTTCCAGCCAGGATAGCCACGGCACACTGCCTGTCGCGGTGATCAGCCAAGCTGCCGCCCGACGCTTTTGGCCCGGCCAAAATGCGCTGGGCCACCGCGTAAAACTGACTTCGCGAGAGCTGAGCACCCCTTGGCTCACCGTGGTAGGCGTAGTGGGCGACGTCAAGCACTTCATCCTGTCGAGCGAAGTGCGCCCCACCATCTATCTTTCCTACCTGCAGCAACCGATTCGATCCCTCTACGCGGTCTTCCGAACAGCAGCCCCGCTCGATCGCACCTCGACCGACGTCCGCGCCGCCATGCGATCCATGGATGGAACGCTTCCGGTCCCCGACCTCGAGGAGATCAACCGGTCCTTTGCCGATCTCGCCGCGGGCGTGGGCGTAGTCGCAGCTCTGCTGGGCGCCTTCGCTGGAGTAGCTCTGATACTGGCTGCGGCCGGTATTTACGCCGTGATGTCCTATTCGGTTGCTCAACGAACTCGTGAGATCGGAATTCGAATGGCCCTCGGCGCGCGCCCACAGGATGTGCTTAGGCTGATTGTCGGGAACGCCTTTCGGCTGGTGGCCATTGGGTTGAGCATCGGATGCCTGGTGGCTTACGCCTTAAGCCGAGGCATGTCCAGCGCGCTGCCCGGAGTGGTGGCGCTCGATCCTTTCACCTTTGCCGGTTTCGCGATTCTGATTACAGCCATAGCGCTCTTAGCCAGCTTGATCCCATCGCGCCGCGCGACCAAAGTAGATCCGTTACTAGCGCTGCGATCCGAGTAGGCAGACGAAAGCGCCAGCCCCACTCAAACCGTAGAACCTTGCACGTCAATGTACTACTAGACCTGAAAATCTTTGCAGCCTGCGACGACTTGTGGGGCGGACCCCCTGGTCCGCGGCCGACGCCCCGTCGGCGGCTGCTCGCTCGCGGTTCGGCAGAGATGCTTCATGTTTTCGAGAGTGTTACCGAACCGCGACCGTAAGGGAGCCAGTGCCTTTCACGGCTTGTACTCGCTCAACCGCGGCTGCCGGAAATCCGGCTCCAACAGCAGCGCGACACGGCCGGGATAATAACGCAACAGCTTTTCATTCTCCACCTGACCGAGATCTCGCGCCCATACTATTCTCGACGCATCGATATCGGCACCGTTATAAACCCATTCATCTTGAAAAATATGTTGCGGCGAGTACCGCACGAACACCAGAAGCTGCCCAGGAACCCGTGCCAGCTCTTGCGCCACCATGATGCGCCGCGCAGGATTCGCGTGGTTGATCGCATCCCACGTCTCATACCGCATGGCGGCTAAGGAAAATTCGTTTCCCTCGGCTGCGTGCATTCCGTACCAGAATAGAAAATGCGCGGCGCAAAGAACTGCAATAAGTACGGCCGCTTCCTGCCCCGCCGCGTGCCCCCGGATACGCAACCGCGATATTTGTTGCAGGCCAATCACCGCGACCAAAACGAAAAGACAAGTGACTGCGGCGACGTAATGAATCTGGAAAGCTGGAAAGAAGTTGGTGCCCAGCGCGAATATCGCCAGCGTAACAACCACCCACACGAATCGGTACTCCCGCAGGCTCCAAAAAAAAGCCACTGCAGCCAGGTAGAGCGGAGGCAGAAAGAAGAAGCGATAAAAACGCACGCGATATTCTAACCGCTGGAAATAGCTGCCGATGGTTTCCTGGCCCTGGTGAAACGAAAGCTGCATTTTGAAATCCATCGCCTGTTGCTGTGTAAGTTGCCGGTGCGGGACTTGTGGAGCTTGAATAGTGAGCGACGCCGGCACGCCATATTGGTATTGGCTCAGCATTTCAGGTAGCGTCGTCCAACTGCCTGTCACCTGCTTATTCTGCACCAACGTCAAGAAAACCGCGGGAAGCACCGCCAGAGCCGCGATTCCCACCAGCTTGGCGATGGGACGACGCATCGCCGGCAGAAAGTACAGAACCACCACGACGAACAGAAAAATAGACTCGAACTGGCGAATCAACAGGTGCAGTCCCAGGCCCGCGCCCAACAATACGGCATCGCGCGAACGCGCACTTGCTCGGAGCCTCGGAAGCGAACCGAATACCAGGCATCCCGCCGCCGCGGCCAGCGCCCCGCCCCAATAGCTGTTGGTCCACTGGCTCAGCGGTCCGAATTCAATCACCGCCAGCAACCCTCCTGCCAGCGCCCACGCGGGCGTGGTCCACGCGCGCAGCATCCAATAGCAGAGCGAACAAAACGCCGCTACCCCCAGCAGCACGCCGGCCCACGGCAGCCCGAAAATGATCCACCCGATCGCCATCGCGAGCCCCTGTCCCATGGGATAGATGGAACTATAGGTCGGCTCTTGCAACACAAAAAATGTTTCGAAAAACTGTGGCAGCACATGCGGCGGATTCGCCAGCCGAAAGTGGCGCAGCGTGTCGGCCTCAAGCAGATGCGAGAACTCGTCATAGACGTCCGGCGTCGGAACGGGATGATGGCTCAGCAGCAGCAACCGCAGCGCCACGGACAACGCCGCCAGCAGCAACATACACCACGATGTGCGCTCGGCGAACCGCCGAAAGATGGGAGCAATCCATGTTCGTCCCCAAAGCGCAACCAAAACCAGCAGCGCGGCTAGCATCAACTCCAAAGCATCGGCCGGACCAAAGCCGATCGGATTGGGATTGGGCAACAGCGCCTTAAGAAGATTCGACAACATCGAATCCTATATTCTCCCAGAGACTAAAATGATCCCAGTGGACAGCGCCGCGTATACGCTCGAAGATCAGCAACGAATGAGCAAAGCGAAGAACTACTTCGCATGGCAGCATCGCCTTATCCACAAGGAATTGGGCTCGCGCGTCCTCGAAGTTGGATGCGGCGTTGGAAATTTCACCCGCACGTTACTTGACCGCGAAGCCGTCATCGCCGTGGACGTCCAACCGGAATGTATCGAACGACTGAAACTACGGTACCCGCGCCACGACAACCTACACGCCTTCCTATGTAATGTCCTCTCCCCGGAATTTCGCGAGCTAGCCAGCTTCCACCCAGATTCATCCGTCATCGTTAATGTTCTTGAACACGTCGAAGACGACGTTGCAGCACTGAAAGCCGTGGCCTCCGTACTCACGCCCGGAGGAGTAATTGTTCTTCTGGTCCCCGCATTTCAAGCCCTCTACGGACCCATCGACAAAAACCTTGGCCATCACCGCCGCTACAGCCGCGGCGCCATCCGCAGTTTAGCGCGTCGAACGGGCCTGCGCATCCGGAAATTGCACTACATGAATTCGATCGGCTTCTTCGGCTGGTGGATGAACGCCCATTTCCTGAAACGCGAAGCCCAGTCCGAGCGCCAAATCGCGATCTTCGACCGTTATCTAGTTCCACCGATGTCTGCAATGGAACACCTGATACCCCCGCCTTTCGGCCAGTCCCTGCTCGCGGTTCTCGAAGCACCCTGAAACTTACTGCACCGTCAAAAAAGGACTGGTACCTGTGCGCGCCGGATACGGAACCAACCTGGGCGGCAGTGCATCCGGCTCCAGCAGCCAGACCGTCCGATCCGGATAATAGGTCTTCAGCTTCGCGTTCTCGTCCGGACTGAGTTCCAGCGCCCATATCATTCGTGCACTGTCAATGTCCGCCGTATTGTGGATCCATTCATCAAAGCGATGGCTCGAAAAATAACGAACGAACACCAGTTGCCGCCCCGGCGCCTCCGCAAGCCGTTTGTTAATCGCAATGCGCCCTTGCGGATCGCCGTAGTTGATCGCGTCGCCGGTCTCGTATTGATCCATTCCTTCCAGCACCTGCCGGTCGCCCAGCGCGTGGATGCCATACCAGAACAGAAAATGCGCAAAGCACAGAAAAAGAATCCAGCGCGCCGCAATCTGTCCCGCCGGCTGGCCGCGCACGGTCAGATCATTCAGCCGCCTGAGCCCCAACACGCTGACCAGAACAAACAAGCACGTCACTGCCGCGATGTAATGCGGGAAAAAGTAAGGATAGAAATTAGACCCAATAACAAAGACGAGAAGAGTCAACGCAATCCATGCGAATCGGAATTCGCGCAGATAAAGCAGAAAGAACGGCACGGCCAGCAAAAGCGGCGCCAGAAAAAAGAACCGGTAGAAACCCGCGCGGCTGCCTAGGCGCTCCAAATAATTTGCCACCGTATCGGGTTCGCCATGCACAGCGGATTGTCCTTCGTAGTAAAGTTGCTGGGCCGCCGTGAGCGTTCGATGAGGAACAGCATTGGCCTGGAAAGTAAGCGTGTTGGGCAACCCGTATTGATACCGGCTGAGCGAATACGGAAGCGTCGTCCAACTTCCCGTGACAGCCTTATTCTGCAATAGCAACAACGCCACCGCCGGAACCACCGCCAGCAATGCCGGCAACGCAATTCTCCCAAGCTTTGACCATCCCTTTTTCTGGCGTAGCTCCGGCACGAAAAACAAAACCACACTCAGGTCCAGGAACAGCGACTCATACGGGCGCGTGAGCATCTGCAAGCCTAGGCCCAACCCCAACAACACTGCGTCGCTTATTCCGGCGCGTTTCCGGAGCCGCGGCAATGCCCCGAACACTAGACAACCCGCAATGGCCGAGACCGCGCCGCCCCAATAACAGTTCATCCACATATTAAGTGGACCGAACTCCGCAACCGCGAGCAGCCCTCCCACCAGCGCCCATCCAGGTGTAGTCCAACCGCGCAGCATCCAGAAACAGAGCGCACAAAACAGCCCCATCGAGAGGAGCACTCCTGCCCAGGGAAGGCCGAAAACCATCTGCCCAAGCGCCAGGAAAAGAGCCGGACCAATCGGATAGATGGAACTGTAGCTTGGCTCCTGGATGACAAAGATGGTTTCGAAAAACCGATGCATCGGGTGAGTCGGGTTCGACAGGCGAAAGTGAGCCAACGTGTCGCCCAGAAGAAGGTAGCTGAAATCATCGGTGCCAGTCGCGCTGGGAACGGGATGCACCGGAAGCAATGCCAGCCGAAGAGCTACAACCAGCACTGCCAGAAACAGCATGCACCAGCCGGTCTTCCGTGCCAGCGCTTGCGCGGCCGGCTCGATCCAGGCCCGCGCCAATACCAGCAGAACCAGAATCACAGCGATAGCCAACTCCACAAAATCGCTCGCACCGAAGCCGATCGGATTGTGTAGCGGCAGGAATGAGCGCAGGACGTGGAAAAGGTACATGGACCTCTTCTATTCTCACAAGCATTTCGCCCCTGTATAATTGCTGCGCATAAGCAAGGGGACCGAAAGGCCTTAAGTACCATGTAGAAATCCAAAAGCAGAACCGATTTTTTTATGTGAGAAGCCACACCTGCCCATGTTCTGCCTGTATGATCCTGGACACACCCGATTCGACTGGTGCTTCCGTTTCCTGGGAACGGAAGTCCGGGTCCATCCTTTTTTCTGGCTCTCCATTCTTTTGATCGGAGGCGATCGAGGCAATCCCTGGTTCACCATCTATTGGGTGGCTATCGCTTTCACCTCCATCCTGATCCATGAATTCGGTCACGTGCTCGCCATGCGCTTAGCCGGAGATAGAGGCCATATAGTGCTCTGGGGCTTCGGCGGGCTAGCGTTTAGCGATAAAAACAATTACCGCCGCCATTGTTTCACCGATGTTGCCGTCTGCGCCGCGGGCCCGGCTGCCGGCCTGCTGCTCGCAATCCTGGTGGCGGCAATATCCACCGCCGCCGGCGGCTCCAGCCAATTCGCGTTCAGCTCCATAGCAATCCCCACTTGGTACATGGACTTCTCCTCGCTCAAGTTGGTTGCTTCCAACTATCACGCGTACCTTCATGTCCACTTCGTCGTGAACAACCTGCTCTATGTCAATTTCTTTTGGAGCCTTTTGAATCTTTTGCCCGTGTTTCCTCTGGATGGCGGTCAAATCACGCGTGCTATTCTTGAGCAAAGGGACCCGCAATCTGGCCGCCTGCGAGCGTTGCGAGTCTCGATAGCTGTGTCTGTCCTTTTCGCCGGGCTCGCGTGCTTGGCCGGACACATGGGCCTGATGTACCTTTTCGCTTTCTGCGCGGTTAGCAGCCTGCAGGCTGTTCAGGACGCCGGGCGTATTCGGCGGCGGTATTGAAATGGGTACGATCCAAGTGCAATCCAATCTGGAATTCATCCAGGAACTGCGGGCATGCGTGGCGCGTTACCTGAAGGCCGTAGACGCTTGGGAGGCCGAATACCACAAGTATTATCGCCTTGCCAGGCCACACCAAACCGTCTCGCCGGATTTGGAGGAAGCGCAATCCGCGTACGTGACTGCGCGCCGCGAGTTGGAAACTCTGGTTCCACGCGCGCGCAGGTTGTGCGCCAAGTACGATCAGCGCGATCTTTGGCCGGGCCTGCTGCGCATCCAGTTAGGTGCCCATGCGCCGCAAACCAAAATTGCATCAGCCTTTGGACGCAGCGAACGCATCGCGATTGCCGATTGCCTCGCCAATCTGGAGATGCAATGCGGTGAGCAGGAAATGAAGGCGGAAGCCAAGGCAGAAGCGATCCCCGAACCAGCGCCGCCAGCCAAACCACACCGCAACTTGTTGCAGCGCGTGATCGACTATTTCATCTGAACTAAGCTTGAGGGAACTCCGCCATCGTGCGCAACTCGCGGATGTGCGCGGCGTGAGTTTCCGCGTGACGGGCGTTGCCCATCAGCCACTGATATCCATCCAGCGGACCGAGCACGCTGTGGTCCGTGAAGTGACTGCGCAGATCTTCCTGGGTGCTGCGTGCATATTCGATGCTGCGCTCGCGAGCCGCCAGAAAAGCTGCGACGGCTTCCTGGAGAGAGGCGAAGCGGCCACCCGGTTGCAACATTTCCGGCGCACGATTCGCTCCGCGCGGAGCCGGCGTTTCTTTAATTTTGGTCTCGCGTTCGCGGCGCTGGTCTTCGGTTTCCGGCCGCGCCGGCGTCGCGAGACTTCGTTTGATCACCTCGATCAACCCGTCGTCAGAAACAGCCAGGTGTTCTACATATTCGAGGATTGACCAACGATCCGCCGCCGGTTTCCAGCGCGCCTGATTCTCGGTGACACCTTCCACGGCATCCAGCAGCGTTTGCCGGCTTCTGTTCAGCAATCCCAGCGCTTTCTGACGTTCCAGATCAGTAAGCATAAGTAGAAACCTTTTCCCCTTGCTAACGCGCGGGGCTGCAATTCCAGCCCTGGTAGCCCCGCGCGTAAGCAAGGGGACTCA
>PMOK01000331.1 GCA_003162425.1 Bryobacterales bacterium | reverse complement strand
GGCAAAGCGACCGTAGGATTCATCCCCTCGTTTGGCGTCAATCTTTACTCCCTCTTGTTTTAAGCGGTCGAGCAAAGCATCCAGATCGTCCACGATGTAGTTGACCATGAACGGTTGCGTGGCTGGGACATAGTCAGTGGAGGCGGGAAAAATAGTCCAAACCGTAACGTGTTCTTTTTGAGGGTCATCGTGTTCGCGCCACGGAAGCATCGCGCCTCCGCCTTTGTCAGCGAGTCCAAGATGCTTCGAATACCATTCGCGCATCTGATCACGATTAGCGGATTTGAAGAAGACACCGCCGATTCCAAGGATGTGCCCGCGCTGCTCCATTTTGACGGGCGGCTTCGACTTTTCAGGTTGCGGAGATTGCACTTCCTGTCCTCCTTTTAAGCAGGCCGAGATGAGCAACAGCGAGCCGAGCGCAATTGTGTTCCAGGGTATTCGTTGCATGTGTGGATTATTTTTGGAACAACTCCTTTAGTTTTTTTAGGAAGCCCGCCCAGCCGGATTTCGTATCGGCGAACTCGTCGTCCCAGGCTGCTTCGGGGCCGAAGCCGGACTGAACCAGACGGAGGCGCGTGATTCCTCCGCCCAGCGATTCGATGTAGTAATCGACACACATTTTTTGTACAACGCCTGTGTCCACCGGGCCTTTGTGGCCGTAGGTGAGGGAACGTTCGCTCGAAGTGCCGAAATGCTTACCGGGCTCCCAGGCGGTGATGGTGGTTCTACCTTCCATCCCCGGGCCCCAGGAGAAGTAATATTCTCCGCCGACGCGCGGATCGACTCGGGCTTCGGGGGCGAACCATTTCGCAATCTGTTCGGGGTCGGTGAGGGCCCGGAAGACTTCTTCGGGGGTCGCTTTTATATCGATGACGGTCTCGTGGGATCTGCTCATATTTCACTCCAGATTTGCGGATTCGCTGGCGGATTCTTCCAGCCTGACGGCGGGATAAACGGCGGAAAGCAGGCGGAAACGCCGCCCTCCTTCGGCCCGCTCGTTATGGTATTTCGCCGCGAGGTGCGCAATGGAGGCGGTCATCTCTTTGGCGAAGGCGGCGCGGGATGCAGCGCTGGCGAAGCGGATCTCGGTTTCCAGGGTAAGCGTGGCGAGGCGTTTTCCGGCGCGGCGGGCGCGGATGCAGAGAGAGGCCAGCTCGCGAATCATGCGCGCAGCAGTAGAAGCGAGATAAGCGGCGGAGAAACGGTCGGCAGTGACGCGATCGCCGGTCTGGGGAGCGATCAGGAATTCGCGGGCCACGGCGCGCACCACGCGTTCCATGCAATTGCCTTTACGGCGTTCCTCGATCAACTCCAAGAAGCCTTCGCGCTCTAGTTCGCGCAGATGGTAGTTCAGTTTCTGCCGAGGCACGCCGAGGCGGCGGGCGAGTCCGGCGGCGGAATCGGGCTCAGTTAATTGTTCGAGGAGACGAAGTCGGCCGGGCTGGAGTAAGACGCCCGCTTTTTCGGGGCTCTGTACGATTTGCAACGTCGCCAGCATGCATCGATTTAAACAGCGGAACATTTTTCTGTCAAGACAAATCTTCTTGTCGGTTGAGCCGGAAGCTACACTGTCCATTCGAATCGAAACCGCTCCGCACACCAATAGAACCATCGAAAACTTCCACATTTGCCCCGTAGAGAACCAGGCTTGCGGGATCGCAAAGTATCCCAGATTGCGTGTTCATCGGCACGAGGCGCGGATGACTCCTCGAAAACGCCGTAGGCATCCGCAAAATAGTGCCATCCTCGTCGCCCTCCTAGCCGTTGCGTAAAGGACCGCTTGCGGGGGCGGCGACGCCGCGCGAACGCGAACGTCAAATAGCGCCGAAGAAAGCCCGTCATTTTTCTCTGAAGGTCACACTGAAACTGGGGATTTCAGAGTTGCAAAAGTCAGTCGCGAAATAGAGCCCAAAGGAGCTCCCAGCGGCCGAGTCCTTGATGTTCGGTGGCGTTGCAAAACTCTGTCGCGAAGGTCAGGCAATCGACTTGGTCGTGTAGCCGGCATCCCGCTGACTGGGTTTGCGCTCGATTGCAGTTAAGTTAGCGCTGATGTTGCCAAGGGCTCGCGTTGGGGAGCCGGCCGTCGGCATGAGTCCCGACGCGGCAGTCAAGAGTGCCTGCGCCACGATTGCTAAACTAGAATGAATGACCGAACAAGAGCGCATGTCCCGTCCTCTTTCCGAGGTCGACCCGGAAGTTTACGAGCAGATTCAGCATGAGGTGGAACGCCAGCACGGACGACTGGAGCTGATTGCCAGCGAGAACTTCGTCTCCGAAGCCGTGCTGGAAGCTACCGGCAGTGTCTTCACGAATAAATACGCAGAAGGTTATCCGGAGAAGCGTTATTATGGCGGGTGCGAGTTCACGGACATCGTCGAAAATCTGGCTCGCGATCGGGCCAAGAAACTTTTCGGCGCTGAGCATGCCAATGTTCAGCCGCATTCCGGATCGCAGGCAAATCAAGCGGCGTATTCGGCGGTGTTGCAGCCCGGCGATACCATCCTGGGAATGAATCTGGCGCATGGCGGGCATCTGACGCACGGCCATCCGCTCAATTTCTCGGGCAAGACCTATCACGTGATCCCTTACGGCGTGCGGCGCGAGGATGAGCGCATCGATTACGACGAACTGGCCAGGCTCGCCCTCGAACACAAGCCGAAACTGGTGATCGCGGGCGGCAGCGCTTATCCAAGGATTATCGATTTCAAACGCTTTCGCGAAGTCGCGGATTCGGTGGGCGCACTGTTCTTGGTGGACATGGCTCACTTTTCGGGGCTAGTGGCGGCTGGATTGTATCCGAATCCGTGCGAGTACGCCGATATTGTTACGTCCACCACGCACAAGACGTTGCGAGGCCCGCGGGGAGGCATGATTCTTTCACGCCAGGAATACGCCGCAGCCATTGACAAAGTAGTGTTTCCAGGAGTGCAGGGCGGCCCATTGGTGCACGTGATCGCCGCCAAGGCGGTGTGTTTTCTGGAGGCGATGGCGCCGGAGTTCACTGGCTATCAAAAGCAAGTAATTCGGAACGCGCAGGTGTTAGGCGAGGCGCTGGCGGCGAAAGGCTTCCGCATCGTCTCCGGTGGAACCGATTCGCACCTCATCTTAATGGACGTGTTCGCCAAGGGAATCCGCGGCAAGGAAGCGGAGAAGGCGCTGGACGAAGCGTACATCACGGTGAACAAGAACGCGATCCCGTTCGATGTGAATCCGCCGCTCAATCCTAGCGGCATCCGTCTGGGTAGCCCGGCGGTGACTACGCGCGGATTCCGGGAAGCGGAGATGCGCGAGGTGGCGGGGCTGATCGCGGAAGTGCTGGATAATATCAGTTCCGAGGAAACTTTCGCGTCGGTGCGGCGGAAGGTGACCACGTTGGCGGAACGATTTCCGTTGTACGGGTGGAAGCTGGCGCGCGCTACGGCGTAACCCGCTTCCTCACGGTCGGGGCTCAGTAACATGGCGCTGCGGATTGTTATGGATGCCCGCCGGGTGGCGGACTTCGGCATCGGTACTTACATCCGGAACCTGGTTCGTTCGCTCGCCAGGCTGGATAACAAGAACCAATACACGCTGATCACGCTGGCGCCGGCGGTGCCGGAATTTGCGGAGCTTCCTTCCAATTTTGAAATTGCCGTGTACGCGAAGAAGAGCAGGCCTGGCTTCGCCCAGCTCGGTTTCACGTTGTTTCTGAGCCGGTTCTCCGCGGATCTGTTCCACATTCCGTTGAACGCCGTTCCGATGTGGATGCCCAAGCCATACCTGGTGACTATCCATGACATGAGCACGTTGCTGTTTTCAGACCAGAAGGGCTATCGAAGTAATTTGCGGCTATTTTATTTGCGGCGGGGGCTGGCGCGCGCCGATCGCGTGCTCGCTGTATCGAGCGCCACCCGGCGCGACGTGGAAGCAGTGCTCCAAATTCCGTCCAGCCGCATCCAGGTGGTGTACAACGCCCCGGATCCAACGTTCAGCCAATACTCGGCGCAGTCCGCGGCCGAAATACAGCGCGTGCTCGATCGTTACCGCATCCACTATCCATTTCTTCTCTACGTGGGGCGAACCAATCCGCAGAAGAACATCCCGCGCCTGGTGGAAGCGTTCGCCGTGCTACGTGGCGAACTGCGTGAGGAGGCGCGCTACAAGGATCTGCGGCTGATCATCATCGGCGATGAGATCGCACGGCATCCGGCGCTGCGGCATGCCGTGATTCAAAGCCGGGTGGAAGATAGCGTGCGGTTTCTTGGATTCGTCCCCATTGAGACATTGCGAGCCTTTTACCAAGCCGCGTCGGCCTTCGTGTTTCCTTCACTCTATGAAGGCTTCGGCTTGCCGCCCCTGGAGGCGATGGCGTGCGGGACTCCGGTGGTGTGCTCGCATGTCAGTTCGTTGCCGGAAGTGGTGGGAGACGCGGCGCTGATCGTCAACCCGGAGAACGTGTTCGATATCGCGCGCGGTATGCGGGAAGTGCTCCTGAATGATGCGCTACGGAGCGGTCTCATTGAGCGCGGTCTGGAACAAGCCCGCCAATTCAGTTGGGAACGATCGGCCGCGCAGGTACTCCAGAATTACGAGGAGATTACATCGTATAAGAAGCGGCCGCGTTGACTCATGGGCAGCTTGCGGTCTTTCTCGCGGCCTAGCCATAGGACTCGGGCCTTGATGAGGCCGGGCAACTCCTTTTGGGATATGTTGAGATGTTCCCACTGATCTGGATTCTCGAGTGCGGTATCGGTCAGCAGGTAATAACAGCGTGCTCCGGGCCGCAGATACCTAAGTATCGCTTCCCCGCCTCTCTCCACGGCGTACAGGCCCTCTGGTGAGGGATTGTCTCGCTGCTGGTCCGAGGTATCGAGCAGAGCGATATCGTAGCCTCGCAGCGTCTCGCTCATTTGAGCATCAGGCGCCAGACGCGCCATCACTAATGTAGGCGCCACCATCCCAGTCGGGAAGCGATTCCGGCGATCAATTCTTGCCGGCCAGGCAAGACCTGGGCCAATTGCAGTTTCGAGGAATGGCACTTCCAACTGGGGCTCGGTCGCTGCCCGGCGCTGGTTGTTGCGTTCCAGGTCTTCCGGGGTGGCCAAGTCGAGGACAGAAAGATGAAATAGATTTAATATAGAATCGGACAGATCGATGGAGAGGGTTCGCACCCCTTTGAGCACATTATGGACATGGGGCTGCGAGACTCCAAGCATACGAGCGAATCCTCTCTCCGTCAGTTCGCCGTTGTGAATGCGATCCCGAACGTAAGCCAGCAATCGGAGCTGCGCGTCCTGGAAGGTCAAGCTGGCGTCTCCCCATATTTCACAGTGAAATAGGGCCACAGGAAATAAGAAAACGGGACGCAACCTAATACCAGAGACATATGATGGTGCTGGAAGTTATAGACCCTATCTAAGTAAAAGACAACGTTACCTTTGTCCTACTCTCTCCTCAATTGAAGAAAGATTTCGCCCTAGATGCCGCAGATTAATGCGTTGACGCATCTAAGGGCGGCTACGAGACTGTAAGTCACGTCAATACTGACTCGGTTGCCTTTCCGAGTTCCAAAAAAGAGGAAGAAAATGGAATGGACTAGATCAGAGACATTGGCGCATGCCGCCCCGGGGTGTAACACGTGCCTTGGGTTAGGGTTACGGATTGGAAGGAACGAAACCACGCATCCCTGTAATTGTGTGCTGCGAGCCATATTCCGGGCCTGCTTTGAGCATTTTCGCGACTGCGTGAGCCGGGAAAGGTATATCAGTAAGGTTACGCTGGATCCGTTGCCTGGAAAGGATCGGAGAGGCGCTTGGGGCCGCAAGTCAGAGGAATTTTCGGCTGACTTCTGTCTCATCAGCAAACGGACCTTGACGCCGCCGGAATACGACATCTTCAAGTATCACTTCCTGCTGGGGGCGGACTGGAAACTGTGCTGCCGGAAGCTCACGATGGACCGCGGAAATTTCTTTCATGCGGTGTATCGTATCGAGCAGAAGCTGGGGCGCGTGTTTCGGGAACTGGAGCCTTACTCGCTGTTCCCGATCGACGATTACCTGCACGGTCCGGTGAAAGGTGTGAGAAGCTGCCTGGCGGAAGGTGATGTAGCGCCCGTGCGGCCGCCGTTGCGGGCGGCGTAGTTGCTGGTGGCTGGTTGCTGGTGGCTGGGTGGGGGGATCTAGATCTTGCGACCACCCACCGCCTGCGTCCTCATTCGAATTGTTTTCTGAAAACCGCGAATTGCTGTCTTAGATCCTCGAGTTCATTGCGTAGTTGCGCGACTTCGGCTTCTAGCGTCGCGACCCGGTCCTGACGGTGGTGAGCCGGAGTCTCGGACTCGGCGTGCGAAACGGCGGGAGGTCCGGAGAGCAGGTGAGCGAACCGGCTTTCCTTTTCGCCCGGACGCCGCTCGAGCTTGACGATCAGCTCGGGTAAGCGATCGATCACGGATTGCACTTGATCCAGATCGTCGAATGGATGCATACGCTCGCCGCGCGTTCGCAACTCGCCCAGGGTCTGCGGACCGCGCAACATCAGTTCACAAAGAATCGCCAACTCCGGCCGTCCCAGATTCAATCTCTCGGAGATGCGGTGTGCGTATTTCTGCACGCGGCTTCCGGCGCCGGTGATGGATAGCAGCAGACCTTTATCACGCAGAGAGTGGAGGGCCTGTTCGACGGCCGCTTCATCGAAATTGACGGTTGGGTCGCGGTTGGATTTCTGATTACAGGCATTGATGAGCGCGTTGAGGGACAGCGGGTAATACTCGGGCGTGGTGATCTCTTTCTCGAGCAGCGAGCCGAGCACTCGCACCTCGACGGGGTGAAGCAGCAGATCCATCGTTCCAGTTTTGCATGACGGGCAGGCGAAAGGCCGTTTCTCGTTTCTCGTTAGGTGCGCTCGATAGTTCCTAACGAGAAACGAGAAACGAGAAACGGCTCTTCACAGCTTCTGACGTGCGGGGCTATAACGGTTCGGGGCAATCGTTCGATCAACTGTTACGCTGAAACCATGGATATCGCGAAACACTGCACTGTCAAGCCCGGCAGTAAACTGCGGCTGAAAGACCGCGATCCCGACGATACATTTGGGATAAAGCGCAACGAGAAAGCGCACCAAAAGACGATCGTCCGGCTGAACGAGTTGCAGCACCTGCTTTATGCCGACAAACGCTACGCGCTGCTCATCGTGCTCCAGGCGCTGGATGCAGGCGGCAAGGATGGGACCATCCGGCACGTCATGTCTGGTGTGAATCCACAGGGCTGCGATGTGCACTCGTTCAAAGCGCCATCGGGCGTAGAGCTGTCCCATGATTACTTGTGGCGTGTTCACCAGGCCGTGCCGCCGCTCGGCAATATTGGGATTTTCAATCGTTCTCATTATGAGGACGTGCTGATCGTGCGGGTGCATCGGCTCGCGCCCACCGAAGTCTGGGAGAAGCGCTACCGTCAGATTAATGAGTTCGAACGGACGTTGACCGAGAACGGCGTGACCATCCTGAAATTCTTCCTGCACATCAGCAAGGATGAGCAGAAGCGGCGGTTCGAGATTCGCATGCAGGACACCTCCCGCAATTGGAAGTTATCGCTGCCTGACTTCGAGGAGCGTCAACACTGGAATGAATATCAGGAAGCTTATCAGGACGCTCTGCGCAAATGCAGCACCGAGTGGGCCCCCTGGTATGTAATTCCATCGAATCGAAAGTGGCTGAGGAATCATTTGATTGCGGAGCTGATTGTGAAGGCGCTGGATGACATGAAACTAAAGTATCCAGCTCCCACCGTCGATATATCAAAAGTAGTGCTCTCGTGATAGACGACGCCTCAGCATTCCGCACCAAAGAGCAAGTCCTGTTCGATCTTTCCAACGCGATGGGATTCTCGCCCGAATCGCTCGAAGCGAACCGGCTAGGCCGTCTTTCCGGGGAGCAGTTCAAGAAGTTTATCGGGTGTTGCCTGAACCCCGCCGGTATCGCGATAGTTTCAGCTATCGCGCCGTTCTTGTTGTGGGTTGCTCTGACGGGCATGCGGGAGCACGTTTCCTTCACAGCGGCTCTCGGCATATTCGTCGGCCAATTGCTGCACTTGAGCGAGATGGCGGAGGCGAAAGGAAAGATTTCGACGCTGGTGACGGTGGGTACCGTTCTGGGAGGGTTGGGCTTCGCAGCCTACAACCTGATGCGCTTTTCACCCGGAATGTACTTCGACCTGTTGGCACGCGAAGTGGTGGCGAGAGAAGGGCGCGTGATTGCGCGCGAAGAGCAGACCATACGGCCGAACGGGCGCGATCCGATTGAGAAATACTACTTCGATTCGAAAAACAATAGGTACGATGTGAACCACGCATGTTACAAGGCATTGGAGAACGGCTCTACGTACCTGATGTACGTGCTTCCACGCAGCGGAGTGCTGGTTTCAATGGAGCCTAAGATTTTTCAACCGGGTGTGCAGTCTGCTCCTAAAGCTGCTCCGGTTCCCCAAGCTGCTCCTCCACACGCTCCTGTTTCCATTTGAACTTGGGTCAGTTTGATGGTGGGGTGGGATGCCAGCCCCATGTGACTTAGTTTTCCCAAGAAATACTCAGTTTGCCCGCTTTGTGGGGCGGTCCCCTGGACCGCAGCCGACGCCCTCGCCGGCTTGATGGGATTCGATGAAGCTCATTGCGTTCCAGAAGAGCGGGTCCAGGGGGACCCGCGCAGACCAGGGGGTCTGCCCCACGATTGTGCCCGAATACCCAGTTTCAACTTGCTCCACACGCGAAACTGGCCGGCTATTCCGATTTTGGAGTCGCGCGCTCCACGGGATAGCCTTTGGTGACCCAATCGGTCGACATATTGGTGGGGATCGTTACCAGCTTCAGGCGCGTGAAACCCATTTCGTGTAGCAACCGGAAAGCCGGGCGCACGTTGGGACAACGATCCCATGGGCAACAGCCGCAATAGATGATCAGCTCCTGGCTGCGCGGAAGTTTCGCGGCAGTTTGTTTCAACAGTTCCAGGCCCTCGGGCTTGGAGGCTGGTCCGGCCAGCTCGGCGCCGGAAATATGCGCGCCACGGTAGAGGATCGGGAAGCCGACATACAGGATTTTCGGTTTCGGCGCGCTGCTGGTGATTCGCGCGGCCAACGCCTGCGGTTCGATCAGATCGGAGTCCTTCCATGGGTCGGGTGCGTTGGCCGGCGTTTGCGCAAGGAGCGCGAGCGACAAAAGGCTGACGGGCACAATCGCGTTGCGCATTCAGCCCGCCAAGCCCCGTTTTGACTTGAGCTCGGCCAGGAGCTTGTCCACTTCATCCTGTTTTTCAAGCGAAGCCAACTGATCTTCCACCGAATCGGCGGTCAGCTCCGCCTTGGCCTGGCTGAGCGCTTCGTTGCGCTGCACTTTGCTCTTCATGCGATCGAACGCGGCCGAGTTGGAATCGTTGCCGATGGCCATGCGAGCATCGCCCGCCTTGTTCAAAGCGCGGGCGCGCCGATGCTGGGCAATCAGAACGTCGCTCTTGGCTTGAGCTTCGGTCAGCTTTTGATCGAGCTTATGCAGCGCGGACTTCAGATTCTCCACTTGCACGGTCTGGTCGGCTACCTGCTGCGCGAAGTTCTCGGCCAGCGCCTTGAAACTCAGCGAGCGTTCCAGCGCGCCGCGAGCCAGGTCGTCCTGTTTTTTGTCCACCGCAAGCTCCGCCTTGTGAATCCATTCGGCGCTCTTATCCTGGTTCTCCTTCCGTTTCTTCTCGAGCAGGTGCTGGTCGGCGATTGCGATCGCCACCTGCGTCTTGACCTGCAAGAGTTGATTTTGCATATCGAGAATCACCTGTTTGATCATTTTTTCCGGCTCCTCGGCCTTGTCGATCAGATCATTCAGATTGGCTCGGACTAGTGTTGAGACTCGCTCCATTAATGCCATAAAAAAACCTCGTTTCTCGTTTCTCGTTTCTCGTTTCTGGTTGCTGGTTGCTGGTTTTAACGCTCCCTCCCGGTCGCGGCTCGGTAGCATTGTGCATTTTTCCGAGCCGCGCGCGGAAGCAAGCGTTCCCGCCTATGTGCCATCCGACTTCGGAGATTTGTCGCCGATGGCTTTCACTTTTCCAAGTAGATCGGACATTTTCATGCCCGAAAGTGTTTCAAACAGGGCCGGGATCTGGGCCGCCATTTGCGTAATGTCGCCGGTGATCTTGTGCATGCCGGCCGAATCGCCATTGCCGGTAGAGACGATGGTGATTTTGTCGATATTGGCGAGCGGCGCAGACAGAGCCCGCACTACCTCCGGCAATCCGGTGAGCAGTTTGTCGATGACCGCGGCCTGGTTGTATTCCTGAAAGGCCTCGGCTTTGACGTTCATGGCTTTGGCTTCGGCCTCGCCCTTCTTCAGGATGATTTCTGCTTCCGCTTCGCCCTGCGCGCGGATTGCGAAGGCATGACCCTCCGCTTCTGCCGTGAGCCGCATTTTTTCGGCGGATGCCAAAGTCTCGATGCGTCCGCGCTCCACTTCGGCCACTTTCAACGTGGAAGCAATCAGTTCGTTCTCGCGGCGCTTGATTTCCGCCTCCGCCACTTTGATTTGCTGTTCCTTCTCCACCTGCTGGATCTTCACCTGTTCAAGGACCACCTGCTGCTGCATGATATTGGTCTGGATGTCGTAGGCCTTGTCGGCTTGCGCCTGCTGCTTCTTGGTGGTTTCGAGATACAGCGCTCGCTTCACTTCCAAATCGCGGGTGGCTTCGGCTTGTTTGGCTTGCGACAATGTTTCCGCGAGCACGCGTTCCTGGTCCGCCTGGGCTCTGGCGACAGCGGCTGCGCGCGTAGCTTCGGCGCGCTTGATGGCGGTATCGCGTTCGGCCTCGGCAGCGGCGATATCCGCATCGCGCTTGATGCGCGCGATATCCGGACGTCCCATATTGGAGATATATTCGTTCTTGTCCCGGACTTCCTTGATGGTGAACGAAATCACTTCCAGGCCCATCTTGCTCATATCGCTAGCGCAGGTTCCGCGCATGCGATCGCCCACCATCTCCGGCTCCTTGACAATCTGTTCCACCGAAAGCTGGCCGATTATTCCACGCAGATGGCCCTCCATCACCAGGCGAATTAGCCCCTCGCGGTCCTGATCGGTTTTCGAAAGGAACTGTTCGGAAGCGGTTTTGATGGATTCCGGATCCGATTTCACCTTGATCTGCGCGACAGCTTCAACAGTCACGGCCACGCCCTGTTTGGTATACAGATCCTGTGGCGGCGCGACATCAAACGACATCAGCTCGAGCGAAAGCTCGCGATAACTTTGCAGCATGGGCAAAATCAACGTGCCATGCCCGATGACGATCCGGGTGCCGCGGAAGCCGTACACCACGAGCGCTTCATTGGGCCCGGCTTTTCGGTAGAGCCGGGCGAACATGGCCATGAGAAACATGACGACCAAAACCATCAGCCCGGCGATGATGAATACTTCGGATGAAATCCGCATTTTCAATTCTCCTTATGGTCCGAGGAACCCGGACCGGCGGTCTCACTGAGTTCTTCCCAACGGCGCACATACGCGATACCTTTCTCGAATCGCGTGACCACCACTTCCACGCCCTTGGCGATAGCTTCGCCGTTCTCACCGCGGATGGCGGCGGCACGGCGCGCTCCGGCTTGCGAAAAAATCATCTCCCCGGTGCCGCTTTCGCGCACCGTGCTACTGACATTTCCGAGCACTCCGATCATGTCGTAGTCCTCCGGGTCGAGCTCTTTTTCGTCAGCCAGCAACACCTTCACCAGGAACCAGAAGATGGCGGCCGCACCACCCAATCCGCTCACAAACGAGATGGTCAGGGCCAACAGCACCCAGATGTTCGAATAGCGCGTCAGCAGATAGCCCGTGCCTCCGAACCACGCAAGAAAAGCCGCCACAGTTCCAAAATTCACGGGCGAGTTCTGGCCCCCACCCGAGCCGTGGCTTGCGTGAAAGTGCAGTCCCGGCACATGCAGAAATCCAAAACCTGCCACAAACGAAAGCAGGCTGAAGAAGAAACCGATCAAGAAGCAGCCGAAATAGAAGCTTTCCCAACTCATATCGCTTGCCTCCTTGCCGTTGCGGCCGGTTCCGGCCGCAGCACTTGAAAGAGACGGTCCGCCAAACCCGGAGTATCGAGGATGGCCTCCAGCAGCAACAAACACTTGCGCGAATCGTCGTGCCGCGCCAGCGTGAGCAGCGCCTGGCCGACTTCCGGATCGCGCCGAAAACGTTCCGCTCCCTCAATGAGCCACAGGTCCAGTTGATCTTCGATTCCCCGCACGTCTGAAATCAGTTCGGTATGAAAACCTTCCGGATCGTCCACCAGGTAGCCGGGATGGACCTTGAAGAAGCGCGCCAACAACATGCGGGTGGAGTTGGTCAAATGCGGGCGGGCGCCACTTTCGATCTGCGACAGGTAGGACTGGCTGATGGACTGGCGCAGATCCCGCTTCAAGGCGCGGACCACCTCCTGCTGGGTCATCTCGCGATCAAGGCCTCGGAGGGTGCCTTCCACCTGGCGCAGGTAGCGGATTTTTTCGCCCAGCTTCATAATATTGCAATCCGATATAATCATATTGCAATTTGCGATGCGTGTCAAGAGGGTGGTTGTGGCCGGGCGGCGGGCTTCGAGGTTGGGCTGAGACTTGGCCGATAGCGGCCGGCTAGCGCTGAAGCGCCGCGTCTGGCCCTAGCCGTGCCGGCGCTTGAATCGGGCCTTCATCTTGGAGACAAAAGCAGAAGGCGACCACCATGGTCCGGCGTGCGATGGATTCACCCAACTCTGAACGCCGTCTTGAAATTCGATTGGACCCCAAGGTGTCTCCTCCAGCGAGAAACACGGGTAGTCGGCCAAACATCGCCAGCCGTGACTCGTCAACAACTGGCGGAGTTCGTTTTCTATTGCCCGGCCATGCGTCCCGATGTGAAGTCGCTTCACTTTTGCGTCCAACTCGCGGATGGACGAGCGGATGACGCCCAACTCCGCGCCCTGTAGGTCAGAGTCGATCAGGTCGACTTGATCCAGGCCGTCTAAAATACTCACCAGCGTGATAGCCGTTACGGTAATGGATATGGCGCCACTGACGTGACGCCGAACTTGGTGCCTGCCGTAGGGAGCTTCTTCCACCTGGATGTCCACCTCATAGTCCTTCGCTAATCTCTGTCCGTACCACGCGCCTGGCGCGATATCCCCGCATTCCGTTCCCACGTAGAACGAAACTTCTCCTGGCACGTCACTGACTGCGGCATATAGTAGGGAGTGCTGGTTGGGGTCGACATCATTGTCGGCGAAGTGCAGGCGCATCCACTCGAAATGCGTCGGTTCGGCCTCGACGGCAATCAACCGAAACGGCAAGTTCGGGTTATAGTGCCGAACAGCGCTAGCTGCCCGCACCGCCCAGCGTCCCATTCCCGCACCGAGCTCAATCATGGTGTAGGACTTTCTTGCGGCAACCACGGACTCCAAAAGATCGATCCACTCGATATAATCTTCGTCAAACGCAGGATAGGGACACTGCACGATCGAATTCCCGACGGTCTGCGGCCCAGGTGTTCGCCCGTAAAACTCGTGTCGAGCCTTGGTTCCGAGGAAACCGTCAACGGTCTGTCCGGCGAGAACCGGGCCATGATATGGCTTAAAACGTGAAAAAATTTTGTGATGCTGACGCACAGAAAATTCGTTTATGGGTAATTCTTATTATGCACTCTCGCAGAACATCCTGGCCCACGGTTGGCCGCTCACAGGCACAACTTCCAGAGCGCCGGGAGGGACGAGTGCCTAGGTTGGGATCGAAGCCATAGGGTTCCAAGCAGCAAATGCAGAGTCAATCAGGGGCATAAGTGGTTGATCCTATTAACTGGGCGTCGTCTCAGGAGACCACGAAGACAAACTGGTTACTTTATTTGACAATGTAGCAAATTTGCCTGATTGTGGATCTAACAACCTAGCCTCATCATGAAGCAATGGGATCATAAGGGGAGTTGTGTATTCATGCTCTATCGCGTTCTAAAGCCGAGGCGGACGGCGTTACTCGGCGGCATGGCCGTATTTTGCGCGGCGGCGTTGTACTCGCAGCCGAGCGTCCTGACCTGGCACAATGACAACGCCCGGACGGGTCAGAATCTCCAAGAGACCATCCTTACTACGGCCAACGTAAACGTGTCGACCTTCGGAAAGCTGTTCACGATTGGGGTGGACGGCCTGGTGGACGGGCAGCCGCTATACGTGCCAGGTTTGACAATTCCCGGTCAAGGCGTGCACAACGTGCTCTATATAGCCACCGAACACGACAGCGTGTACGCGTTCGATGCCGATAGCGGCGCACTGCTAAAACAAGTAACGCTCCTGGAGGGAAGCGAAACTTCGTCCGATGACCGGGGTTGCTCCCAGGTTACTCCCGAGATCGGGGTCACGGCCACCCCGGTGATCGATCCGCACAGCGGGCCGCACGGGACTATCTACGTAGTGGCGATGAGCAAACTGACTTCCGGCAGTACCGTGACATATTATCAGCGCGTGCATGCTCTGGACTTGACCACTTTAGCGGAAGAGTTCGGTGGCCCGGTGGAAGTGGCGGCGACCTATCCCGGAACGGGCGATGAGTCGACGTTCCTTCCGGCGCAGCACAAGGACCGCGCGGCACTTCTGCTCGCGAATGGCATAGTGTATATAAGCTGGTCGTCCCACTGCGATGACACTCCGTACACGAGTTGGGTGATCGGGTACAACGAGTCGACCTTGGCGCAGGAGACCGTGCTGAATCTCGTGCCCAACGGCACCCAAGGTGGGATCTGGGCCTCGGGCTCGGGTCCGCAGGCGGATACCGCTGGAAATGTATATGTGCCCACCGGCAATGGAACCTTCGATACCACCCTGACCGGCGCAGGGTTTCCCTCGGGAAACGATTATGGGAACGCCTACGTGAAAATGTCCAGCAGCGGGGGACATCTGGCAGTGGCGGATTACTTCACGATGTCCGGCACGGTATCGGAATCAGGTACCGACACCGACCTGGGATCGGGTGGGGGCATGCTGTTGCCGCCGTTGAACGATACCAACGGGCACTCGCGGAATCTGGCGGTGGTGGCGGGCAAGGACAGTAACATTTACGTCATGGACACAGCCGGCCTTGGCAAGTTCAATCCCAACGCGGACGAAATGTACCAGCAACTCACGGGCGTCCTTCCGGGCGGAATGTGGGGTAGTCCGGCATGGTTTAACGGCACATTGTATTACGGAGATCAGGGAAACGCCCTGAAGGCCTTTGCGTTCTCGAACGGCACGTTCGAGACGAGCCCGGGATCCCAAACTTCGGTGACCTTCCCCTATCCGGGAACGACGCCGTCGATTTCGGCGAATGGAACATCCAACGGGATCGTGTGGGCCACGGTCGGGTCTGGAAGTGGGGTGCTGCATGCCTACAACGCTGGCAATCTTAGCGAGGAACTGTACAACAGTAACCAAGCGGCGAACGCGCGAGATCAGTTTGGAGGCGGCAACAAGTTCGTTTTTCCCACCATCGTAAACGGCAAGGTATATGTGGCATCGATCGATGGAGTAAATAACAAGCCGGGCAGCGTTGCGGCATTCGGGCTGCTGGGAGAGCCGCCCGCAGTGGTCTCGGTGTCGCCGAACTCGGGGAGCGGGTCGTCGCAGACTTTTGCGTTTGCGTTTTCAGATCCCAATGGAGCTACTGACATCGCTTCCACTCAGATGGTTATCAACTCCGCTCTGGCGGTGGCGGGGAGCTGCTATTTGTACTACGCGCGCGCCAGCAATGCGATTTATCTGGCCACGGATGCGGGAGCTTGGCAGGGCTTTCTGACTGTCGGCACGGCGGGAACCATCGAGAACAGCCAATGCGTGGTGAATGCGGGAGGTTCGACGGTGACGGCCTCGGGGAACAATTTGACGTTGAATCTGGCGCTGAGCTTCACCGCCGCGTTTGCAGGAGCGAAGAACATCTACATGGAAGTGCAGAACGCCACGCTGGACAGCGGTTGGGCACAACGCGGTGCCTGGACAGCGGTGGCTCCGCTGAGTCCGAGCTATGCGCTGGGCATGACACCGGCATCGCGGAGTGTGGCTGCGGGAGGCAGCACGACCTATACAGTTACGGTGACCGGCAGCAATGGATTTAGCGGGACGGTGAACCTGGGAGTATCGGGGCTGCCAGCGGGAGTGACCGGGAGTTTCAATCCGACATCGGTGGCGGGCTCGGGATCGAGCACGCTGACCATCAATGCGGGGGCCAGCGCGGCAGCCGGCAGTTATACCGCCACGGTGACGGGGACCAGCGGGTCGTTGAGTGAGGGCACCAGCGCGGGGCTGACGATTACGGGCAGCAGCAGCAGCGGACCACCGGTGACGGTCTCAGTGACACCGAGCTCGGGGAGCGGTTCGTCACAGACTTTCGCGTTTGCGTTTTCGGACCCCAACGGAGCTACTGATATCGTTTCCTCGCAGATTGTTATCAACTCGACTTTAGCGGCGGCCGGGAGCTGCTATTTTTACTACGCGCGCGCAACCAACGCGATTTATCTGGCCAATGATGCGGGAGCGTGGCAGGGCAACTTGACGGTTGGCACGGCGGGGACCATGCAGAACAGCCAGTGCGTGGTGAATGCAGGCGCTTCGTCGGTGACGGCCTCGGGGAACAATCTGACGTTGAATCTGGCGCTGAGCTTCACTACCGCGTTTGCGGGAGCGAAGAACATCTACATGGAGGCGCAGAACGCCACGCTGGACAGCGGATGGGCACAACGCGGCGCCTGGACGGTAACGAGCGGCTCATCGGGTAACTCTTCGTCTCCACCGTCCCCCGTTTCAGTTACACCGAACTCGGGAGCCGGTTCGTCGCAGACTTTCGCGTTTGCGTTTTCAGACCCCAACGGAGCTACTGACATCGTTTCCACTCAGATGGTTGTCAACTCGACTCTGGCGGCGGCGGGGAGCTGCTATTTGTACTACGCGCGCGCAGCCAACGCGATTTATCTGGCCACGGACGCGGGAGCATGGCAGGGATTTCTGACTGTCGGCACGGCGGGAACCATGCAGAACAGCCAGTGCGTGGTGAATGCAGGCGCTTCGTCGGTCACCGCGTCGGGTAATAACCTGACGTTGAATCTGGCGCTGAGCTTCAACGCTGGATTTGCGGGTGCGAAAAACATCTATATGGAAGTGCAGAACGCCACGCTGGACAGCGGTTGGGCACAACGCGGCACCTGGACGGTTTCATCGGGCGGCGCTGCCCCCTCACCGCCTGCTTCGGTCTCAGTGACGCCCAACTCGGGAAGCGGTTCGTCACAGACCTTTGCGTTTGCGTTTTCGGACTCGAGTGGAGCTACCGACATCGTCTCCACCCAGATGGTGATCAACTCCACTCTGGCGGCGGCGGGGAGCTGCTACTTCTACTACGTGCCCGCAGGCAAATTGATCTATCTGGCCACCGATGCGGGAGCGTGGCAGGGATTTCTGACCATCGGCACGGCGAGCACCATGCAGAACAGCCATTGCACCGTAGATGCGGGGGCCTCGTCGGTGACCAGTTCCGGGAATAACCTGACGTTGAATCTGGCGCTGAGCTTCAACGCTGGATTTGCCGGTGCGAAGAACATCTACATGGAAGTGCAGAACGCCACGCTGGACAGCGGTTGGGCACAACGCGGCGCCTGGACGGTACCGTAGACACATCGTCACCTGGTTAGAGAATGTTCTGACAGCCGGCAATTTGTAGGTCCTGCTCACTAACTTAGAGTTTGCTCAAGACGCAGTCAGCATAGCCATACACACGACGCATCCTTAAAGGATGTATCGACGGCTCGATACTCCAGGGCATATCACTCGAAGGGCAACGCCGAAGGAATGGAGATTTCCGTGACATCCAAGACACCAATCAATAGGTGTTTGTTAATCGATAAGAAGTGGAGGGTGTTGCGAGAAAAATGGAGAACATTTCATATCACGCCACCGTTCGGGCATGTTGCTTCGCTCTCGGCGTTTTTATTTTCTGGCCAACACCATCTCGCGCGAGCGAAATGGATGGCGCCGAGCGGAAGGAGGCGATGGCAAAGTGGAAAAGCCCGCTGCTCTTCGCGCGCAGCTCTGGAAGTGCTGATGGGTCGATTCAATACGTAGGGGCCGCACCGGGAATTCGGGCGTCCTTTGAGAGGGATCGCATTGCGTTCCGTGTTCACGGATCGGCCTTCCAGCTTCAGTTCCTGGCGTCCAGCAACCAGACGCAGCCCGAGGGCGAAGATCTACAGCCGACTCGCGTCAACTATCTAGCCGGTGACCAGCCGCAAGGGTGGTCGCTAGATCTTCCCACCTACCAGAAGGTTGTGTACCACGGCCTCTATCCCGGCATCGATGCTGAATTCAGTTTTGCGGGAGGGCACATGAAGTCTGAATTCGTGGTCGCGCCCGGCTCTGACCCGGCTCGCATCCGCTTCCAATACGTCGGGCTGGGGTCCCCCCACATCAACCAGCAAGGCGACGCTACGTTCGAACTGGAACAAGGCGGATTTCGCGAAGAAGCACCGGAGGTCTATCAATGGAAGCAGGGAACCAAGGTCCGGGTACCTGCACGGTTCGCTCTGTCAGGCGAGGGCGTGATCAGTTTTGAATTGGGGGCGTTCGACCAAGCGGTTCCGCTCGTCATTGATCCGGTGGTGTCCTACAGTTCCTATGTGGGAGGAATTGGCGACAGTGCCGCAACAGCTATCGCGGCCGATTCGAACGGGAACACCTATGTTACGGGATGGACAGACTCGCTCAACTTCCCGCTGCTTGGTCCTCTCCAGGGAAAAAACGCCGGCAGCGTGGATGTATTTGTTCTCAAACTGAACGGCGCCGGGAACACGTTGCTGTATGCCACCTACATCGGAGGGAGCGGCGACGACCGCGGTTATGGCATCGCCATCGACGGTGCAGGCGAGGCCTATGTTACCGGCACCACGACATCCAGTAACTTCCCGACGCACACGCCTATCCAGGCCGGACTGCGTGGTTCGCGAAACGCCTTCGCGCTCAAGCTCAATGCTGCTGGGAATGGGTTCATATTCAGTACGTATTTGGGTGGCTCCGCGCAGGACAATGGGAACGCCATCGCCGTAGATAGTCAGGGCAATGCCTACTTAACGGGCGACACGACGTCTTCGAATTTCCCAACTCTCGGGGCGATCCAGGCGGCCAACCAGGGGCAGCAAGACGTGTTTGTCGCCGAGCTGAGCGGGACCGGAACGTTGGTTTACAGCACGTACCTGGGCGGCAGCGGTAATGACCGCGGCGCTGCAATTGCGGTGGATGGCTCCGGAAACGCCTATGTCACAGGCGGAACTTTTTCCAGCAATTTTCCAACCGCCAATCCCTTGCAAGCCGCCAGCGGTGGTGGCCAGGATTGTTTCATTGCCAAACTGGCTCCGGGAGGAACCCGCCTGGTGTACAGCACTTACCTAGGTGGGAGTGGCGGGGCACTGGGAAGCCCGGAGTCCGGCTCTGGAATCGCGGTAGATGGGCAGGGCGAGGCATACATAACAGGCTCGACGAGTTCATCGAATTTCCCGGCCGCGTCGCCATTTCAACTGCTACCGGGAGGCGGGACAGAAAGCGCTTTCATCGCGAAACTGAATTCTTCGGGTTCCACACTGGTTTATAGCACGTACCTCGGCGGGAGCGTCATGGATCTCGGCACTTCCATCGCGATCGACTTGGCCGGTGATGCTTACGCAGCCGGTTACACAGCATCAGGGGATTTTCCATTAGCCGCTCCGGTACAAGGCGCGCTTGCGGGCGAGTATAACGCGTTTATCGTCGAGTTGAGCGCGACCGGCCAAAGTTTGAACTTCTCGACATTCTATGGTGGAAGTGGACTGGATGCAGCTAATGGAATTGCCTTGGATGGCGCCGGAAACGTCTATGTGGCGGGACAGACGCAATCTTCTAATTTCCCGATCGTGGGTGGCGTGCAATCCTCGATGCTTGGATCGATCGACGCATTCGTTCTGAAACTGAATATAGGGTCACTCCCGAACTATTCGCTGGGCATGACGCCGAGCTCGCAGAGTGTGGGAGCGGGAGGCAGCACCACCTACACAGTCACGGTGACCGGCAGCAATGGGTTCAGCGGGACGGTGAATCTGGGGGTATCAGGACTGCCGTCGGGCGTGACCGGAAGCTTCAATCCGACATCGGTGGCAGGCTCCGGATCGAGCACGCTGACCATCACTGCGGGGGCCAGCGCGGCGGCTGGCAGTTACACAGCCACGGTGACGGGGACCAGCGGGTCGCTGAGTCACAATACCAGTGCGGGG
>PMOK01000005.1 GCA_003162425.1 Bryobacterales bacterium | reverse complement strand
GTCTTCGGAGGGGAGGACGGCGGTGCGGCAGGTCAGGCCGTGAGTGAGAGCATTGAGCGCAGAGCGCTGCTTGCCGGCTTCGGTTCGGGGGCCGGTGGACTGTTGGGCATTCGCGCGATTGATGGCGGCGCGGTTGATCGCGTCGCATTGGGCTGGAGCTGTTGCTGTTGAGGCCATGGTGTTCACCTGCCATTGAAATAGCACGCGCGAGCGTGCGAATTGATGCTGGGCGTGCGCAGGTTGTTGAGCGGAAGGCGAAGATAGAGGAGGGGAAATGCGTGATTCGACAGAAATACAGTGTTTCACGCAATGAGAGAGAATAGGCAACGAAGCGATGGCGATCAAGAAATCCGAACTGTACAGCTCGCTCTGGTCGAGTTGCGATGAGTTGCGCGGCGGCATGGATGCCAGCCAATACAAGGATTACGTACTGGTCCTGCTGTTTATTAAATATGTCAGCGACAAATACGCGGGCGTAAAGTACGCGCCGATTACGGTTCCGCCTGGTGCAGGCTTCCAGGACATGGTTGCGCTCAAGGGGAAGCCGGATATCGGCGATCAAATTAACAAGAAGATCGTTGCGCCGCTCGCCAACGCCAATAAGCTGTCCGACATGCCGGATTTCAACGACCCCACCAAGCTCGGCAGCGGCAAAGAGATGCAGGACCGGCTGACCAACCTGATCGCCATCTTTGAGAACAAGACGCTCGACTTCTCGAAGAACCGCGCCGAGGGTGACGACATTCTGGGCGACGCTTACGAATACCTGATGCGCCATTTTGCCACGGAGAGCGGCAAGAGCAAGGGACAGTTCTACACTCCCGCCGAGGTGAGCCGCGTCGTGGCGCAGATTGTCGGAATTCGAGAGGCGGCCACCACCACGACCACGGTTTATGACCCGACCTGCGGCTCCGGATCGTTGTTGCTGAAGGTTGGCGACGAAGCCAGGGTTAAGGTCACGCTCTATGGACAGGAAAAGGATGCCGCAACGTCAGGACTAGCGCGAATGAACATGATCCTGCACAACACCCCGACGGCGCTCATCGTGCAGGGCAACACACTGGCCGATCCCAAATTCAAGGACGGCGACACACTCAAGACTTTTGATTACGTCGTCGCCAATCCTCCCTTCAGCGACAAACGTTGGAGCACCGGCATCGATCCGCTGAACGATCCTTACGAGCGCTTCAATCGATTCGGCACGCCTCCGTCCAAACAAGGCGACTACGCCTACCTGCTGCACATTGTCCGCTCGCTCAAGAGCGCGGGCAAGGGCGCCTGCATTCTGCCGCACGGGGTCTTGTTCCGCGGCAATGCCGAGGCCGACATTCGGCGCAATCTGGTGCGCAAGGGTTATATCAAGGGCATGATCGGACTTCCGGCCAATCTCTTTTTCGGTACCGGCATTCCCGCCTGCATCATCGTTGTCGACAAGGAGGACGCGCATACCCGCAAAGGGATCTTCATGATCGATGCCAGCTCGGGATACATGAAGGACGGCAATAAGAACCGCCTTCGCGCCATGGACATCCACAAGATTGTGGATGTCTTCAACAAGCGGCTCGAGATTCCGAAGTACTCCCGCATGGTGTCGGTGGATGAGATCGAAAAAAACGAATTCAACCTCAATCTCCCGCGCTACATCGACAGCCAGCAACCGGAGGATATCCAGGACATTGCGGGTCATTTGTGCGGCGGCATTCCCACCACCGATATCGATGCTTTGCAGCAATACTGGGACGTCTGCCCGCGGCTACGGCAGACGTTGTTCAAACAGAATCGTCCGGGCTACCTGGACCTCGCGGTGGAAAAATCGGCGATCAAGGCCACCGTCTACGAGCATCCTGAGTTCGTCGAGCTCATTGGCCGCATGAATGCGATGTTTGCGAAATGGCGCAAGCGCAGCGCCGCCACGCTGAAGGGATTGCAGGCCGGGTGTCATCCGAATGAGGTGATCGCCGCGCTCTCCGAGGACCTGCTGGCGCACTATAGCGGAAAGCCTCTGGTGGATAAATACGATGTCTATCAGCACCTGTTGGACTATTGGGCGGAGACCATGCAGGACGATTGCTACATCATCGCCGCCGACGGCTGGAAGGCTGAAACCTACCGAATTATCGAGAGGGACAAGAAGGGGAAAGAGAAGGACAAAGGCTGGACCTGCGATCTGGCGCCAAAGGCTCTCATCGTCGCTCGCTATTTCGCCGCTGAGCAGGAGGCAATCACCAAGCTGGAGGTGGAACTGGAAAGCGTTGCCGCCCAGATAACGGAGTTGGAAGAGGACCACGGCGGGGAGGAGGGGGCATTCTCCGAGTTGGACAAGGTGAACAAGGCCAATGTCGCCGATCGCCTGAAGGAGATTAAAGACGACAAGGACGCCAACGAGGAGGCTGCGGTGCTCAAGGCCTGGCTGAAGCTCTGCAACCAGGAGGCCGACCTGAAGCGCGCCCTGAAAGCTGCTGAGGCTGACCTCGATGCCAAGGCCTACGCCAGGTACCCCACGCTCAGCGAGACCGAGATCCAGGCGTTGGTGGTGGACGACAAATGGCTCGCCGCCTTGGGTAGCGCCATCCATGGCGAGTTGGGCCACGTCAGCCAGGCCCTCACCCAGCGGGTGAGAGAACTGGCTGAGCGATACGAGGCGCCCTTGCCGCAGCAGGTCCGGATGGTCGCCGAGCTTGAGCAGACCGTGAAATGCCACCTGGCGCGGATGGGATTCTCATGGACCTAGGGCCCGGCTACAAACAGACCGAGGTCGGTGCAATTCCGGAGGATTGGGATGTGAGGCCGCTCAAACGCATATCGCCGAGTCAGAGCGTTGGTCTCGTGGTCAATCCGTCAACGTATTTTGACGACGCCGGTGACGTGCCAATCCTCGTTGGTTCAAATATTAGGGAAAACTCCATCGTCTGGGAGTCGGCGAGGCGTATTAGCGAAGAGAGTAATCATTTACTTACTTCGTCGCGCCTCGTTCAGGGGGACCTCGTAACTGTTCGCGTTGGCGAACCGGGCGTAACCGCGGTGATACCTCCGGAACTTGACGGTTGCAACTGTGCGTCGGTCATGATTGTCCGGCAGCATTTCTCCTTTGACTCGCACTGGCTTTGCTACGTGATGAACTCCCGAATGGGGCGGAGCCAAGTGCAGCATGTGCAATACGGTACGGCACAAAAACAGTTCAACATTAGCGACGCAATAAACTTCTCTTACCCCGTCCCGCCCTTGGCCGAACAGAACGCAATCGCCGGGGCGCTGGGCGATGCGGATGCGCTCATTGAATCCATTGAGCAACTCATCGCCAAGAAATGCCATCTCAAACAAGGCGCCATGCAGAAGTTGCTCCGACCCAAATATGGGTGGGTTTTTAAGAAGCTGGGCGAATTGGCCAGCATACAAAGGGGTGCCTCTCCCCGCCCAATCGAGAGCCCAATCTGGTTTGATGACAATTCGACAATCGGTTGGGTCCGGATCTCCGACGTCACTTGCGCCGGAATGTTCCTCCGGGAGACTACTCAGAAATTGTCGCCCTTAGGCGTTAGGAATAGTCGGCCAGTGAGTCGTGGAAGCCTCATAATGAGTATCTGTGCAACTGTTGGGAGACCAATAATCACCGAGATCGACACCTGCATCCATGATGGATTTGTCGTGTTCGATGCCCTCCGCGTGAACCAGCATTTCCTCTACTACACACTCAAATCGATCGAGAAGGACTGGGCCAATCGCGGCCAAACGGGTTCTCAAATGAACCTCAACACGGCGCTGATCAATCGTACCGAAGTCGCGACGCCGAGGACTGAGCGCGAACAGAAGGAGATCGTACAAGTTTTCCTCTCCATGGATGCCGAAATCGACGCACTGGAAGCCCGGCTCGTCAAAGCGCGCCAGATCAAGCGGGGTATGATGCACAATCTGCTAACCGGGAAGATTCGGCTGATATGAGTGTCGGCGATCCGGAGCGGGTGACGCAGAATCGAGTCATCGCCTTGTTTCGCGATGAGCTTGGCTATCGCTATCTCGGCGACTGGACCTACCGCGACGGAAACAGCAACATTGAAGAGGCACTGCTAACCAGCTACCTCACAAAAGCCGGCTACACCCCGGCACAAATCAGCGGCGCCATCTACAAATTGCGCACTGAGGCGGACAACCATAGCCGCAGCCCTTATCAGAACAATCAGGCCGTTTACAGCCTGCTTCGATATGGCGTGCCAGTGAAGATTGAAGCGGGCAAGGTTACCGAGACCGTCAACTTAATCAACTGGGCGGAGCCGGCGAAGAACGACTTCGCCATTGCCGAGGAAGTCACGCTACGCGGTAACCACGAGCGGCGGCCGGATGTCGTGCTTTATGTCAACGGCATCGCCGTGGGAGTGTTGGAACTCAAGAACAGCCGCATCTCTATCGGCGACGGCATCCGGCAGAATATTTCGAATCAAACCGCTGAGTTCCATGCCTGGTTTTTCAGTACCGTGCAGTTCATTTTCGCCGGCAACGATTCCGAGGGATTGCAGTACGGCTCGGTTGGCACGCCGGAGAAATATTTCCTGCGCTGGAAGGAGGACGAGCAGGACAATACCCGATTCAAGCTGGATAAATATCTGCTCAAGATGTGCGCCAAGGAGCGACTGATCGAGCTGATGCACGATTTCGTGCTTTTCGACGGCGGCAAGAAGAAGCTGCCGCGCGCGCATCAGTATTTCGGCATCAAGGCTGCGCAGAAGCATGTTCGTGAACGCAAGGGCGGCATCATCTGGCATACCCAGGGCAGCGGCAAGAGCATTGTCATGGTGCTGCTGGCGAAGTGGATATTGGAGAATAATCCCCACGCGCGCGTGGTCATCATTACAGACCGCGATGAATTGGATAAGCAGATCGAGGGCGTCTTCACCGATGTGGGTGAGGCCATCAAGCGTACCAGCAGCGGGCGCGATCTGATGAGTCAACTCGGCCAGGCTAAGCCTCGGCTGCTTTGCTCGCTGGTTCACAAGTTCGGGAAGAAGGACGTGGACAATTTCGAGCAGTTCATCCGGGAGCTGGAGTCGCAGCCTTGCCAGACGGTGGGCGAAATTTTCGTATTCGTCGACGAGTGCCATCGCACCCAGAGCGGGAAGTTGAACCGCGTGATGAAGGCCATGTTGCCGAATGCGGTTTTTATCGGATTTACGGGGACGCCTCTGCTCAAGAAAGACAAACAGACCAGCTTGGAAGTTTTCGGCGGTTATATCCACACTTATAAGTTCAGCGAAGCCGTGGAAGATGAGGTGGTGCTGGATCTGGTGTATGAGGCGCGCGACATCGACCAGCGGCTGGGATCGAGCGACAAGATAGACGCATGGTTTGAAGCGAAAACCAAGGGTTTGAACGATTGGCAACGAGCCACGCTCCGTGAACAGTGGGGCACTATGCAGAAAGTGCTCAGCTCCAAGTCGCGAATGGATCGGCTGGTGAGCGATGTGGTTTTTGACTTCAGCGTGAAGCCGCGTCTGAGCAGCGAGCGGGGTAACGCCATTCTGGTTGCTTCGAGTATCTACGAGGCCTGCAAGTATTTCACGCTGTTCCGGAAGACGCCTTTGAGGGACTGCTGTGCGGTGATCACCTCCTATAACCCGATGACCAGGGACATCACTACCGAGGATACTGGCGCGGCCACCGAGACCGATAAGGAATTCATCTATAGCGTCTATGGCGAACTACTGAAGGACGTTGATGCGAAGCCGGGTATGACGAAGACCGAGACATACGAAGAGCGCGCGAAGGATTTGTTCAAGAAGGAGCCCGCGAATATGAAGCTCCTGATTGTGGTGGACAAGCTTCTGACGGGATTCGATGCGCCGCCCTGCACTTATCTCTACATAGACAAGCGGATGCAGGATCACGGGTTGTTCCAGGCCATCTGCCGTACCAACCGGCTGGACAGCGACGACAAAGACTTTGGCTACATTGTGGACTACAAGGACCTCTTCCCTAAGGTGGAGAACGCCATTGCAGTCTACACATCCGAGTTGGATCACAGCGACGCGAGTGGAGTTGAGCCCGAGGTTCTTCTTAGAGATCGGCTGACGAAAGGCCGCGAGCGTCTGGACAATGCGCTGGAAGGGATTGCGATGCTCTGCGAGCCCGTGGAACCACCCAAGGGCGAACTGGAGCACATCCACTATTTCTGCGGCAATACCGAGATTCCGGATGATTTGAAGGAACGTGAGCCGCAGCGCGCCGCTCTCTATATGGCTACGGTGGGTTTGGTGCGCGCTTACGCCAATATTGCCGATGAGTTGGGTGAGGCTGGTTACAGCGAGTCAGCGGCTATTGGAATTAAGCAGTCGATCGATCGATACCTGAAGCTTCGGGAGATTATCCGTAGGGCGAGCGGGGAGAGTCTTGACTTGAAGACGTATGAGGCCGACATGCGCCACCTCATTGACACTTACATCGAGGCCGATCCGTCCAGGAAGATTTCGCCCTTCGACAACATGCCGTTGCTGGAGCTGATTGTGAAGACCGGGATTGCGGACGCGATCAATCGCATGCCGGATGGGATACGGAGCAACAAGGGCGCGATTGCTGAAACCATCGAGAACAATGTTCGCAGCAAGATCATCAAGGAACATCTCAACGACCCAGCCTTTTACGACAGCATGTCGGCGCTGTTAGACGAAATTATCGCGGCTAGGAAGGCGCGGGCCATTGAGTACGAGGAATATCTGAAGCGCATTGCGGAGCTGGCAAAGAGGGTGGAGGCGGGGCATGCCGAGGATACACCCGAGCAGATTGATACGCCCGGACGCCGCGCCCTGTTCAACAATCTCCATAAGGATAGCGATCTGGCGCTGAGAATAGACGAGGCGGTGAAGAATGCCCGTCCTGACGGCTGGCGCGGGGTGCAAACTCGTGAAATGACCATCAAAAACGCCTTGTACGGTGTTTTACGTGATGAAGCCGAGGTGGAGCGTATCTTCCTCATCATCAAACAGCAGAAGGAATACTGAATGGTCAAGATCGAACTGGGCGACATTGCGGTGGACGTGGTGAAGAAGGACATCAAGAACGTTCATCTCAGTGTTTATCCTCCGGCGGGCAGGGTGCGAATCTCCGCGCCGCTCCGAATGAACCTAGATACCATCCGGGTGTTTGCGATTTCCAAGCTGGGGTGGATCAAGCAGCAGCGCAAGAAGATTAACGCTCAGGAGCGCGAGCCACCGCGCGAGTATTTGGACCGTGAGAGCCATTATGTTTGGGGAAGGCGTTACCTGCTGAAGGTGATCGAGAAAGATGCGGCGCCTGGAGTGCAGTTGAGGCATAACCAAATGCATTTGCAGATTCGCCCCGGAACCAGCGAAGAGAAGAAACAGGCGGTTCTGGAAGAGTGGTATCGCTCGCAACTTAAACAGGCTGTACCTGTGTTGTTCGCCAAATGGGAGCCGCTAGTGGGTGTCAAAGTGGCGCGGGTCTTTGTACGGAGGATGAAGACCAAATGGGGGAGCTGTAGTTGCGCGTCGGCAAGCATCAGGCTCAATACCGATTTGGCCAAGAAGCCACGGGAATGTTTGGAATACATCGTTGTGCATGAGATGGTTCACTTGTTGGAGCCCACTCACAATGGGCGCTTCGTGGATCTTATGGACCACTTTATTCCCAACTGGCGATTTTATCGGGAAGTGCTGAATCGTCTTCCTGTACGGCATGAGAGCTGGGGGTATTGAGCTGGGATTGGCGACCTGGGGGTCGCCCGCGGATTGAAACTCAAGAAATCGTTCACAATTCGAACAAATCGCGCGGCGCGGGCGTGGCGACGCCTCTGATGAGCAGCCACAGCGTGAGGGGAACCTCGAACAGCGCCATTGGTATCCACATGAGCGAGGTACTCGGACCGTTGAGAAAACCTGCGAGTTGTAGAGGGAGGCCCACCACAAGCAGGACCGACGCCATGCCCCCCAGCCAAGCCAGTGGCACAGGGATAATCCTGCCGCGCAGGAACAGGTAGGAGAAAAGAGTGCTGCCCACGGCGAAGAATGTCGCGCCGATGAGCGTGTTCCAGCCTTGCACTTTAAACAGGAAGTCGGCCAGCGCGTTCGCTGCCGCAGCGTCCGGGACAGGTGCTCCGCCACCAGCCGTACTGAGGGAGAGCAGCGCCACTGTGGCCAGGGTGGGGATTGCGCCGAGCACGCCCTCGCTGACGCGACAAGTTAGAGCCAGCAACGCTAGCTCCGGGTCCTAGTCGCGCGTGAGCCCATAGAGTGTCACCCCCAACATCAGAGCGCTCATCATGGAAAGCAAGCCGAGCACGACGGTGAGGCGTATTTGTAGCGCCATGCTGGGCGATGCCCGCGAACTTGGCGGTTCCTGCGGCGCCGGTTGCGTGGCCGGACAGGACCATGCTCGCGACACCAACTGCGATATAGAACAGGAACGTGAAGCCGGCGATCCGTGCGTTCGTTGTGCGAGACATGTGTCTGAAACACATACGATGACTGGGGCCCATCGACGGCATTCCGTCGACTGAGGTCAGAGACCTGCTTGGGCATCGCCACAAGGGAGCAACGGGCGTTGGACGGCCGGGTGGACCGGCACGCTCTTCGGGTACAATCAACGTGCGTAAGGCCTGAGACCGAGACATGCTGCCCACCGAGATCGATCCAAAGATGCTGATGGCATGGCGCGGATTGCTGTCATCTTGGGATGCGTGGGTCTTTACCTTCGTTCTTGCCGTCATCGTTCCAACGCTAGGCTATATCCGATTCCAACAGTTGCTGGCTGGCGGCGATCAGATTGTCTCGTTGCGAATGAAACTGACATTTTACGTCAAGATCGTCTGTGCGCAATGGTTCCTTTCAGCCGCGATGCTGCTGATCCTCCGGCGTCACGGTCTTTCCGCGGGCGATGCGGGTGAACGCCTGGGAGACTCACACCTGACGCTCGGCGTGACACTTGCGCTCCTCATTGTCCTGGCGGTTGTGTCCCAGATCATTCTGAGGCGGGTGCGGCGCGCACAGCCAGCGGCTCTCGTTCGAACACTTGGCCGTATGCGGAAGTTGGTGCCAGCCTTCGGTCTGGAAATGGTGGCCTTTGTGGTTGTGTGTCTGACGGCAGGCTTCTGCGAGGAAATGCTGTGCCGGGGCTGGATGGTGAACCTGCTACGAGCGGCAACCGGTTCGACTTGGGCCGCGGTGATGGCCAGCGCAGTCGTGTTCGGAATAGGGCACGCCTATCAGGGCGCCAAAGCGATGCTGCGCACAATTTTCGTGGGCCTACAACTTGCGGTCCTGTACGTCATGGTCGGAAGCTTGATACCGGGCCAGATACTACATGCTGGCGTCGACCTCCTAGTTGGCGTGGCCGGTGCTCGGGCTGTGTCCCGGCTGAGCGCGGCCGAAGCGGAACAGCGTGCGGGACACTCGGCCAACACGGCAACCTCGGCCTAACCATGCGCATAGCCGCAGTGTTTTGGGATCTGTTACCGGAACGGGTCGGCAAACTGCCGACTGAGAAGTGGCCTCCGCGCTAAGTAATCCGCTCCCGAGCTTGACGCCATCAAAAAACGGAGTCATGAGGGGCGGAAACTGTCAATTCCTTGGCTATCCTTACGGGAACGGATGGCCCGTCACCTTTGACCAGGGAACATTAACGTGGTTGCCATATGTGAAGCACTGTGGCGTTTCCGCTTTGCCACAAGGCGACAAGAGATTCTGGACTCTGGACGGTATCAACAACGCTGGTTTCTCAGGGGGGCCGGTGACGTACTTAACTGGGCCCCAGCAACAAGTCTTCGCGGTGATTCTGGCTATTTAACAGAACCAGCCGAGGTTATAACTTCGCATCTGCCACCGCCTCCGGTTTCCCCACAGCCTCCCGCGCAGCGCAAACAATCGCAAGCGACAACAAAAAAGGAGAGTGCCAAGAGCAAGCAACTGGTAAACGTGAATTCAGGTTTCATCATAGCTTTTGAAATTGAGTACGCGATCGACGCGATCCATAAGAACCCTATCGGACCGCTTCGCGCTTCGAATTGAACGAAAACGATTTCAGACCTTGGCCGTGAACCGATTCACAAACAGTGAATGCCCAGTGCCTTCGCCGCATCTTTCTGCGGTTGATCCAAAGTTGCCAACGGATAACCCGAGCGCAGGGCCAGCTCAACGTAAAGCGCATCGTAAGGCGTCGGGCGATGATCGCGGCAGATGATTTGGACAGGCCCGGTGACTTGCTCCAGTGAGGCGTAGTCGAGGATTGGGTTCAGAACTCGAAGCGTATCGAAAAGGCCTTCGTCTGTTCCGGCGCGATGCGCCCCTTTCGCTCGCCGAGCAGCAACGTATTCAGGATCTCGACTGACCAGAAAGCTGGCACGAGCGCTTGCTCTCCGGTCTTGAGCCGGTCGAGCACATTCAGGGACGTGGGCGTTTGTTCGTCGGGAAAGCACCAGGCCAGAGTCACCGAGGCATCGATGACGATGCCTGTCATGGGCGCGCCTCATGGCGCAATTCACGGATCGTCATGCCACCGAGCGAAAGCCCGTGGGTCTTTCCAAAATTCCTAAGCCGATCGATGGCCTCAATCACATCCTTTGCAGGTACGGTCGTGTCGCCTTTGCCCGGAAGATGCACCGCATCTTCGAGTAAGCTCGCGGCATAAACCTCGACCGCGCGTCCCTGCGCGGCGGCTTGGCGGGCGAGCTCGGCCTGAACCTCGGGCGTGATGTCCACAGTGATCGTCATAGCAGTCCTCGTTCTATTTTCGCTTTAACCTGGCTCCGTAGTCTACACCGTGGTTAGGTGCTTGTCACGGGTTTCGAATGCGGACTCCACCATAGATATTCGGTTCTCAGGGAGAGGTTGGGGCACCGCCATTTTTTGACGACATCTTCCGTAAAAAGTACGACCAGCGCCGCTATCAGGGTAGCGGCGGCGGCGACAAAAGGCACCCAGCTCGGAGGTGGAGGGTTCATTTATGAGCTAATTCTGTCACAAAAGGAACCGCTGCGAGTACTGTGGGACGCTGCCGGTACCATTAACCTCTACACTGCGCGACTGATCAGGCGGAATCGGCCGATGCGGATATTGAGATGACCAGGCGCAAAGCATTTCCGGCCATTCTACGACTACGGGACCGTAGCTACAGAAAACCGATTGAGTAAGTGCAGTGGAAGGCCCTTAGGGCTTTGCGGACGCCGGCTGCCAGAGCTCAATCTTATTCCCATCCAGGTCATAGATCCAGGCAAAGCGACCGTAGGATTCAT
>PMOK01000054.1:9852-10138 GCA_003162425.1 Bryobacterales bacterium | reverse complement strand
AATTCTTTGTGCGGCAACGTGCCGATGTCCGGCAGTCCTGCATTTGCCAGCGCATGGCCGACCTCGCCCGAATGTTGGTCGAGATAGATTTTCGCCTTGCCGGTGTAGTCCTGCGGATCGCTGATACGGACGCCATACACCACCACGTAGGCGTTCTTCGCCGCGAGCGCCACTTTCACACAGTTTAGCTCGAACCTACAAGGTCAATTAAGCGCCGGCTCCCCTGAGGAGTTCCCATGGGTCTGCTGGCCCACCAGCCACGGGTGTTCGCAAGAGTGTATCTCAT
>PMOK01000054.1:0-9820 GCA_003162425.1 Bryobacterales bacterium | reverse complement strand
CCGCCCAGGGGTCCGCCCCACTTGGCATTGGTCCATCCTAGATCAAGTGAATCGTCGTGCTAGCGCACTGCCAGCGTCGCCCCATCCACGCTGGTCCCCGCGCCCACCGTGATCTGCACCGGCACTTTATCGCCTGATTGCACGCTCGGCGGGATCTGGGCGTTGATCTGGAACAGGCCTGGCATTTCGCCCTGTGCGGCGCCTGCATATTGCGTCGTAGCCGGCAGGCCGCCGATGTTTACCGACACTGCTGCCAGCGGCTTCGGAACCACGCCGACAGCCAGCCGCCCATCCACGCCAGGCGGATCGGTCAGCCCTTCGCCCGTGGCCCATAGGATCACCACCGATCCCGGATGCGCGGGCGATGCCGCGGAATTAGCGGTGACGCCGTCAGAGTTGGTGGCCGAGGCTTGTCCTTGGCCGGACGAATCCGCCGCGAAGAGGCCGGGCGCGGTCGCGCTCACCGTAATCTGAAATGGATCGGAGCGGACGCCCTGGTACTCCACCTGAACGTGCGAGGTGGGGTTAGTCGCGCCGAAGTATGGAATCACAGCCGAACACTGCGTGGCTGTCGCGTAGACGATCGGCGCGGGAATCCCGTCGAACAGGATTCGAACTCCGCTTACGCTGGTGTCCACCAGCCCGTTGCTATCCAACTGGAGAGACGCTTTCTGCGCGGGTCCAAGGCCAGTTCCCCAAACCACCACCATCTGTCCGGGCGCGTAGACGTGCGCGTAGGATGCGGCACTTGTCACATCCGTAATTTTAGGTATTGGGCCCGCCAAAGTCGCCGGCGGAACAATGAGCAGCGTAATTGAATTGGCGGGGAACACCATCGCGATCTGGCCACCGCCGACCGAAGCCGCAGGCTGCTCGACGATCGCATTCAGATTCGCCGCGCTATAGCGCCAGACCTCCGCCTTCGAGCCCGCGGTGAAGTTTGCTAGCGTCAGCGTGCTCGAAAGATCTTGCCCGGTTTTGTTGATCACCATGGCCGTCAGATTCCCATCGGAACGCAGCGCCCCATACACGGAAAGCTGGCTCTGATCCGCGCTCGTGGACTTCGTCGAAGTCTCGCCAAATGTACTACCTATGCTGTCATAGTTGCGGTAAATCTTGAAGGCATAAGCGCCTGGATCGGTCGGCGTTGGCGGACCCCACAGCGCTGCTGCGTCCAGGCCTTGATAGCCGAAGATTCCGAGCAGATCCGCCTGCGCAAGCGCGCCGTTGATATCGTCAAGCGCGCCGAAGTTGTACTCGGTGAGCGCGAGCTTGGTGCCAGGGTAGTTCGCCGCGATGATCGCTTTGAGGCGTGGAATGAAGGCCGGCGCGATGGGACCACCTCCGTTCTCGACGTCCTGTATCCAATAGTCGTTGCTGACGACGAACGTCGGATCCCAATAAACGCGCGTATACTGAAGCCGAAGCGCCTGCGTGGCAGTGTCGCCCGCGGATTGGAATGCGATGTTGGAGGGCGCCAGGTACGCGTGTTGATCCAGATAGTCGAGCAGACGCACGCCATGCTGCTTTTCGTAATTCTGGAATTGCTGGAGATACCACGACATCAGCGGCACTCCGCCATGCGCGTTGCGATCTACAGGATTTTGCCAATAGTTTCCGACCGCCCATCCCGCCACGATGTCCTTCTTCGAGAAAAACAGGGATGCCCAGTTGTCGCTAACCGGGCCGGAGACCAGCGCCGTCGGATCGGCCTGCTTGATCGCGGCGGCATACTTCAAGTTGAGACTGGCCAGCTCGTCGTAGGTGTACGGATCAGGATGAATGTCGCGATGCACGTCGTCCCACCAGATGGGTTCATTATCCAGGCTCCAGATAGCGATCCCGCCCTGGTTGCCTTTGCCGTAGCGCGAGATCAGGTAGGTGATCCACTCCCCTTGGAGGTTCTGATCCACCTGGACGTACGCATCAGTCGGATCGTTCTTAATGTAGACGGGATTCGTGGGCGCTAGGCCATCGTTCACGGACGGATCGCCGCAGGCCGGATCGTATACGATGCCATCGCCGCACGTCACGGAATGATATTGCGCGTACGGATCCTGCTTGCATTGCTTTCCATATTTCGATACGTCGAAGCTGCACATTTCCATGCGCGCCTTGGGCGACCAGGGCAGCACCGGGATGGTGCCGATGGTCTTGCCTCCGGTAATCCGGACTTGGTCGGCGAACATGTTGAAAGTAGATCCAGCGGGCAGCTTCGAAGCGTCGACGCTCGAATCCGTGAGGACTTGGAAGAACCAATCGTTAGCGAGGTTGTTAACGTCGAATTTCCAGCTATAGCTGGTTTCCGAGTCGCCACCCCAGCGCCGCGCGGTGGCGCGAATATTGGACGCGGCCGCCATCGCGGCAGGGAGCGTGGGATCGCCTGCGGCAGGCAGGGTCCAGTAGAAATCGATCCCGTAAACATCCGGAGAAATCGCGTGCAGGTTGGCCTTTGCATCGATTGAGAGGGCCGGGCCGGGTTGTTGCGCGAAAGCCGCGAGCGCGGAGAAGAGGCAGATGCCGGTTAAGAAAGCCGTTCGCATGGACGGTACCTCTTATTGATTGTCCTGGAAATGGACCGCAAATGCTAGCCGTAAAGAGTCTCACTACAAATCTGGACATTACTTAATCAACATATTCCTTGACCAAATTACCGTCGTCGCTTACAATTGATACGTGGTTCAGAGCATTACAATCACAGGCACTACACGCTGGGCTCGGATAGCTCAGTCGGCAGAGCGCCTGACTTGTAATCAGGAGAACGTGGGTTCGATCCCCGCTCCGAGCTCCAATCATCCAGTCGTCACCTTCGATATCCTCGCGGAAACTCGGCAGGGTAAACGCAGCCTTTAGGCATTTCAATCACCCGCTAGCCTAAAGGCGCTCTATACGCGGGCAATCAATTACTTTCCGGGATAGCTCAATGGGAGAGCAGTTGCTCGGTACGCAACCGACGACAGTTCGATTCTGTCTCTCGGATCCATTTTCTTTTCTGGCTTAGCTCACCGGGCAGAGCACGGGATTCGTACACCTGAGAAGCCGGTTCAAGTCCGGCAGCCAGATCCACGCGGTGGTGGCCGAGCGGCAGAGGCACTTCACTGTCTATGAAGACCAGGTGGGTTCGATTCCCATCCATCGCGCCAGATTTGCGGCCTTCGTTCAGTGGCAGGATTCTTCGTTGCCAACGAAGGGACGCCGGTTCAAATCCGGCAGGCCGCTCCAAGTGTTTGTTTTGCGGATAAGTGAACCGGTGTCACGCGAGGCTCATAACCTCTGCAAGGCCGTTCGACTCGGCAATCCGCAACCAAGTTCGGGTCTGTCATGCCAACGGGAAGCAGCATCCCTTGCAAGGATGAAATGTCAGTTCGATTCTGACCAGATCCACCAAGTGTGACCGTGGCCGAGTGGNNCGGGGTGTAGGCAAGCGGTGAGCCGCCTCCCTTGGGAGGAGGAAATCGGGAGTTCGAATCTCCCCGCCCCGACCAGATCTTTGACAATTGAATTTTTTTCCTCAGTAGCTCAACGGTAGAGCGCGCCGCTGTTAACGGCGTAATCGTGGTTCGATTCCACGCTGGGGAGCCACTGCCGGGGTCGCCTTCTGGTCGAGGGCTTCTGTCCTACAAACAGAAACAGTGGAGTTCGATCCTCCACCCCGGCACCAGTTTTCGTGGGGCAGGTTGTTAACCTGCGCGCCGATTGGCAATCGGCGCAAAAAGAAAAGCGGGTTGACAACCCGCTGCAGGATGCCATCCTGCCCCACAGTTTTGCGCGTCGGCTCTGGGCGGTTAGGGGCTGTCCTGATAAGGCAGTTTAGGCTGGTTCAACTCCAGCGGCGCGCACCACGCTCCGGTTGCCGATGGTGAGGCTAACGGTCTCCAAAGCCGTGATTGGGTGTTCGAATCACTCCCGGAGTGCCAAGTTCAACGCGCCCGTGGCCGAGTGGATTTAGGCTCCGGTCTTCTAAACCGGAACACGCTGGTTCGATTCCAGCCGGGCGTTCCAAACAATTTTGGTTTTCGTGCGGGCATCAGTCAACGGAAGGCTGGCCTCCTTATAAGGGCTCAACGGAAGTTCGACTCTTTCTGCCCGCACCACGCGCTCGAGGCTCATGAGGATGAGCAGGCGGCTCTTAACCGTCAGGCAGTGAGTTCGATTCTCACCGGGCGCACCAGAATTTTTATGAGACCGTAGTTTGAAGGTCGAGCAGCGCACTTTTAATGCGCGGGCGAGGGTTCAATTCCCTCCGGTCTCACCACGTTTGTTGTAGACCAACGGCCCGTCGTCTAACTGGACAAGACACCTCGCTCCGAACGAGGAAATTTGCAGTTCGAGTCTGCTCGGGTCGGCCAACTTTGCCCGGTTCGTCTAATTGGAGAAGGCACTCGGCTACGAACCGAGAAACGGGAGTTCGAATCTTCCACCGGGTACCAAATTTTCGCGGGTTCGTTTAGTAGGAAAGACCGGAGACTCTGACTCTCCAGAGAGACGTTCGAATCGTCTACCCGCAGCCAGATTAATTTAGTCAAATAAACTTGACTAAGTTAAGAATTACGGTTAGGATTGGATTATGACACGCACATTGCTCCTCAGCATTTCCTCGCGACTGTCTAGCGGCTTATCATTTTGTCGCTTTAGTTATTAATCCCAACAATTAAAAGTTTTGCCCGAGTGGTGGAATAGGCAGACACACTGGTCTTAGGAACCAGCGCTTCGGCATGGGGGTTCGATGCCCTCCTCGGGTACCAAAGGCTCGCAGGGAAAAGGTGACCGCGCCGTCTGCAAAGCGGCTGACACGCAGTTCAATTCTGCGGCGGGCCTCCAATTTTTTGACAAGGCTGGTTGGATCTGGTCGGGTGACAGAGTCGGCCTGAAAAGCCGAAGAGACCGTTCGACTCGGTAACCAGCCACCAAAATCAGCCACCAATCGGAGGGTGCGGGCAAATGGTGGCCCACCGGTCCTGAAAACCGGCGCAGCTTCGGCGCATAGGAGTTCGAATCTCCTACCCTCCGCCAATTTTTCGGAGAGATCGAGTAATCGGAGAGATTGGGTAATTCGGAGAGGTCGGGTAATTCGGAGAGGTTGGGTAATAGGTAGCCCACCGGTTTGCTAAACCGGCGTCCTTCGGGACGTGCGCGTTCGAGTCGCGCTCTCTCCGCCAACCACGGGCATCAGGCGGATATCGGTTGGCCGCACCAGCCTGTAAAGCTGGATCTCCTTTGGAGACGTTGAGCGTTCGAATCGCTCGGTGCCCACCAAGTTTGCCGGCGTGAAGGGAATTGGTTTACCTGCTCAGCTTAAACCTGAGCGCTTGGTGGTTCGAATCCACCCGCCGGCACCAGTGGCCGGTCTGATGCAACAGGTAGACATGCTCCGCTCAAACCGGAGTTTTTCTCGGTTCGAGTCCGAGGGCCGGCACCAAAACTTAAGGTGTGCTTCTTGCCGCATTAGCCGCAAGGGTCTATGCGCAATACGAACCATATCGGGGACACTAAGGTCTTAAGAATCAATGTGCGCTTTGTTGGTAACCGTAATGCATCTCACTTTGTGGACGCCGGACCGCGGTCCTCGGATGCTTCTGGGGATGCGGTGTTACCGATATCCCTTCGCGCCGGTTCGCGCGGTTTGGCGTCCATAGCGTGTTCTATGGCTGATCGTCAGAGAGGCAACCATATGATCCGGTTTTCCCACTCCGATGCCTCCGACGCCAGCCAAATGAGGAGCAGTTCGTCGATTGCCGCGCCAACGTCGATGCTTTGTGGAAGCAGAAGGACACCGGCGCTATGTTCTCCAGCACCCTTGAAAGCGCGGAAGTGAGCGGGCATAGCGCCGACATAGTGAGAGACAAGTAGACGCTGCTGTCCCCGCTGCCAGCGCCAGGGCTTCGGAATCGTGCATCCCGCGTAATCCGGCAGGGTGAGCCGTCAAGAAATCTACCGAGGGCTCCCGACGCAAGGTCCCAGTCACAACAATCTTATTTAGGTGGCGTCTGCTTCGGCGCTTCGTACAAGTGACCCAGATCTGCTTGCCAAAACTGACCAGGTGGTCTGTTACTCCTTGTCGAAGGATGCAGGCTAACTTCTACGCGGTCGATCCCCGCGCCTACTGGACAGAGATGACCAGATGGGATGGGCGCCGCAAAGTGCGATACCCGCCGTCAGGACTCCAGCCATTACGAACGGCGGTCGAGCGGCGCGGTTCAAGGAGTCCGCGTACCAGAGGGAGGCCGCGCCAGCCACGAAAAAAAACGGCGTAAACCACGCGGCCAAGACGGCGAGTCTTCGGGGCCGCTTCATCATCCAGGCGTTCGAAGCGCCCCCGCTGAAAGCCAGCACCAGGGCGGCGATCGGAATACGGATCAGTATCTCAGATGCCGCCTCCAATGAATTTCTCACCACGAAAGCGCCGGCATCCCCCATGCCGCTCCGAACAAAGGGCTCATGAAGCCGCGCTGCAGCATGCGCTTCAAAGGCGAGATTTAATGTCAAAGCGAAACTGAGCAAAATCACTACCGCTAGCGACCCGCACCATAGTCCCGCGATCACAGCCAACATGGTAGATCGCGTGCGTTGCCATGCCGCCGAGCCGGCCGCGCCAAGCAGACCTAGCGTTAGAAGCACCGAGCCGGCTCCGCGAACAAGCTGTGCAGCTCTTGTTTCGACCGGCGCGAACCACTCGATCGCATGGCTTGCGATGAGAACGACGCCCAATATGACCCCGGTATGGGCTCCCGCAGCGAGCGCCTCCCTCTCCTCCGGACGTCGCTGGCGCCACACCCATATCGAAAAGGCGCCGTAGCCCGACAATAACGCGAGGTCCATGATAAACAGTCCGCTTCCAAGACTCGAAGGATGACGGCCAACGCTTACGATCATGAGCAGAAGCACGAGCAACGATCCAAGGACCGCGGGTCCGCCGAGCGTTCGGTCTTTCGTAAAGGAAACGATGATTGCCAACAGCGCTTGACGCCAAAACCAGACCGCCGAGCGTCCTTGCAAATACTGTTCAATGAGGTCACCGGCAAGAGCATCACCGTGCGGCCCCGAGACGAGCAGTCCTAACAACTTCGTTGCCAAGATAGGCGGATGTGAGGCTTTCACCGTGTTCCTCCTTCGAGCGCAGGAATACCCTTCCACAGCTTGACCAGCGCGCCTCTTGTGTCGCGAACCTGGCGCAGGCCCTTATCGGTGATGCGGAAGTAGCGCTTGGCCCGCCCGCCACGTTCCGGCGTCGGTTCACCGACTTCTGAGAACACAAAGCCCTTTGCCTCCAGACGCTCCAGCGCGGCGTAGACGCTGCCCACCAGCACTTCACGATTCGTGCTCTCCTCAATGATTTTGGAAATAGGAACTCCATAAGCCTCGTCGCCCAAACGGATTAGGGCGAGCATGACCATTAGTTCGAAGTTTCCAAGCACTTCTCGTGACATATGATCAACTATAAAGAATAAATAGGCTGATTGCAAGCCCGAGGTATGTCGCGGCGTAAGCGTTTCGCACGCCGACCGCAGATGCGGCGTTGTCTGCTGAAAGGCTGCGAGTAGCGCTTTCACCCAGCAGGCACGCCAACAGTATTGCAGCGAGGGCTCCACCGCGACCATTCCCGCGCCGCTTCCGGCGGACTGGGCAGCTTGACAAAACCTTGATCCTGTGTAATTATTCATAGTAGTGAATAAAAATACAGAACTAGCGTAACGACCCATGCCCCCCGCTGCTGGAACATCCCTCAAGCCCGTCCGGCGAATGCTGGCTCCGAAGACGCTACCTAAAGTGGAGGGTGGTAATTTTACGCGTGATCTTGATCTTGCTCAGGATGAGCTGGTTGCGCTGCTTGATCTCACGCAACAGGTGAAGGAAAGCCCTGCGCGGTTCTCGCAATCCTTGAAGGGTCAATATCTCAGCCTTCTGTTCGAAAAGCCCTCGCTGCGTACCCGGGTCACTTTCGAGCTGGCTATCAAGCAGCTCGGCGGCGACGCTATTTTGACTACCGGACCCATCGGCGACCGTGAACCTTTGAAGGACGTCGCACGCAACCTCGATCGCTGGACCAACGGCATCGTGGCGCGCACCTTCTCGCAGGAGACCATTGATGATCTGGCGCATTGGTCCGAGCTGCCCGTGATCAACGCGCTCAGTGACCGTTATCATCCCTGCCAGGCGCTGGCGGACATCTTCACGCTGCAGGAACACTTCGGCGATCTCGCTGGCCTCAAGCTCGCTTTCGTGGGGGATGGCAACAACGTCGCGCACTCCTTGATGCTCTCGGCGCTGCGCATGGGTATGAATTTTTCAATAGCGACTCCACATGGTTACGAGCCGGATGCGGAGATTGTCGCGCAGGCGGAAGCGCTAGCCGCGGTTTCGGGCGCCCAGCTCGCCATCAGTAATGACCCGTGCGAGACCGTTTCGGGCGCGCAGGCCGTTTATACCGACGTGTGGGCCAGCATGGGGCAAGAGCATGAGCAGCACGAACGCCTGGCGGATTTTGCACAGTTCCAAGTGAACCAGAAACTATTTCTGCAGGCCAGCGACGAAGCTGTCTTCTTGCATTGCCTGCCGGCCAAGCGCGGCCAGGAAGTGACAGACGAAGTTATTGAGTCCGATCAATCGGTAGTCTTCGATCAAGCTGAAAACCGCCTGCACGTCCAAAAAGCTTTACTATTGATGTTGATCGGCTAGCCTCTAGCCGCAATACCCAATCTATGCGACCCAAGAAAGTGGCTTTGGCCTACTCAGGCGGCCTCGACACATCCATCATCATTCCCTGGCTGAAGGAGAATTATCAGTGCGAAGTGGTTGCCGTGTGCGGCGACATCGGGCAAGGCGACGACGAGCTGAAGGGCTTGGAAAAGAAGGCGCGCAAGACCGGCGCTTCCGAAGTCCACGTGGCCGACATGCGCGAGGAGTTCGTCACCGAATATTTGTGGCGCCTGGTGCGTTCAGGCGCGGTGTACGAGCATAAATATCTGCTGGGAACTTCTGTCGCGCGGCCGCTGCTCGCCAAGAGGCAGGTCGAGGTCGCTCTGAAAACGGGCTGCGATGCGTTGTCGCATGGCTGCACCGGCAAGGGGAACGACCAGGTTCGCTTTGAGCTGACTTACAAAGCGCTGGCCCCGCAGCTTCAGGTGATCGCTCCGTGGCGCGAATGGAACATCGTCTCTCGCGAAGACGCCATTGACTACGCCGCGAAACACAATGTCCCGATTTCGCAGACCACCAAGAAAATCTATAGCCGCGATCGCAACATCTGGCACATCTCGCATGAGGGCGGGGCACTGGAAGATCCAGCCAACGCCGCACCCGATGAGATTTGGATGCTCACGCGCAGTCCCAAGGACGCGCCCGATAAACCCGTGGATGTGACCATCGGTTTCGAAAAGGGCCGGCCGGTTTCGGTGAATGGCAAACGCGGCTCGGGCGTGAAACTGCTTGAGACGTTGAACAAGATCGGCGGCGAGCACGGCGTCGGGCGCATCGATCTGGTGGAAAATCGCTTCGTCGGGATGAAGTCGCGCGGCTGCTATGAGACGCCGGGCGGTACCTTGATCCTGGCGGCGCATCGGGAGCTCGAAGCGTTGACGCTCGATCGAAACACGCTGCACTACAAACAGAAGCTGGCGCTTGATTACGCCGAGATGGTCTACAACGGCTTGTGGTTTACGCCGCTGCGCGAGGCACTGGATAGTTTCTTCGACGCAACGAGCGAAACCACAACGGGCGAAGTCACGTTGCGGCTTTACAAAGGGAACATTGAGCCAGTCAGCCGCAAATCGCCCTATTCCCTGTATTCGCTCAACATCGCGAGCTTCACCATGGGCGCCGA
>PMOK01000136.1:24066-40618 GCA_003162425.1 Bryobacterales bacterium | reverse complement strand
CGGCACTCCTGCCGACGCCCGGCCTAGAAGGTGCCGCTAATGCTATCTCAGGCCTTCCGCAAGATACAGCGTCACAATATCGCGCTGAAACGAATATGCGTACGATTTCCCGTCCGGCGTTATCACCGCATCCCGAATCTGCACGCCCACCGGATCCGGAGTTTTCAGCTCTTTCCATTGCTCCTTGCGGCCCGTGTTGAGATCCAGCCGGCTGACCGTCAGTACCGACGGTTCCACCAATTTCTGGAGGAACAGAAAATGCCCGTCACCGCTCCAGCGAATAACCGATTCACCTTGTTCCAGGTCCGCAATCGGCCGCAGACCGCCGCCTGCGATTGGAAACAAATTCAATTTGCCGTTTCGAGCCACCGTTACATACTTCTGATCCGGAGAAACACGCGTTGCTATCATTCCCTCCGGCGTAATCGGAGTGGGCTTTCCTCCGTTTCTATCCTGCACGAAAGTTCTTGTAGGCTTGCCTGGTTCGTTCCCGATGAACAGAAGCCGCTGGCCGTCGGGAAACCACTCCACACGTTCGTAATGCATTCCGTTGGCAGGAATCGGAGGTGCATTGCCCGCACCTGTCGGCAACAGAACCAGTTTAGTCTTCGGTCCATCGTTATTGATGCACACCACCCACTTCCCATCCGGCGAAAGCTGCGGCCGATTGCCGTCGCCCAGGTGGATCGCCGGCGAGCCGTCCGTCCCTCGCTTATAGATCCCGGTGTTTCGTGGCTGTCCGTAAGACATCTCAACGAAAAGGATGCTCTCGCCTTCCGGGGAAATGTCGTAGATCCGGGAAGCATCAAACCACGAAAGATCCCGCTCCTGCTTCGCGCCCGGACCGAAACCCGAGATTCCTACCCGCGAATCCGCCACGGCCAACAAAGCTCGTCCGTCCCGGCTGATATCATCCAGCACCATAAAAGCCGGGGTCTCCACCACCATGCGTTCTCTGCCGCTCATGGTCACCGCGCGCACGGCCGGTTCACCGCCCGTCTTCACGCCGCCGAACCAGATTTCGTCTCCTCTGGACGACCAAGCCAAGCCGCCTTCCGCCGTCCAACCCCGGGAAAGGACTCGCTTCTTGCCGTGCGGATCCAATATCGTTACCGCATAATCTCCCACCGCATTGTCGTACTCGAAAAATGCGATCAGGTCTCCCTTCGGCGATACCCGCACCGAAAGGGGAGGCCGGCCGCTGGACTCCTCCAGCACTGTTCCGAGCGGATATTCGATCCGGTTACGGCCTCCCACTGTATGCGATACCGCAAGACTGGCTCCATCCGGCGACCAGTCGGCATCGTTCACGTTCTCCAGAATCTCTCTCGGAGCTCCGCCGGAAAGCGGCACCCGCGCCAGGATTCCAGACGCGCCGGTGCCCAGCAGGATCGCCATCTCGCCGGCCGAACTGACCGCGAGAATACTGGCTTCAGGAAGATCCAGTGGCCGATACTCCCGGCTGCCCGGGCGCATCGAAAATATGGTGATCGGCTCAGACGCCCATTGTGCGCTGAACAATACTGTTTGTCCCTCCGGCGAGAACCGGGCGCCTCGAATATCGCCCCGCCGGTAAGTCAGCCGTTCAAAGTTGGGCGGCGGCGCTTTCAAAATCTGAGATCCCACGTAGGCGCCCGCTGCCAACGCCGCCACCAGCACAGCCATCCAGAACATCAGCGGCAAACCCCGCTGCCTCGTCCGCGCCCGCGCCACGTCTCTCCTGATCCCCGATTTGCTGGAGTCCAATTCCTCCAGAACATCCTCCAGCGCCACCTTGAGGTCCGCCATGCTCTGCCAGCGCCGCTGCGGATCCTTGCGGAGACACCGGTTGATGATCCGTTCCACCTCCACCGGTATCTCATTTTCGGACTGACTCAGCGGTGCAGGGTCTTTGTGCAGCACCGACGCGAGCGTCGAGAGCTTGGAATCCCCCGAGAACGCTCGCCGGCCAGTGATCATCTCATACAGCACCGCGCCGAAAGAGAAAATGTCCGACCGCTCGTCAACCTTGTGCCCATCAGCCTGCTCTGGCGACATGTATGCCACCGTTCCGATGATGGTGCCGGCTTCGGTTTGGAGCAGTGCGTCCAGGTGAACGCTCTGAGTGACTGCATGTGCATCCGGCTCTTCCGGGTCACTCAATTTGGCGAGCCCGAAATCCAATATCTTCACTTCGCCTTGTTCGCTGACAATAACGTTGGCCGGTTTGAGATCGCGATGAATAATGCCCGCGCCGTGCGCCGCAGCCAGTCCATCTGCGATCTGTACCGCGTAGCGAAGCGCTTCATTCAGACGCAGACCTTTGCGGCCGATCAGCTTGTCGAGCGTTTTGCCGGCGACGTACTCCATGGCGATGAAGTCCACTGGCTGTCCGTCCACTTGGCCGGTGTCGACGTCGTAAATTGTAATGATATTGCGGTGGCTCAGGGCGGAAGCGGATTTCGCTTCCTGCGCGAACCGCGCCCTTCGATCCGCGTTGCCCAAAGCCGATGCAGGCAAAACTTTGATGGCTACCTGTCGGTCGAGGTGGGAATCCAGGGCGCGATAAACCACGCCCATCCCTCCCGCGCCCAGCTTCGCCTCAATTCGGTAATGCCGAAGTGTTTCGCCGATCATCGTCGGAATGCGCTACCGCGCGACTATCTTAGCATCTCCATCGATCGAACGTTCCGCTTGTTTTTTGTTTGAATGCAAAAACCAAAGACATAGTACCTGGGTAACGGTAGTCATAGGGACGAACTGTCTATTCCTCTGACAAGTTGTCGGGGACAGGATGTCTCAGCGCTGCGGATCTCCAACATTCTAAAGACGAATTGTTTGGAACATTAACTGCCTCTTTGGGTGTCATGAAGAGCGCAGGCATGCAGGCGGCAGTTCGAGTTGTTCTGGCGGGTTTGACGAGTCTGGCGGCATTCGGAGGAGCGCGGATTTCGAGCGATATGCCCGCTTCCACTCCATCGGGCACCGTGGACATCATCGTCCAATTCAAAACCAAACCCAACGCCGAAGCGCTGAACCAGGTGCTAAAGGGCGGTGCACTCAAGCGGCAATATCGCGCGATTCCCGCGGTTCACATGACTGTGCCAGTTTCCATGATCGGCCGCATTGCATCGAATCCGCAGGTGGTTTACGTCTCTCCGGATCGGAACACCACCGGTTCGCTCGACATCACGACTCAAACTGTCAACGCGAATCAATTCTGGCCGTCCGGTTTTGACGGGACTGGCATCGGAGTAGCGGTGATCGACAGCGGCGTCGTCGGCAAGCTTGACCTTTGGACCGCCGACCGCTCTAGCTCGCGCATTGTGTTTAGCGAAAGCTTCGTGCCTGGTTTGGACGCTTCGGACAACTACGGTCACGGGACGCATGTGGCTGGAATCGTTGCCGCCAATGGAGCTGCCTCAACCGGTGCTGGCTTCACGCGTACGCTAAAAGGCCTGGCGCCCAATGCGAACATCATCAACCTGCGCGTGCTGGATGCACAGGGCAATGGCCGGGAATCGGAAGTGATCGCGGCCATCGACGAAGCGATTGCCTTAAAGCAAACTTACAATATCCGCGTCATTAATCTTTCGATGGGGCATCCGGTTTACGAGAGTTTCAAGCTGGACCCGTTGTGTCAGGCGGTGGAAGCGGCCTGGAGAGCGGGTATTACGGTGGTGGTGGCGGCCGGAAACTCAGGCCGCGACAATTCCCTTGGCACCAACGGCTACGCGACGATCGGTTCGCCGGCAAATGATCCGTTCGTGATAACCGTTGGGGCGATGAACGCCAACTACACGCCCTGGCGGAGCGACGACCAGATTGCAAGCTACAGCTCGAAGGGACCCACCGCGGCGGATCACATCGTGAAGCCCGACCTGGTGGCGCCCGGCAACGGCGTTGTGTCCTTGCTGGCGTCGCGCGAGTGCACGCTGGCAACCGAGTATCCGGATACCCTGATTTCCAATGCTTATTATCAGGCCGGTTCTCCCATGGGCATTTCGGCTGACTACTTCAAGTTGAGTGGAACCAGCATGGCGACTCCGGTGGTGAGCGGCACGGTTGCGCTGATGCTACAACAGAATCCGGCGCTGACACCCGATCAGGTGAAAGCGCGGCTCATGAAAACTGCCGGCAAAGGGCTGCCTCGCTATACGGTGGCAACGGATGTGTTGAGTTCCACGGTTTATAACAGCCAGGAAGATATCTTCGCGGTGGGCGCCGGATATCTCGACGTTGAGGCAGCCATGTGGAATACGGACACTTCCGATTTCGAAGCTCTGTCGCCGGTTGCCGTATATCACTCCGACACGGGGACGGTCTCGCTGGTATCCGCTGAGGCGGTTGTTTGGGGCAATGCAGTAGTCTGGGGTAACGCGGTGGTTTGGGGTAATGCAGTAGTGTGGGGTAATGCAGTGGTGTGGGGCAACGCAGTGGTCTGGGGGAACTCGGTGCTCTGGGGCGACGCGGTGGTATGGGGCAACTCCAGCATGGATGGATTCGCGGTGGTGTGGGGCAACAGCGTTCCGTCCACTGGCGGACTCCAAACGGCAGCGCTAGATAATGGCGATAAGTAAGGAAAGGCTGCGAGCGAGGCTTGTCACCGGCGTGCGTTGGTGATACGCTTCAGCCGTGGGGAACCTGCCGGAAGGTGCCGAAACCGAATGTCCGGTTTGTCTGGCCCATATGGAGCCTGAGGATCGGAGTGGGGTGGCCTGGCTAGTCTGCGCCAACGGCTGTCCAACGGAATTCGAAGCTCCCGCGCCAAAGCTACCGGAAGAGCCCTTGCGGAAATCAGCTGCGGCGTAATTGACGGATTTAGGACGTACCGGTACTGACGAAGCATTTCTAGGCTTACCCGCGCAGTTGATGATTAGGGTGGATGGTTGCTCTACAATCCCACCACACACTCAAACCGGTCTCCCGGCCCCGCCAGCCGATCTCGTGGATGCGGCTGTTAACGACCACTGCGTTATTCAGCATTGCAACCAGTGCAATCCTGGTGGCTCTGGACTCGAAGCACCCTGCGTCTGCGGCGCCGGCTCCCGTACAAACCAAGGCCGCGTACCAGTCCCCATTGGGGCTGAGAGTCACCGCACGAAAGCAACAACTGGAGATTCGTTGGGATCGCGATTCGCTCGCAGCCTTGAAGCCCGTCAAAGGGCTTGTGAAAATCACGGAAGGCGAGATGACAAAGCTAATTCCACTGGACTGGCGCGATCTTCAGGACGGATACATTTTCTACTCACTGCTTACGAATAATGTGGGCGTGCGTTTCGAAATCACTCGGGAGGACGGCTCGAGTGTCACGGAGTCCGCGCGAGTAGTCGCGATTCCCTAAGGTTGTGGTATAACTTTCGCTGAGGGATGAAACAAAAGGTTGTTCCCGCGCCCGCGCCTGTTAAGCCCGGCAAGGATGATGTAAATTGGCTGAATATCGGGCTAATGGTGGCCGCATGTGGAGCGGCGATCGCGGCGCCCTTCCAGGTTTTTCTGTGCGCCTGGGCCATTCTTGGTCCTTTGCACTACCTCACCGAGATCTCGTGGCTGCACGACCGCAACTATTTCACTCGCCGGAATGTGGCGCGCCGATGGTGGCTCGGGTTGGTGTTATTGGCCGTTCTTACAATCGGCTTCGCCTATGCCGCGAACGACCCGATGCAGCGCACTGTCCCAGTCCCGTTCCAGGTGGCTCTCATTTATCTGGTATTCTCGGCTGCCGCGGCCGCAATTTTTGTGCGTGACTGGCTGAACGCCGTGGGTCTGTTCCTGATCCTGTCGTTGGGGCTTTTCTATTTCAGCGGCTTTCAGAATTACGCCGTGGCTGCCAATCTTCTGGTGACCATCGTACACGTGTTTTTCTTCACGGGCGCTTTCATCCTGCTGGGCGCGCTGAAGAGCAAAAGTTGGGTGGGAGTGCTGTCTCTCGGGGTTTTCGTGTGCTGCGCGATCGCTACTGTAACCGTGGCGGCGCCTTTTGTAGCTCCTAGCGATCGTGTGCGGCAACTTTATACGAGTTTCGAATATCTGAACAAGGAACTCCTGCGGCTGTCGGGGCGCCCACAGGGGGTGTATGAAGCCGCCGGCGCCGGCGTGATGCGCCTGATTGCCTTCGCGTATCTTTACCACTATCTGAACTGGTTCTCGAAGACCTCCATCATCAAATGGCATGAGATTACGAGAACCCGTGCGGTGGTGATCGCCGGAGTTTGGCTTGCTGGCGGACTGGCGTACTTGTTTGACTACCGTCTCGGCTTTGGAATTTTGTACATAATGAGCATGCTCCACGTATTTCTGGAGTTCCCGCTCGATCACCAGACCATGGTCGAAATCGGCAAATCGCTCAGAACTGGACGCTGGTGGGCGATTGGATCGCAACGCGGGCTCAGCCCCAGTTGAACTCAAAAAGTTAAAACAGGATCGGCTGGGGAAACGTGTTTTCGATCAGGTCGCGGTACTTCGCGAGCTGGACCTTCGGCAGATGGTTGTAGGATTTGGTGTTGACGTCGTATTTGTGGAACGGGATCAGATAGCGATCGCGGTATTGGCGATCCTTCTCGCTCAGGAACGGTTCCAGATCGGCCATGTCTGTTCCGTGATAGCGGAGGAGCCACGCCAGATGCTCCGGCACATGATCCTTGAAACGGGAGTAGACCATTTCGCCGTGACCGAATTGGAACACCACTTGATCGAGGCCGGCGCCGTGGGGAGCTTCACTGATCCGCGCGGTTGCGCCAAGGATGTTCTCGGGCAATTCGTCGGTAAGCAACAGGACTTTTCCAACATCGTGGATTAGTGCAGCGATGAGCAGGTCGTGATCCTGAATGCCGTCGCGCTCGATGCCTTCGAGCACCTGCTGGACGTGGATGAGCTGGCTGGCGCAATACAAGCTGGAATCGGTCTCGTCGACGCAGAGGGCGAGTTTCTCGATCAGGTCCCAAACACGGGCCTTGCCGAACACGGCGGTCTCGTATTTGGCCTTCAGCGCGGCTACGGTTGCAGTCGACTGCTGATAGTGTTTTTCAATAATCGAGTTCCCGTGATGCACAAACTCCCGGGCTCGCCTTTTCTCGGGGGGAACGAGTTCCCGATATGCCAGCGCGCCGGCAGCGGCTCCGCCCAACGCTAGGATGCCACCGATGAGAAAGTCTCTGCGGCGCCCGGTGAGAACGGGCTTGCCGGGCGTGGCTGTCAGTTCCTCGATTTCCATGGGCTCTAATGTAATAGACTACCAACATGCGAATGTTAATTGGCGGTCTTATAGCTGTTTCCGCGTTTCTGGCGCCGGCTCGCGCTCAGACGCAAAATCCGTTCGTCGGCCGTTGGGATTTCAACATCACCACCGGGACCACTACGCGTGCCACGTGGCTGGGTATAACCGAGAAGGACGGCAAGCTGGACGTTTGGTTCCAGCCAACCGGAGGCAACGTTTACGAAGTGAAGGACGTAAAAACGGAAGGATCGCATCTGATTCTCGGACTGTCGGAAATGACATGGGATCTCGAGGCCAGCGGCGGGAAATTGACGGGAGTTCAGAAGCGCGGCAGTAACACGGTTGCGTTGACCGGTTTATCATCTCCACCTCTAAAGCGCAGCGCTCCGAAAGCGTGGACAACGCCGGAGCCGCTGTTCAACGGAAAGGATCTGGAAGGCTGGGAGCCCCTAGGAAATCCGGCCAACAGTCATTGGACGGTGCAAGACGGTTTGCTGGTCAACCAGTCTCGAGGCGCCAACTTGAAATCGACGCGGAAGTTTGAAGATTTCAAGGTGCACTACGAAGTGAATTGTCCCGAGGGCGGCAACAGCGGATTCTACCTGCGTGGCCGGTACGAGGTCCAGATTGAATACGAACCTCTCAGCGACAATCCGGTAGAGCGCCGGATCGGGTCGGTGTATGGGCGCATCGCACCCAACCCCGAATTGCCGCGAACGCCGGGTCAGTGGGAGACATTCGATGTTACGTTGGTAGGCCGCATCGTAACCGTGGTCCGCAACGGGGTCACAATTATCGATCACAAGGAAATCGAGGGAATCACGGGCGGCGCATTGGATGCTAATGAAGGCGAACCGGGCCCATTCTACATTCAGGGTGACCACACCGGTGGGTTGAAATTCCGGAACATCACTGTATCCGTCCCGAAGGGTTAAGCGCTACTATGCCGTCCCGCCCATGGTAGCTTGCCAGCGGAACAGAAAAAAGTGGTGACCGCACAGCGAGCACCGGTACGGTTGAAGAAGCCAGTGGATAGCTTTCTCCATGGCGTTGCGGACGCCTACACTTCTAAAATCGACAGATTTGCAGTATGGACAGTGCGAGAAGTTTTCTGGTCGGGCGCGGATCATGACATTCCTTAAGCGTCGGCCCTAAGCGTCAGCTTTGGCCGGGCTGTGCGCGCTAGCGCCGGTGTTTTTTCGAAGGGATGGCATGGCGCTTGGTCCTTCAGAGCCTCCCCGACGCCCACCGGCGGAGCGGCCGGCTTCTCGCGCAGCAGTTATCTGCTCCGGCGTTCGCAGGTCGGGCTCCGATAGTTTTACATGTTCCTTGGCGCGCGCGACCTGGCGCTTGTGGCGCTTTAGTAATCGCTTGTTCAATCGTCTACCTCCACCACACTCGAGACCATGGCCTCGGTGGTGAGCATCAGCGATGCGATGGAAGCTGCATTCTGAAGGGCCGTGCGAGTGACTTTCGTGGGATCGATTACGCCGGCCTGCACCAGGTCTTCGTACTTTTCAGTGGCGGCGTTGAAGCCGAAGTTAGGATCGTGATGTTTCTTGATGTGCTCGGCGACCACGGCGCCCTCGGTCCCGCAATTCAACACGATCTGGCGGACCGGCTCCTCGCAAGCGCGGCGCACGATGGTCACACCGAACTGTTCGTCACCGGGGAGTGTCAGCTTTTCGAGCGCAATGGCCGCTCGCAGCAGCGCGACACCGCCGCCCGGTACGATGCCTTCCTCGACTGCTGCGCGAGTGGCATTGAGGGCGTCCTCGACGCGAGCTTTCTTCTCTTTCATTTCGGTTTCGGTCGCGGCGCCGACCTTTATGATTGCCACGCCACCGGCGAGCTTCGCCAGGCGCTCCTGCAGTTTCTCCTTGTCGTAATCCGAGGTTGTTTCTTCCAGTTGGGCGCGGAGTTGCTTGATCCTGCCTTCGATATCCTTCTGCGTTCCCCCGCCGTCGATGATGGTGGTGTTGTCTTTATTCACTGTGACGCGCTTGGCGCTGCCCAGATCGGCCAACTGAACGCCTTCCAGCTTGATGCCCGTTTCTTCCATGATGGCTTTGCCGCCGGTCAGGATCGAAATATCTTCCAACATCGCCTTACGGCGGTCGCCGAAGCCCGGGGCTTTCACGGCGCAAACATTAAGCGTTCCGCGAAGCTTATTGACCACCAGTGTGGCCAGCGCTTCACCTTCCACCTCTTCCGAGATCAGCAAAAGCGGTTTACCGGCTCGAGCGACCTGTTCGAGAATCGGCAGCACGTCTTTCATGTTGTTGATCTTCTTTTCGTGGATCAGGATGTAGGGATCTTCCAGCACGCATTCCATGCGCTCGGGGTCCGTCACGAAATAGGGTGAGAGGTAGCCACGGTCGAATTGCATGCCGTCCACGGTCTGGAGTTCGGTGGTCATGGTCTTGGATTCCTCAACCGTGATCACACCGTCTTTGCCGACCTTTTGCATAGCTTGGGCGATGACGTCGCCGACAGTGGAATCGCTATTGGCGGAAATGCGGCCCACTTGAGCGATCATGTCGCCGGATACAGGTTTCGAGAGCTTCTTGATTTCTTCCACCGCGACTTCGACCGCCCTGTCGATACCGCGTTTGATCGCCATCGGGTTTGCACCCGCCGTGACCGCTTTAACACCCTCGCGGAAAATCGCCTGCGCCAGAATGGTGGCGGTAGTGGTGCCGTCGCCGGCGACGTCAGAGGTCTTGGACGCTACTTCGCGCACCATCTGGGCGCCCATGTTCTCGAGCGGATCTTTCAGCTCGATCTCTTTCGCCACCGTTACGCCGTCTTTGGTGATGGTGGGGCCGCCGAACTTCTTTTCGAGAACCACCGTGCGTCCTTTGGGGCCGAGGGTCACTTTCACCGCTTCGGCGAGTTGGTTGACGCCGCGCAGGATCGCTTGGCGGGATTGGTCACTATAAGTAATCTGTTTTGCCATGATGGTTTCCTTGTGAGTCGATATGAACTAATTGTTCTTGGCCGCTTTCGCGGCGGAATCCAGAACGCCGAGAACGTCGTCCTCGCGCATGATGATGTACTCGGTGCCCTTCAGCGTGATCTCGTTGCCGGAGTATTTTCCAAACAGGATACGATCGCCGGCTTTGACGTCGAGATCCACCAGTTTGCCATCCTCCAGCCGCTTGCCATTGCCGACGGCCATAACCTCGCCTTCTTGTGGTTTCTCCTTGGCGGAGTCGGGGATGATGATGCCGTTCCGCGTGGTCTCTTGTTCGGAAATCCGCTTCACCACGATGCGGTCGTATAACGGTCGAATATTCATAATGCTGTTAGTCTCCTATTAGGTTGCGCCATTTTGTTCCTGATCTTTGCGCCGATTACCAATCGGCGCGCAGGTTGGCAACCTGCCCCACATCAGTAATGATTGTTGCACGGGTAGAACCAATAGTGTCGGTGTTGAGCCGATGTCGATATGGAACGATTGACGCGTCCGACAGGTAACGGTATATGGTCAAATGACCGCGGGCGGTCATGCTCAGGCCGCGTTCAGGGCTGGTTTTTCGATCGCGTTTTGAGCTAGCATTCCAGTACGATCCGCAGCTTCCCGGCAAGCGAGGCACGACGTAGTCCAGGGCACTGCCGTGAGCCGTTTCATGCTGATTTCCTGTTCGCAGTCTAGGCAGATTCCGAAGGCGCCACGCTGGATACCCTGGAGTGCACTTCGCACCTCGCTCAAGCGGGTGGATGCACGCTCGAGGTTGCCAATCGCCATCTCGCGTTCCTGGGCGTGCTGGATCTGATCCAGCATGTCGGAGTTCAAATTCACGGCGATTACTTCACGGTTGCGAAGCAGGGTTTCCAGCTCAGTTTGCCGGGCTTCCAGCACAGTTCGAAAATGCGTCAGCTCTTTGGTTGTCATGATGGTACGTCTCCTACACCGCGGCGATAGCCGGCACATCTATTACCTGATTCGCCACCCAGCGATTGAGGGTGAATGCGGACGTTTGCGCACCGAGGGCCACCGCGAACCACCACTGGTAACGCGAAAATAATCCGCGGGATACAAAGAAGGGACTGGTCCAGCCAGGGTCCACTCCCAAACGCCACGCTCCCAACGCACCAGCAAGCACGGCTATTAGTGTCAAGACCAACCCCGACATCGACGCCGCCGGCAGAATTTGTGCTGAGGTGTGGAAGAAAATCCCGCGCACAGCGGATTGGTATCGAATTGTCATCTGGCTGATTTGCACGGTAGCGTCCTCCAAGTATCCAGGCTCGCTGTAGCACGCGGTGCGCCACACTTCTCGACTCAACGGCCAGCCAGGTGCTCTTGAACACGTTCGGAGTAGATGCTGTGACGCTACTTAGTAAATCCGTGACCGTGATCTGGATGCTGGTGCTTGGCGCGGTTCTGCTGGTGGGCAGCATCGGCGCGTTCTTACTTTACATTCCGTTCCTGCCCGTTGCGATTGTTGTCGTGATACTGCTGGGGATGGCGCTGACATTCTTGATTGGCGCACGGGTAGGAGGCACTCAAATTCTGCGGCTGCATTTGATCAAACAACGAATCCGGCGATTGCGGCTCAGGGGAAACGCCACGAGTGACGATGTCAAAGCGCCGCTGGCTCTGGCCGCGCAGTTGGACGAATGAAGTACGGCCCACCATCGAAATAGGTGAGCCCGAGTTGTTTGACGCTTTTTTCGTTGGCGTAGATGCGCTCTCGCGAGCCAAAGAAAAAGTCTTTCTGATTCATTCTTTCCCAGACGTCGCCTGGCGTTTCAAAGCAGGCTTCAAACCATCTCAGGATCTCGTCAGCGGTTACTTTCGTAACTTGTCCCGACCCAATCTCATATTTTAAGTAGGTCAATAGCGCTCCACGGGTATTGTGGCCCCGGCAGCGGATCATTACTGTTCAGTTTTGACCTATATTTACCGCGAGGCTGTTGCTCGAAATGCCACCAGCCTGGATGACTAGCGGATGGTTCCCCGGCGTCTGCTGCGGGACCCTCAGGGTCACTGTGAACACACCCACCGAACCTGGCGCCAGACCGGCCGCGAGGACTGTGGCATTCTGACCACCGATCGAGGCGCTCAGCGGAACCATGGCATTCGCCGGTTGACCCGACGGCGCCGCCACCCCATCTGGCACGGAAGGTTCCGTTGGACCCAAGCCTGTCGCGAACACCATAAGAGTACTCCCGAGCGACGCAGCATGCGCTGGTCCGTTGACGGTTCCATCCTGGTTGAGCACCACGAAAATTCCGGGCGCCGTCTCCTGAATCCGGAGTGCGACCGGCGCGGACGCGCTGTTCCCTGCCATGGCGACAACCGTTGCAGTTCCGGCCGGAGTTTCGTAAGGGACCTGGGCATTGATCTGAGTGGAGCTGGCCGAAAGTAAAGGAGCCGCAAGACCATTGATCAATATCCGGGAGCCCGCCAAAACTTTCGGCAGCGGATTCTGGGATGCCGTTTGTGTACCGGATGCCAGATTCGTTCCATATATGGAGACAATCGATCCCGGGGCAACCGCGCCAGCTCCGTTTCCAGCCGAGTTCGAGATGAGGCTAATACCTGGCGACTTGAGAAGTCCAAACACGGCGACGGTGTTTTCAGTTCCCAGGTAGACCTTGCCGTTCGCAATGGCCGGTGTCGAGAATTTTATGAGGGAACCGAAGCTGCCGCTGTACAGTTCGCTGGCGAGGTTCAACGCATCATAGGCGTGGAGTGCGTCGGACTGAATGCTCCAAACGATGGCATCCCTCAATCCGTTGGCTGAGATGCTGGGCACCGACCCCATGCCCGCAATGGCGCCGGTGGTTTGCGAGGAAGGTGTTTGAGACAGCATGCCGTTCGAGATCGGAAAAGCTTTTAGTGCGTCGTTCTGGCCGCTAAAGAAGACGATCCTGTTGAAATAGGCTGGTATTCCGTACACCGGGCTAACGGCTGCCGGAAGGGATTGAACGATCTGACTGTCGCCATCCGGCGAAAAATGTCCGAGGAGGTCGCGATCGAGCATATATACGCGGCCCTCTTTGCCACCAGTCACGAGCAGGTGCGGGTGCTGGGGCGTTCCGGCCGAATCCGGCAGCAAGAGCGCACCGCTGGATCCGAGGTCGACATCCGTTACGTCCAACAAGGCCGCGTTGAACGGCGTAAAGTAATCCGCGACGGTAAGCCCAGTTCCGGTGGAGAGTTTGATGACGCTATCGCCTAAATCCGCGCCACCGCGGTTAGCGTCGAAGGTTCCATTGCCGGTGACGATATATATGTTTCCGTTTGCATCCGCAGCAGGAGCGGCTCCGCTCTGCCAGATGGCGCCGGCTTCCCAGTTGGGAGTGCTGGTGTAGACGGCTACACGTTCGAGCGTTTTTGCGTGGTAGCCGATGAGCCATCCGTGATAGCTCCCGGAATCACAATGCGACGACCAGGCTGTATAAACTACTCCGTTGAGCAAAAGCAATCCCGCACGCTGTTTGTACAACCCCGGCTTGAATGTAACGGTGGTGTTTCCATCGCCCGTTCCCGGCGCGGAAGCTTCAATGGCGACAGGACTGCCGGGTTTTTCCTCACCGGTTGCCACGTCCAACGCGTGCAGCCGATGCACGTAAGTTTGCCCGAAATCCTCGAGCGTCATCGCAACCACGTACAAGGTTCCGGTGTTCGGGTCGATCACCGGCGTGCTGGTGATGCCCACCTCGGGCGCGATAGCCTGGCAGCCCAAAATGCCGGAGGGAACCGAAGTGATTCCGGCCGCTGGATTGATGAAGCTGGCCTGCCATAACGGGGCAGCGTTCGGTCCGGTGTTGCTGTCGGCATCGAATGCGTACACGCTGTCGTGTTCGGTGACAACGAAGACTACATTGTGGATACCTTTCCCGGCGATATTTAATCCCCACATGTACAGTGGCTGGCCGTAAATCTGGCCGTCTACGGGATAGCTGAAGAGAGGGCCGAACTCACCAGCCCGAAGACTCGACGGCGTCAGAATGGTCTCGTTTAGGTTCTGGCCGGTTCGCGAGAGATCGTTGTGGTAAGTAAGGACGTTTACCTGACCTTTTAAAGAAAGGACACTCAGGAGCAGGAGCAGGAGCAGACCCGCCAAGGGGGCGCGGATTGTCATAAGTCGAGACTGGGAGTTGTATGTCGCGCCAACCTTACAGTCTAAAACAATGGCCTGTTCATAGACTGTTCAATATTGCTCACTTCTTTGGATGCGGAAAATACTCTGCACGATGAGCAATGTTGAGCATACCCTGAGTGCGTTATCCCTGACAATGTAGATACTTCTTTTTTCGGCATCGTAGTCCATTCCGAGACCTGCCCGCGGAGAACGGAGAGCCACTTCTGCCATGATCAAGCCTGCCGTTTCACAACGCAGCTCGGGCGTTCGGACCGCCGCGATCCTGGTCGCGGTGATTGCGATTCTGTATCTGGCGCGTGCGATTCTCATTCCTCTGGCGTTCGCCATAATCCTGACGCTGGTGCTGACGCCTGCGGTGGGCTGGCTGCAAAAGCTGGGTCTGGGCCGCCTTCCATCGGTACTGCTCATCATGGTGGTCTCCATCGCGACCGCGGGCGGAGTGGGCTGGGTCATCTTTAATGAGCTGGTGGAAGTGATCAACGACCTGCCCAGTTACCAGCAGAACATTCATAACAAGATTGAAGCGATCCGCACACCGGGGAAAGGTCCGGTCGGACGGGCCGCCGCGAGCGTGAAAGAACTGGGCAAGGAGCTTTCCAGTACTCCGGCGCCCATCGCGCCGCCGGCTCCGAGTCAAGGCCGGCACAACACCTCGAATCAACCTGCAAATCAACCTGCGAATCAACCTGGCCGGACTGTTCCGGTGGAGATCGTGCCACGGCCAGCGAACGAGTTCGAGTATGTTCGCCAACTGGCCACGCCCGTTCTGGTTCCTCTCGGAATCCTCGGCATGGTTCTGATATTCAGCGTGTTTCTACTGATCGAACAAAACGACCTGCGCAATCGACTCTTCCGCCTAGCCGGGCTCGATCATCTCAACGTGATGACCCAAGCCCTGGACGATGCAACGCGTCGGGTCAGCCGCTATCTGATGATGCAGTTGCTGGTGAATGCGATTTTTGGTGTCCTGTGTGGAACCGGTTTGTACCTGATCCACGTTCCGTATGCGGTTTTGTGGGGAGCCGTGGCGGGAATCCTACGCATCGTCCCGTACGTTGGATCGCTGGTAGCCGGCTTATTGCCCTTGCTGCTTTCACTGGCGGTTTTCGATCATTGGATGCCTCCGCTCCTGGTATTCCTGCTGTTCGCCACGCTGGAGCTGGTGACCGGCAATTTCGTTGAGCCGTGGCTTTATGGGATGCATACGGGAATCTCTTCGCTGGCGATCCTGTTGACCACAGTGTTTTGGGCGGCTTTGTGGGGACCCGCCGGCTTGATTCTCTCGACACCGCTGACGGTGTGCGTGGTGGTTTTGGGCCGTCACGTTCCGCACCTGTCGTTTCTCCATATTTTGCTCGGCGACCAACCGGTTCTCGCGGCGGAAGCGCAAGTGTATCAGCGCTTGCTGGCGATGGACGACCATGAAGCGCGCGCGGTGGCCGATGTCTACCTCAGCGAGAACTCCCTGGTTCAACTGTACGATTCGGTCCTCATACCGGCGCTTACGATGGCTGAGCAGGATCGGCACAAGGGGGCGCTCGACCCCGCTCGAGAGGAATTTGTTTTCCTGAGTATAAGAGAAATGGTCGCGGAGTTCTCCGAACAGACCGCGGCGTCAGAGCCCGCCAGTGCCGACGCTGAAACAGAGGGTGAGCTGAAACTGAACCCGGCATGTGCGGCGGGCCGCGTACTCTGTCTTCCTGCTAACGATGAAGCGGACGAGATAGCCGCCGTCATGTTAGCGCAACTGCTAGATCAGGCCGGCTGTACCGCTCTTTCGCTGCCTCTCGATCCTACCCTGCAACATCTGATCGCGATTGTGGAACCGGAGCCGAAGGACATGTTCTGTATTTCGGCCGTGCCTCCCTTTGCGTTTGCCCGCGCCAGAACCCTCAGCCGGTTGCTCCAGGTACGTTTTCCGCGAACCAAGATCGTGATCGGAGTATGGGGATTCACGGGCGACATAGAGCGGGCTCTGCAGCGCTTTCAACCCAAGCGCCCGCACAGGTTGGTGACGAGTCTCGCAGATGCGGCCGGATTCTTCACCGGCTCAACTCCAGCCGTGAAGGACAAGTCTGTCGCGGCGGCTGCGGAGCTGTCCGGTAAAGTGGGCTGAGGCGCCTCGCAGAGAGACCGTCCTTGGTCAGGCGGCGATATGCGGCCACGGTTTCCAAGACTTGTGGGCTGTCCGCTCTGAATCTTTACTACTGCCATGCGTCGCCAGGAGTGGCGACGC
>PMOK01000136.1:0-24058 GCA_003162425.1 Bryobacterales bacterium | reverse complement strand
TGGTATTTGTCAATGCTTGAGGCCGGGTCCAGGGGGACCCGCGCGGACCAGGGGGTCCGCCCCACTCGCGCTCATGCGAGCGCATGGGACTTTCAATGCTAAAGTTCGTGCGCGGAAGGCGCTGAAACGGGGCCCGAATGATGTTGGCCAGCCTCGTGCAGTTAAAAGCAACATGAAAATACGAAAACCGTGCTTGACCGCGCTCGCGTTTCTTTTAGCCGGAACCCTGATAGGGTGTTCCGCAACGGCCACGAAATCGCCCCGGGTTTCTGACAATATTCGCAAGTCGCTGGATGCCGCTAACCTGAAGGATGTTTCCGTGGTTCAGGATCGCGACAAGGGTGTTGTGACCCTAAGTGGACACGTCGCCGCCGACGTTGACAAGTCACAAGCTGAATCTATTGCCAAGTCCATGGCGGGAGACCAGGTGGTGTCGAACCAGATTGCTGTGATTCCGCCCGCTTCCGCGAGTGATGCGAAGAGAATGAACTCGGATCTGGACCAGGGCATCGAAAAGAACGTGGACGCCGCGCTCATCCAAAATGGGATCCAAAAGGGTGTAAAGTACGATGTCAAGAGTGGCGTTGTTACTCTGACTGGCGAGGTTGGGTCCGAAGCACTGCGCGCGCAGATCCAGACCGTCGCCGCCGCGGTTCCGAATGTGCAGCAGGTGGTGAATGAGCTACAGGTTAAGAACCAGAAAGCTACGTCATCGAGCTGAACGATCAGAGCTCTTTGCGCGAGATCCCCAGTTTTCGCATCATGGCGTTCAAGGTGGTTCGCGGCATTCCGAGACGGGTAGCGGCCTCGCTGACCACCCCGCCCGTCTCCCGCAGCACGCGGATGATATGCTCCCGCTCCACTTGCTCCAGCGTTCGGCCGCCGGCGGGCTCCATTGCGTCGGCCCGTATTTCGGCCAAAGGAGCACGCAGGTTGGGGCCTCGCGACAGGATGACAGCCCTTTCAATAAAGTTTTCGAGTTCTCGCACATTGCCGGGCCACGACCAGCTCACCAAGGTCCGCATAGTATCGGACGGGATTTTTTCAATCTGCTTGTTCATTTTCGCGGCATAATGTTGCGTGAAGTGCCGGGCCAGGATAGGTATGTCCTCGGGATGATCGCGCAACGGAGGCGTGGTGATCGGGAATACCTTCAGCCGGTAATACAGATCGCTGCGAAAAAGCTTGTCGCCCATCATCTGTGTCAGATTACGATTGGTGGCAGCCACCAGCCGGACGTCGATGGGGATGGTCTTGGTTCCACCCAGCCTCTCGAAGGCTTTCTCCTGGAGTGCACGGAGCAACTTGGGCTGCAGATCCAGCGGAATGTCGCCCACTTCATCCAGAAACAGAGTTCCCCGATGAGCCATCTCAAAGCGCCCGATCTTTTGCGACAGGGCACCGGTGAAAGCGCCGCGCTCGTAGCCGAACAGCTCGCTTTCCAGTAACCCGGTGGGAATGGCCGCGCAGTTCAATGTGACAAAAGGACGCTCGCGGCGCGGGCTCATCCGGTGAACGGCACGCGCGATCAGCTCCTTTCCGGTTCCTGTTTCGCCCAGGATCAGCACGGTGGCATCGGTGGGGGCAACCACCTCCACCTGCGAGAGAATCCGTTTCAGGGCGGCACTGCGGCCGACGATTTCCGTGAAATCGTGCTTCACGTCCAGGTCTTGGTCCGAGACCTCGTTTTCAACACTCTCCTCGCGGTCGCGCTCGCGCAGATCCTGCACAAATGTGATCCATCGAAACGGTGAGAGCTTCAATACCGCGGTAGCTACCAGAACCGGAACGCGCGTCCCGTCTTTGCGAGTTAGTTCCTTTTCAAAAGGCGTGCAGGCGCCGAACCTCAAACCCTCCTCATGCGCCAGTTCGTCGAGCGCGAGGAATTCCGGCGGAGTGAGGTCGGGCCAGTGGAGCCGCCCGGCCAGCAAATCCTCGCGGCTGTAGCCGACCAGATCGAGGAACGCGTCATTCGCTTCGGGAATCCGGTCGAATTCTCCGGAGACGATGCCGGCGATGGTGGTCACCGCAGGGAGGCGCCGGAGACGCGAGCGCGATTTCCGCAACTTCTCGTCCCGCTCGTGGCGCTCGCTAAAGTCGCGAGCCACTCTCGCAAAACCCTGCAAATTGCCGTTTTCATCCTTGACCGACATGGTGATGACATTGGCCCAGAATCGCGCTCCGTCCTTTCTCGCGCACCAGCCTTCATTGCCGAAATGGCCCTGGGCCGCGGACCGGTTCAGTTCTTCGCGCAGCTTGACCGGCAGTGTGTCTTCGGAGGGATAGAGCATGGCCACATGCTGGCCGATGGCCTCAGTTGCGGTGTAACCGTAGAGTCGTTCGGCTCCTGAATACCAAGCGACCACTTTTCCTTCGACATCCAACAAAAAGAGGGCGTAATCCTGAACCCAGCCCGGAATCTTGCCGCCAGCGGCCAGGGCCTCCGCTTCGGTTTCCGCCTGTACGGTTGTGTCGCGCAGGACAAGGAGGTTGCGCACCGGCAAGACGTTTGCCTTGGCGGTGTATTCAACCTCGCGCGGGCTTCCGTCCGGCCCCAGCAGCCGGAGCGTCCCCTTTTGTTCGCCCCGTTCGAGAAAGTCCTGCCACAGTTCGGAGACCTGAGGTTTGAAGCTGGGCTCGACGAACTCATCTAAACTGCGCCCAATGATCTCTTCGCGGGGAAGTCCCAGTAGCTTCCCGGCGCCGGAACTAGCGTCCCGGTAATGACGGTCATTGTCTGCGATCAGGATAGGCGAGGAGGGATGGTAGACGATCGCGCGAAACAGCAGTTCGAGTACTTTTGGGCCGTTTTCCGCCAGCCAATTGGCGGTTTGTGGCTGTGAGGCTGGGGAGGGCATTGCTCGTTTCTCCTTGCCCCGTCAATTCAGGAAGCCCCAGCTTCACCGCTAACAGTGTTGAACAGACTGGAAGCCAAGAATGGCGGTAGAGTCCATCATACCTGCTGATCTGTCGGGGCGCTGTTCACATTTGACCACATTTGGTCGAAATGACGCTCCGTGGTCACTGTGGCCAAGCGCGGTCGCGGAATGGAAGACGCGATCCAACGGCGACTGAACCCCAGGCGTTCACGGGAGTGTATCTCATGGGCTTGCAGCCCATCCAATGGAATGAAAACCTTCGACCAGCGAGTGGGGTGGACCCCCTGGTCCGCGCGGGTCCCCCTGGACCCGCGACCTCAAGCATCGACAAATACCANNCAGGGGGTCCGCCCCACTTTGCATTCGTCCATCCGAGACAAGGTGTTTTCGACGGTGTGAAGTGCGTTACGGGGGCAATTAGCGCGTAGCTGCAACTGTGGCAGCGGCGGGAATGTCCGCGCTGGCTTCGCCGGCCGACGAAATTTGTTGCGCGCCCGTGTGCTTGAGCACGTCCTTCGCGCTGACGATTTCTGCCGAAGTGTCGCAATGGACCGAGAGCAGAACGCCGCCCTCTTTGATTTTTCCTTCGTACCGCTTCGCCTCATACTCAGGAATCCCCATACCGACTAGCGCGCCTATCAAACCGCCCACCGCACCTCCTACTCCGAGACCGGCCAGAGCACCCATGATCGGACCGGCGGCAATGAATGGACCAACGCCCGGGATCGCGAGCATTCCAATTCCCGCCAGCAAACCGAGAGTCCCACCGATCGCTCCACCCGCCGTAACGCCGGTAGCCGTTCCTTCAGGCGCCTTGGTATTTTTTTCGTGGGCAAAGTCTTTTGTACTGGCGTTGTCAGGCAGTAAGACTGAGATGTCGTCGCTGCGGAAATGGGCAGCCATCAATTGATTCACGGTGTGTTCGGCTTGAGCGGCATTTTGAAAAATGCCGAATACCGCTGTTTTTTTGTTTGTCATCTTGGATCTCCTTATCAAGTTGTAAGACGTAGACAGGCTTGCCAAGAGCAGCTATATGGCCAGGTCTCCCCGCGGCATTCGCTCGTAGTTCAGTTGATGTATGTTGACCTGATTTGGTCATGTGACGCGGCGCGGTCAGGCGGGTAGCCCACGTTTCACGCGCCAATGGACTCCGCGCGATTGGTCAACGAATTGCCTCTTAGCTGGTAGGAGAACGAAAATGCCTCTGATAAATCTTGTGATCGCGCTGATTATCGTCGGCGTAGCGTTGTATCTGATCAATCGCTACATTCCGATGGCTTCCAGCATCAAATCCATTCTGAACGTCGTAGTTGTGGTTGCCGTTGCGGTGTGGGTATTGCAGGCTGTCGGATTGTGGGGTGGACTTAGCAGCTACCGAATCGGGCGATAAACCCGGCGAGAGAACTTACAACATGATACCGATCGATACGCCGTCCGCGAGTGAACGAGCTGAGGAGGTCCAAGCGAAGGTGCAGGGATGGCAGTTATTCTGGCGGTTCTTCTGGTCGGCCGGCGCCATAGCGGGCACGGTCGGAGTTGCCGCCCTGGCTGCTCATTGGGTGCGAGGGTGAAACTCGCTTCAGATATATCGGGTCCATAAGGAGACTATATGGGAATAATTCTGTTGGTGATTTTGGTGCTGTTGTTGTTGGGCGCGCTTCCCACTTGGCCGCACAGCCGGAACTGGGGCTACTATCCGAGCGGAGGGCTGGGAACCGTTCTGGTTATCGTGCTGGTTTTGGTGCTGATTGGGCGCATCTAGATGCGACCCATCGGTCTCGCATTGGGAGACGAGGGTTGTCCAAAATGCGGGACTGAGATGGAGCCGATCGACATCGCCGTGGAAGATCTGCCGTTGCGCCAGCTACGGCTCTGCCCGGAGTGTTACCTGGTCACCTGGGTGGATGACACCGGGTTTCAAACCCGCCAGGGAGTACCCATGAAAATGGGTCAGCCGTCCGAAGGCTGGGCGGCAAAACCGAATTGAGATCAACATGCGACTGCTCTTGAAAAATCGATGTGCCTTGTTCGCCGGCCTGGTGGTTCTGCTCGCGTCTCCGAGCGGGTTTTCGTATTCGGTGCTCACGCATGAGGCGATTATCGACTCCGCCTGGGACACTTCCATCAAAGGCCTGCTGCTGAAACGATTTCCGGACTCTACGCCGGAACAACTGCTGGAGGCACACGCCTACGTGTATGGCGGCAGCATCATTCAGGATATGGGTTACTACCCGTTCGGATCCAAGTTGTTCACCGATCTCACGCACTACGTCCGGAGCGGCGACTTTGTCCTCAACCTGATTCGCGAATCTCAAGACCTGAACGAATATGCTTTCTCGCTGGGGGCGCTGGCGCACTACGCCGCGGACAACACCGGCCACCGCATGGCCACCAATGTGGCGGTTCCACTGCTTTATCCGAAGCTTCGGACGAAATTCGGGAATCGCGTGACTTACGCCGACGATGCGCTCTCGCACGTCAAGACGGAGCTGGCTTTTGATGTGCTTCAGGTGGCCCAAGGCCATTACGCACCCGAAAGCTATCACGCATTCATCGGCTTTCAAGTAGCCCGGCCACTGCTGGAGCGGGCGTTTCAAGATACGTATGGACTGAAACTGGGAGATGTATTCAAAAGAGTCAGTCTCGGCATCGGCTCCTATCGCCACGCGGTAAGTTCCACGATTCCCGCCATCACACGAGTGGCGTGGCAAATGAAGAAATCCGAGATCATCAAGGATGCTCCGAGCGCCACTAAAAAGAAGTTCCTGTACAATCTCTCACGCGCCAGTTATCAGAAAGAATGGGGCAAAGAATATGAGCAGCCGGGATTCCGGTCCAGACTATGGGCATTTATAATCCGGATGCTGCCGAGAGTGGGCCGGTCCAGAGATTTGCGGTTCGAGGTTCCGACTCCCGCCGTGGAGAAGCTGTTCATGGCGAGCTTCAATACGACGCTGGATCGTTACCGGGAGCTGCTCTCGGAATTGCAGGCGGATCGGTTGAAGCTGCCCAATGAGAATATTGACGTGGGAGAAATCACCGCGGCGGGCGGCTACAGGCTGGGCGATCGCGCATACGCGCAGTTGCTGGATAAGCTGGAAGGTCACTACGCGGACATGGCGCCGGAACTCCGGCTCGATATTCTCGCGTTCTACGGCGACCTGAGCGCGCCAATTTCCACCAAGAGCGACAGCGTGGAATGGGCGAAGGTGGTCAAGGAGCTGGATGAATTGAAGGTGGTTGACGCTGCGCCGGTGCCCAGCCTGGACGTTTCCAAGAATCCGGAACATCCCATTTTGTGAAAACTCGACCATATCCCGTCATCTGACCACATAACGTTAAACCACGCGGGCTCTGCTCGGTCCAAACAACGTAAAGCGGTCCACCGTTCGTGGCACAGGTTGGAGTTAGCCGCTTGGCCGTCCGGTTGCGGCGGACGGTGCGCTTCGTGCAACAGACAAGACAGGCGCGGTAACAGAGACAGCAATAAAAGTAAGGATCAAATATGAAAACGATTAGCGCATTTCTCATAGCGTGCGGGATTCTAGCGGCTCAGGCGCCGCAGGCTCCGAATCCTACATCAACCTCTCCCGACCCTGTGACCGCGGGGTCGGTACCCATTTACCGGGTGACCGTGGTCGCCCGAACCACGAAGGCTATTAACTACAACCACCGCAGCGGATCCACCAGAATCGGCTTTCGCGGAACAGCGCTGATGCCGCAGGCCGTGGGCGAAGCGAAGGTTGAGAGCAAGCAGGGAGTGATTAAGATCGATGCCGAAATGCAGAGGCTGGAACCGGCCACGAAGTTCGGCCCTGAGTATCTTACGTATGTGATGTGGGCCATTACGCCGGAAGGTCGCGCGACCAACGTTGGCGAAGTGCTGTTGAAGGACGGCAAGAGCAAGCTGGATGCGACCACCGAACTACAATCGTTCGGTTTGATTATCACAGCGGAGCCCTATTTCGCCGTCACGCAGCCCAGCGACGTGGTGGTGATGGAGAATTTTGTCCGGCACGATACCATCGGCACCATCGAAGAACTGGATGCGAAGTATGAGCTGCTACAGCGGGGCCAGTACACGCTGAACGTGAATCCCGCCGACATCCGGCCAATCGTGCTGGACCGTAAGGTGCCGCTGGAGCTTTATGAAGCGCGCAATGCCGTTCAGATCGCCCGCTGGACCGGAGCCCCTCGCTATGCGGCCGATACGTTCCAGAAGGCTCTGGACGGGCTCGAGAACGCCGAAGGCTATTTGCTGGGCAGGGCGGGCAGCAAGCCGATTGGAACCGTGGCGCGAGAGGCCGTTCAGATGGCGGAAGATGCGCGAATCATCACGGTCAAGAAGATTGAGGAAGAACAACTCGCGAACGAGCGCCAAGCTGGAGCAGACCGTGAGGGACGAGCCGAGACGGCACGGCTAAACGCGCAATCCGAGACGGAGCGCGTGGCACTGGAAGCAGAGCGGGCGCGGATTGCGGCGCAAACGGAAGCACAGCGCGTGGCTCGCGAACATGACGCACAGACCGCGGCTCGACAGGCCGATGCGGATCGCTTGAAGCTGGCGAGCGATGCCCGGCTGGCCGAAGCGCAATCGGAAGCGGATCGCCTGAAGCGCGACAATGATGCGCAAGCGTTGGCCGCGCAGACCGAAGCTGATCGCTTGAAGCGGGAGAACGACGCACAAAGGGCCACGGCGCAGGCCGGCCTGGATCGCGCAGCCGCGGAAAAGGCGCAAGCCGAGGCTGACAAAGCCCAATTGCGGGCGCAGTTATTGCTGCAGTTCAACGCGATTCTTGAGACTCGCGATACCGCCCGGGGCTTGATCGTGAACATGTCGGACGTCTTATTCGACACGGCCAAGTTCTCGTTACGGCCGGCGGCGCGCGAGAAACTGGCGCGAGTGGCCGGGATTCTCTCGGGGCATCCGGGGCTGCGGCTGCAGGTGGAAGGTTATACGGATAGCGTGGGCGGCGATAACTACAATCAACTGCTCTCGGAGAATCGTGCATCTTCCGTACGCGACTACTTGACCGGCGCGGGAATTCCAACGGCGTCGGTGACGGCTAAGGGATTCGGAAAAACCGAGCCGGTAGCCACCAACGACACCGCGGCCGGACGGCAACAAAATCGGCGGGTAGAACTGGTAGTCTCGGGTGAACTCATAGGCTCAGAGATCCGGTCAGCACCTTTGGCAGTGAAATAAGACTGCGCAGTCTGTGTCATTCAGGGCCGGTCTCTTGGTGACCGGCCCTAACTATTTGTATACCCCTGCTAAATAATGCGTTCGACCATATGTGGTCACATGACTCCGCACGGTCAGCCCTCACATCCCAGCACTTTCCAGGTTCCATGCTTCGCAGCCGCTAAAACAAGCTCTATCGCGCGCTCGGCACCGATGGAACAGAGAATGCTCTTAGAATTTTGTAACTAAAAGGAGAAGTGCAGTGAAATTATTCGGAACAGCAGCAATAACGATGTTTTGTTTGGGACTCGCGGGAACTATGTTTGTGCCCAGCGCCAAGGCGGATGAGTCTAACAGAAAGACCATCATTACCTTTAGCGCTCCCGTGGAGATTCCAGGTGTCCACCTGGCGGGGTGGGGAGTGCTGCCGGCCGGCACTTATGTGTTCAAGATTTTTGACTCGCAGTCCGACCGTCATATCGTCCAGATTTTCAGCCAGGACGAAACCACGGTTTACGCCACCATCCTGGCCATTCCAAACTATCGTCTGCGGGCGACCAGCAAGACGGTAATGACATTTAGAGAAAGACCGGTGGGACAGCCGGAAGCGCTTCGGGCATGGTTTTATCCGGGCAGAAACTGGGGCGAGGAGTTCGTATATCCGAAGGCCAGAGCAATAGAATTGGCCAAGGAAACCAATACGATCGTTCTCTATACGCCGGCCGAGATCACGCCGGAAGTCACCGTTGCGGTCAAGTCGCCGGACGAACCGGTGGTGGTGCAACTGAAGGAAGCGCCCGTAATGGCAATTAAACCCACGGGAGAAGATGTTGCACTCGCTGAAGTGGTAACGGCGCCGCCGGCTGAGGCGGAAGTAGCGCAAACGATGCCGGAGTTGCCGGCAACATTGCCGAAAACGGCAAGCCCGATGCCATTCATTGGACTGCTCGGCTTGCTTTCGCTGGGTGGCGCGTTCGCCGTCCGAGCGGTGGCCAACCGCCTTCGCTAGGGGATGTGGGTCCGTTCCCTGGAACAGCCGGACCAGGGGGTCCGNNACGAGGGCGTCCGCCCCACGGCTAGTTAGTGAATTTAAGGAGAGAGAGATAGCAGCATGCGACAGAGAGTTATTCCGTTGCTGGCGCCGGTGACCAAGCGCCAGGAGAATGGGGACGGTTGTTACCAGACCAAAGCGCGTGGGCTGGCCGTCCTCAATTCGCCATTGTTGAACAAGGGGACCGCCTTCACCGCCGAGGAACGGAAAACGCTGGGCCTGGCGGGTTTGCTTCCGCCGGATATCAGTACGATCGAGATCCAGGTGAAGCGCGCCTACATCCAGTACGAACGGCTGCCGGATGCGGTGAGCAAGAATATCTACCTTACCTCTCTGCACGACCGCAACGCGGTACTGTTTTACAGGCTGTTTTCAGATCACCTGCGCGAAATGATTCCGATCGTCAACAATCTGACGGTCGGCATGGCTATGGAGCAATACCACCATGAGTGCCGGCGGGCGCGAGGCGTGTACCTGTCTATTGATCATCCTGGAGACATTGAGGAAGCGTTTACCAGCCTTGGCGCCGAACCCGGCGAGATCGACCTGATCATCGCAACCGATGCCGAACAGATTCTGGGAATTGGCGAATGGGGCGTGGGCGGCATTGAAGTGCCGATCGGAAAACTCGCCATTTATACGGCGGCGGGCGGCATTGACCCGGCCCGTGGGGTCGCGGTGATGCTGGATGTCGGCACCAATCGGGAAAGTCTGCTGGACGATCCGACATACATCGGGAACCGGCACGGCCGGATACGCGGCGAACGTTACGACGCCTTTATCGACGCATACGTTAAAGCGGTGACCAAACTGTACCCGAAAGCCATGCTGCAGTGGGAGGACTTCGCGCCCGGCAACGGACGGCGCATCCTGGAGAAGTACCGCGACAACTTCTGCACGTTCAATGATGATATCCAGGGCACCGGCGCGATCACATTGGCCGCGGCGATTTCCGCCGTGCGCGCCTGCGGGGCGCCCCTGCGCAACCAGCGCGTGGTCATCTTTGGAGCAGGTACGGCGGGTATCGGAATCGCGGACCAGATTCGCGACGCCATGGTGCGGGAGGGGCTTTCGAGAGAAGCTGCCGCCAGCCGCTTCTGGTGCGTGGATAAGCAGGGATTACTCACCACGGACATGGCTCAACTACATGACTATCAAGCGACGTATGCGCGTCCGGGCGCTGAAAGCAAGAGCTGGAAGCACGACCTGCCAGGAAACGGGCTGAGCTTGGCCGAAGTGGTGCGGCGAGTGTCACCGACCATGCTGATCGGTGCATCGACAGTCTCAGGAAGTTTCACGGAAGCGATCGTTAAGCAAATGGCGGCGCATACGGAGCGGCCAATCATCTTCGCGCTGTCGAATCCGCCAGTGCGGTCCGAGGCGAACCCAGCAGATTTGATTAGCTGGACGGAAGGGCGCGCGCTGATCGCAACCGGGAGCCCGTTCGCACCGGTCACTTACAAAGGCGTGACCTATGTGGTCGCGCAAGTGAATAACGCCATGCTCTACCCGGGGCTTGGGCTGGGCGCGATCGTTTCAAGAGCGAGCCGGATCAGTGATGGTATGTTCGTGGCGGCGGCGAGCGCAGTGTCGAGCCTGGTGACAGTGCGCCAGCCAGGTGCGTCGCTGCTCCCGCACATTGACGATCTGCGCAGCGTGTCGGCGACAGTGGCGGTGGCCGTTGCTGAGGCAGCCGTGGAGGAGGGCTTGGCGGGCGTCGAATTCGTCGACATCGTGCAACAAGTGCAAGACGCGATGTGGCAGCCGCAGTACGGCACTGTCCAAGCGTGTTGAAGGGCGAGTGCTGCCGATGAGACTTGTCGTGAAGCGTGATGTGCTGCATGGTCTTCTGTTATGGCCGCAACGCGGGCTTTTTGCGGGGGCTGTCCTGCTCTTGGGCTATTGCGGGTGGGTTCTCACGGACACCTGGCTTTTCCAGCAGCGCGAGAGCCGTCACTTCGAACGCCTGCTTGACCAGCGTCGAGCAGTTAGCCAAAATTCCGAGGTCCCGGCCGCTCCAATTGCGCTCACAGGTCAGAAGGGTCTAATCGGCCGGATTGAAATCGCGCGTCTGGGACTTTCCGCGATAGTAATGGAAGGAGACGACCGGCGCACCCTCCGGCGCGCAGTGGGCCATATACCGGGCACGTCATGGCCAGGTCAAAACGGTAATGTAGTTCTCAGCGGGCACCGCGACACGTTTTTCCGGCCGCTGCGTAATATCAGCCAGGATGACATCATCACGATGACCACCTTGCAGGGTCAGTATCGATATCGCGTTCTGTCCACGCAAGTGGTGAGTCCGGATGATCTATCGATATTGGATCCCAGCCGGAATGAGATCCTGACTCTCATCACTTGTCATCCGTTTTACTTCGTGGGTGCGGCTCCCAATCGGTTCATCGTTCGGGCTGAAAGGATGAAGTGAGAATGAAAATCATGATTAAAGAAAATTCCAAAATTGGCAAGATCGCTTTTGTGGGCGACCACTTGCCGCGCAAGTGTGGAATTGCCACCTTCACATCCGATCTGCTTGCCGCCGTAGCAAGCGCGCATCCCCAAAGCCAGTGCCTGGCAGTGTCGGTCAACGACATCCCGGGCGGCTACGAGTATCCGGAAGTGGTTCGCTTCGAGATTGAGGAGCAGGACCTGTCGTCCTACCTGCGCGCCGCCGACTTCCTCAACATCAGCAACGTAGACATGGTCTGTTTGCAGCACGAATTCGGCATTTACGGCGGGCCCGCCGGCGGCCACATTCTGGCGTTTCTCCGCGAATTGAGAATGCCGGTTGTTACGACGCTGCATACCGTTTTGCGCGATCCCAGGCCCGACCAACGGCGCGTGATGCAAGAGTTGATCTCACTCTCCACCCGGCTGGTTGTCATGGTTGAGCGCGGGCGAAGAATGCTGCAGGATATTTACGACGCCCCGGCAGCCAAGATCGACCTGATCGCGCACGGCATTCCCGACGTCGGGTTCGTCGACCCCACCTACTTCAAGGATCAGTTCGGCGTGGAAGGAAAGGTGGTGCTGCTCACCTTCGGCCTGCTTTCGCCGAACAAGGGCATCGAATGCGTGCTCAATGCGCTGCCGGATATTTTAAAGGAATTTCCAGAGGTTGTTTATATTGTCCTGGGCGCCACGCATCCGAACGAACTGCGCGAGCACGGCGAAGCCTACCGGGTGAGTCTGGAACTTCTTGCCAAGAAGAACAAGATCGAAAAGAACGTTATCTTCTATAACCGCTTCGTGGAACTCGAGAATCTGAAGGAGTTCATCGGAGCCGCGGACCTTTACATCACGCCCTATCTGAATGAAGCGCAGATCACCTCAGGAACCCTGGCCTATACTTTTGGGTCCGGCAAAGCCGTGATTTCGACGCCCTACTGGCATGCCACGGAACTGTTGGGGGATGATCGCGGCGTGCTGGTGCCGTTCGGCGATGCTCCGGCTATCGCGCGTGAAGTGATCGGCCTGCTGCGCGACGACACACGCCGGCATGCGATGCGCAAGAACGCATACAGGCTGGGGCGCGAGATGATTTGGAGCAACGTCGCGCAGCTATACATGCGCACCTTTGAAGCGGCCCGGCTGCAGGGAGCGGCGCTCTCCCGCAAATCTCTGATGACTAAGACTCTCGACCGAAGACCGCGGGAACTTCCGGAGTTGAAGTTAGACCATCTGATGCGAATGACCGATTCCACCGGAGTATTCCAGCACGCCATTTTTGGCGTTCCGAATTTCTCCGAGGGTTATTGTACGGACGACAACGCACGCGCTTTCATCCTGGCCGTGCTGCTGGCTGAATTGGGCGAGGAGCCGGAATTCGCGAAGACGCTGGCTACCACGTCCGCGGCTTTCCTGCATCACGCATTCGATCCCAAAACGAAACGCTTCCACAACCACATGAGCTTTGAGCGCGGCTGGCTGGACGCCCAGGGTTCCGACGATTGCCAGGGCCGAGCGATCTGGGCGCTCGGCATCGGCGTAGGGCGCTCACCATTCCGAAGTTTCCAGATGATGGCGGGACAACTGTTCGCGCAGGCGCTGCCGGCCTTGATGGAGTTCACCTCGCCGCGAGCGTGGGCGTTCGGTTTGATCGGAATTCATGAATACTTGCGCCGGCTAAGCGGCGACAGCCTGGTCAACCAAACGCGAGAGGCCCTCACCGGCCGGCTCATGGATCACTTCGAGCGGAGCTATCACCCGGACTGGCACTGGTTTGAAGAGGAACTATCCTATGACAATGCCAAGCTGGCACACGCCTTGATCCTGAGCGGATCCGCTACCGGCCAACCGGCGGTATTTGAGCGGGGCCTGGAGGCATTGCGCTGGTTGAACAAAATACAGACTTCCGAGAAGGGCCACTTCCGGCCGATCGGCAGCAATGGTTTTTACCGGCGCGGCGGCGCGCGGGCCAATTTTGATCAGCAGCCGATTGAGGCGCAAGCCATGGCCTCAGCCTGTTTGGAAGCTTATCGCGCCACCGCGGATCTATGGTGGTTCGAACAGGCGCAATGTGCTTTCGATTGGTTTATCGGCTGGAACGATCTGGGTTTGGAACTGTACTCGCCCGAGAGCGGCGGCTGCGGCGATGGGCTACACGTAGATCGGGTTAATGGGAACCAAGGAGCCGAGTCGACTTTAGCGTTCCTGCTCTCGTTGGCGGAAATGCGTCTGGCGCAGAACATGGTGACCAGTTTTAAGAAACCCATCGCCATTGGAGCGTAATGCCGATTTGCATCAAACGCACTCCCCTTATTCTCAGGCCCGATCCGTCGCGCGTTCTGCTGCGGCCTTTCAGTCCTGGCGATTCCGAAAGGGCCGGCAGAATCATCGATCGGATTCTGGCGATTCCGGAAGAGTGCGTGGCGCCCCTGCTAGCGGAGATTTGCGCCGAGTTCTGCAAGCGCCATCAAAATATTCATGATGTTTTCCTGGAACGTTTTGAACAAGTCCGCGAGACGTTCCAGAGCGATCAGGATCTCTCCATCGAGCGGCGGCATTTGATTGGTTCCTATTTTCTGGCCGAATATTCGCTGGAAGCCGCGGCGTTGTTCAATCCGTCTATCGTTCCGCATCCGGATCAAACGGGTCTCGCGGCAGGCGCTCTGCGGTTCGTCCTCAGCCTGCGTGCCACCGGGGAGGGGCACATTTCTTCTGTTACATTTCGAACCGGGATACTGCATGCCGATAATCGAATCGAGGTGATGAAGCCCACCGGTTTCCTGACTGAGCCTCGTCAAATTCCAAACCTGTTGTACGAGAAGGGGCTATTCGAGCGGAAACTCGCAGAACTTGGATTGAATCGCGAATTTACGCGCCGGGTTCTGAACAAACTCGGGAGTTCGTTCACGCTGGAAGACCTGCGCGGCAGCCTCCAAGCCGAACAATTTCGCCTGCCGGATGGAATGTCGCGGGAAGATCAACTGGAGTCGCAGGGTATTTGGCTGCTGGCCCGTTCCAATTACGAGGTTCAGTTCCAGCCCAACGAGAAACTCTCGGAGCGCATTATTTTCCCGGCAACTCCCTCTCAGCGCAACGGCATTGAAGACGCCCGGTTCGTCCGCTTCCAAGAGGCGGACGGCAGTTACATTTATTACGCGACTTTCACGGCCTACGATGGCAAGGTGGTGATGCCGGAACTGGTAGAGACTTCCGATTTCCTTCTGTTCCGGTTCATCACGTTGAACGGTCCAGCCGCGCAAAACAAAGGGATGGCGATGTTCCCGCGGAAGATAAAAGGATATTACGCCATGCTTTCGCGGCAGGATAACGAAAATATCTACCTCATGTTCTCCGACAACGTCCACTTCTGGAATGGGTGCACGGCGCTGCTCAAGCCTAAGTTTCCTTGGGAACTGGTTCAACTCGGGAACTGCGGATCGCCGATCGAAACGGATGCCGGCTGGTTGGTACTCAGCCACGGCGTTGGCCCTATGCGAAAGTATTGCATTGGTGCGTTCCTGTTGGATCGCGATGATCCAAGCAAAGTGATTGGACGGCTTCGCGAGCCACTGCTCAAGCCGAACCAGAACGAGCGTGAAGGCTACGTGCCCAATGTGGTCTATACTTGCGGCGCCCTGTTGCACAACGGCGAACTGATTATTCCTTATGGATTGGCGGATCAGGCCACGGGGTTCGCAACTGTCGCGCTGGCTGACCTGCTGGGCGCGATGAATTGAACATGGGGGCATTGCGGGTGAATCAAGGCACCGACTCCCTTACGGTCGCGGTTCGGTAACACCTTCGAAATGATCATTCCCAACAAAAGAGTTGCGGTCCTTGCGCCGGTGGCTTGGCGAACGCCGCCCCGGCAGTACGGTGCGTGGGAGACGGTGGCCGGCAACGTCACCGAAGGCCTGGTGGCGCGCGGCTGGGACGTGACATTGTTCGCCACGCGGGATTCCGTCACCAGCGCGCACCTGCACGCCGTGGTAGACCGCGGCTATGAGGAGGATCCAAGCATCGATCCGAAAGTTGCCGAATACCTGCACATCTCCGATGTGTTCGAACACGCTTCTGAATTTGATCTTATCCACAGCCACTACGACTTTATGGCGCTGACCTATTCGAGGCTGGTGAAGACGCCCGTCCTCACTACCATCCACGGATTTTCGTCGCCAAGAATCATGCCGGTTTACGAAAAATACGGTGACGGGTATTTTGTCTCCATCAGCAACTCCGATCGCGCACCAGGGCTGAATTACCTCGCGACGGTCTATAACGGAATCGATCTTTCGCTGTACCCGCTGCAGGAATCGCGCGGCCAGGATCTGATTTTCCTTGGGCGGATTCATCCGGACAAAGGTGTCCATTTGGCGATCGAAGTCGCTCTCCGGAGCGGATTGCCGTTGCTCATCGCGGGCATTATCCAGGATCAGGCATATTTCCGGGAGCAGGTGGAACCTCACCTCGATCAGAACATCCGCTACATCGGGCCGGTGGACGTATCGGGCAAAAATGAGCTGTTCGGGCGTGCCCGTGCTCTGCTCCATCTGAACACCATCCCGGAACGATTCGGACTTGTCCTGGCGGAAGCCAATGCCGCGGGCGTACCCGTGATCGCGATGGATCTGGGCTCCTGCCGCGAAGTGATTGAAGAGGGGCGGACGGGTTTTCTGGTGAACAATGTCGACGAAGCCGTGCGGGCGTTGCAACGGCTTGCGGAGATCGATCCAGCCGCCTGCCGCAGACGTGTCCGGGAATGTTTTTCGGTGGACACGATGGTCGCGGCCTATGAACGAGTCTACGCGGCGATTTTCGAGATCGAGGAGAAGAGACAGCATGAAGCGAGATATTGTTCGGCGATATAGCCGGAATCCGATTCTCACCAAGGCCGACATTCCCTATCCGGTGGAGACCGTGCACAACGCGGCGGTGGTGAAGCATCAGGGCAAGTACATCATGCTGTTCCGCTCTCATCTGCGCACCGGGCGATCGATTATCGGGTCGGCGCACAGTTACGACGGATTCCGTTTCACGGTGGATCCCAAGCCATTCCTCACTCCAGCGGCGGACGGACCTTTTGCCGCCTACGAAGAATTCGGCGTCGAAGATCCGCGCGTGACGCAGATCGAAGACGAGTACCTGATCACCTACAGCGCCTACTCGCGCAATGGAGTGCGTATCGCGCTGGCCAAGACTAGGGATTTCAGTCAGGTTGAAAGGTTCTCACTCATCACGGAAGCGGATTATCGGAACGTGGTGATCTTCCCGGAGAGATTTGACGGGCTCTATGCGCGCCTGGACCGCCCGCATTCGGAGATCGCGCCATGGTCCATCTGGATTTCCTATTCACCGGACTTACGCTATTGGGGTGAATCGCAGCTCATCATGAGGCCCGAACCATATCACTGGGACGAAATGAAGATCGGTCCTGGCGCGCCGCCCATCAAGACGGCGCAGGGGTGGCTTTCCATTTATCACGGTGTTTTCCAGACCATGGACGGATCGGTGTATCGCTTGGGGGTCGCGCTGCATGATCTGCTGAACCCGGCCAAGATTCTGGGAGTAAGCGACTCGTGGATTTTGCAGCCGGAAGATCCCTGGGAAATCACGGGATATGTCCACAACGTGGTGTTCACTTGTGGCGCGGTTGCGGAGTCCGATGGAACCGTGAAGATCTATTGGGGCGGCGCGGACACTGTGATGTGCGCGGGTGAAGCGAATGTCTCTGACCTGGTGGCGTTATGCCTGGAGCATGGCCGGCCAGCGAAGTGAGCCGGCTCTCAATTGATGGAGGCGGAGGAGAGAACGGGCTTCAGCAGATATTCCGACAATTGCTCGTCCGATAGTTTTGCGTTCTCTTTGGTAGATTCGCCGAGCACCCATGAAGCGTGTTGGCCGTCCTTGTCGAGTTCGATGGCGATGGCCAACGGCTGCTTGGGGAACTCAGGATGAACCGAGACTTGGAGATCTTTGTCGTCTAAGTTTAGGACCAGGCTTTTGCCTTGCATTCCAGGCAGGTGAACCTCGCATTCGAAATGCCTTTGGCGGATGCGTGCCGGTGTTTGTCCAGCGCGCTGCTTGTGATTGTTGAATTCGTTGACATCCTTTGTGATCGAAGAAACTAACCCATTCCACGCCTTCAGTGTGCCGGGGACTTGCTTTTTCAAATGCTTTGTCCGGTCGGCCTTGCCCGCTTTTTCGATTCTCTTGGCCGATGCCGCGGCCCGGTCTTTTTCCATGTTCGCGAACATTTCGTCAATCCATTGCATGCAGCTATCCTCCTGATGACGGCTTTGCTAAGGCATACGGAGGGCCGAAGGGCTCTCAATGCCCGCTCCGGCGATGTAGCCCTGGCGAGTGCGCACGGCGAGTTTGCCATGATCGGGCGCATGAGCCGTTACGCGAACGGCCCGGAAGACGCCCTCCTGCTTCGCGCTGCTGGAAAAATACCCGATGGTGTATTGACTGCGAATGTCGCGCGCGATGCGTTCGCAGATACTCACTACCTCGTCGAGTTTTTCCGGAAAGAACGCTTCGCCACCGGTTGCCTGCGCCAGGCGACTGAGCACTCTCGGATTGGCGTCCTTATCGTCGGGCTCAAAAAGACCGACGGTGTAAATGATTACGCTGGAACGCTCCGCCATCTGCAAGACCTCCGCCAGCTTGTGTGTGCTGGCATTGTCACCGCCGTCGCTGATGACCAGCAGCACCTTCTTGTCGCGGCCGCCCGCCTGCAATCTCGCTAGCGCCACCACGATCGCATCGTAAAGCGCTGTCTCGCCGGCGGCTTCAGTTCGCCAGATAGCGTGTTCCAGCTCCTCGGCGCTAGTGGTGAATCCTATTGCATCCGGTAGACCCAGCGAAACGGTCTCGTTAAAGTTCACTACGAACATCTGGTCGTCCGGATTGCTGGAGTGTACGAAGGCCCGGGCGCCGGTAGTCACATCGGCGAGTTTCTGCCGCATGCTTGCGCTATGGTCCACCAGAAGTCCGGCGACAACCGGAATATCTTCATGCAGGAATAGCTTGATGTGCTGCGCTACGCCGTCCTCAAAAACGGTAAAATCATCCGCACGCAGATCGGAGACGCTGAGGCCGTGCCGGTCCCGGACAGTAGCGGGCAGCACTACCAAGTCGACATCCACCGCGATCCGATACGGTCCCTGGTCCTGTGCGATGCGTGGCGCCGCAGCCTCAGATTGGACATGGCCTCCGGGAACAATCAGGAGGATCATCCCTAGCGCGAGCGCTATGTTGCCACCATGCGCTCGGTCCCACGATGGTATCCGCAAGCACACCTTCTTTCTAGCTCGGCCACCACCCGCGCCGGGTCGACCTCCTGCTGCGGCGCGCTCCAAGTGGCGCGCCGCGGAACAGATCACCAACCTTAGTGAACGCGGCGTGCGATCGAGCGAAGGGCGAAGGCCCCGCCCAGCGCCAGTAGTCCGAAGAGCCCGATGAGCGGCAACGGACTCGCGGTCTTCGGGAGCGGCTCCTCAGCTACCACCGGGGCCGCTGCTTCCAATTCCGTTGGAGGCGGAGTAACCACTTCGGCGAGCTGCACTTCTTCTCCGGTGGGCTGGATGGCCAGGATAGGCGCTTGTTTCAACTGCACCACTACGGGCTCGTCTAGCGACTTAATGGGTTCGGTAACTTCAACCGGGATTTCCGCTGCCGTGAAGAGCACGGGTGTGTTTTCGGCTTTGGCCAGTTCTATTGCCTTAGCCTTCGGATAGACGAATTCCTCGCCCCAATTTCTGCCGGGATAAAACCATGCGCGCAGCGCTTCCGGCTGGCCGACTGGTCTTTCTCTGAATGTCATTACAGTCTTGCTGGTCGCCTTGAGGCGAAAGTTTGGAATCGCCAGGATCGTGGCGTAAACGATGGTTTCGTCCTGGTTGAAGATCTGGACGATATGGCGGTCGGATTGTGAATCAAAAATCTTGAACACATAAGTACCGGCGGGCAACACACCCCAGCCAACGAGGTGGACCCCTGGAATCTCCACAGGATTGCTAAACGTGATTATGGTCTTCCTGTTCGATTCGTCCGCTTTTGCGCTGGGTGCGATCATTGCGCTCGCGAACGCCATACAAGAGACCGTCGTGATTATCTTAAATCGGTTCATTTTCATCTTCTCCTTTTGTGGTACGCGCTTCGCTTGGGAAACGACTTGACGCAGGTCTCTTGGCGGGCAGGTTCCACGCTCTAAGCAAAAGCATTCCGAGGTCCGTCAGCGGTTGCAGCGCCGGAAACTGATGGTGCGGGGTTCATCTGGCCGAATATGATGCTTCGTTTCGAAGGTCAGAGTCAGAACCCGTGAAGAAATCTGCGCAGGCACCGACTCCCTAACGGTCGCGGTTCGGTGACACTCTCTAAACATGCGTGTCGCGGTTGACCAGCAGTCGTCATATGACCAAATGCAGTCAGAATGTTTCGCCCAGCTTGCGCCATCTCTAAATGCGTGGTGATACAATGTGATTGATCGCCTTTGTGGAGACCTCAGGCGACCTATCGTTGGCCGCTTAAGCCTCCTGGATTGACGGGCGAAGGAGGACTGCTTGGGTACTTGCGCCTCACCATCGCAAGCCACACGTTGGCTCGTGGAAAACGGCCCAAGAGAACTTGAGCTGCTGTTCCGGGCGATCGTCTACCATCCTGCCGCACCTATCCTGATCGCCGACGATGACCGGAATTACCTGGACGCTAGCGCGGGCGCCGGCAAGCTATTAGGAATCCCGCGGGATAAGATCATCGGCTGCCGGATGGATGACTTTGCACCCCCCAGTTTCAGGCCGCGGATTTCGGAGCTTTGGCGAGCCTTTCTGGAGGAGGGCGAGCAGGAGGGAACGCTCCAGCTAACGGGTCCGGATGGAGAGCCGCGCGACGTTGAGTACACTGCCAAGGGGAACGTGTTGCCAGTGCGACACATCCTGATCCTGCGTGACAAGACAGCAACCTCCTCAAAAAATGAACAGGCCGAAAAGAACCGCATTCCGTCCTGGGTGCAGGACTACGCGTTGTTCTTAATCGATGTGAAGGGACGTGTGGTTGCCTGGTACTCGGGAGCAGAGCGCATTTACGGCTACGGCGGAGATGAGGTCCTAGGCCAACATGTGTCCTTTCTTTATCCCAGGGAAGACACTCTCAGTTTCAGGCTGCAGGAGGAATTGAAGAGGGGTGCTAATGAAGGCCATTTTGGAAACGAATGCTGGCATGTGAAGAAAGACGGGTCCCGATTCTGGGCCAATGTCATTACGATGGCCCTGAAAGACGAGAACGGGGAGTTGCAGGGCTTCGCGAGAGTGGTGCGGGATTTTAGCGAGCGTCATGAAAGGGACGAGCAGTTGCGCCGCAGCCGCGCGCACATCCGGCCCATTCCGGCGGAATCCACCATTGCTGGTATCGTCTCCGGGGAGTTTGACCGCACTCCCGAAGTGAATGACACGTTTCTCGAATTAGTCGGTTACAGCCGCGAGGATTTCGCGTCTGGCCGGGTACGCTGGCCCGATCTCACGCCTCCGGAATACTCGGGCCTGGATGAACTGGCGCATGAAGAAGGCTTGCGGTTCGGAGCCTGCACTCCCTATGAAAAAGAGTTGCTGCGCAAGGATGGGACTCGAGTGCCGGTTCTGGTTGCTACAGCTGTGTTGAAGCTCTCTCCTTTTCGATGGATCACATTTGTGCAGGATCTCCGCGAGCGCGACCAGATGGAGAGCGTCGAAGACGAAGAGGTCGAGGTAGAGCATCAGTTCGAGGAGATTGTTGGCAGCAGCGCGCCTCTAAAAAGAATCATGCGGCAGGTTGAGCTGGTTGCGCCTACCGACGCGAACGTGTTGATTTTGGGCGAGACCGGTACCGGGAAGGAGTTGATAGCGCGCGCCGTTCACAGACTGAGTTCTCGCAGGGATCGTCCTTTTGTCACGTTGAACTGCGCCGCCATCCCGACCGGGTTACTGGAAAGCGAGTTGTTCGGCTATGAGCGAGGAGCCTTCACCGGCGCCTTAGGGCAAAAGATCGGGCGTTTTGAAATGGCGCACTATGGGACTCTGTTTCTGGATGAGGTGGGCGACATCCCGCTGGATTTGCAGCCCAAGTTGCTCCGTGCGTTGCAGGAGAAGGCATTTGAGAGGTTGGGCGGCACCAGAACGATCCCCATTGACGTGAGGCTGGTGGCGGCGACCAACCGCAATCTGACGCAGATGATGGGCGACAAGCTTTTTCGGAGCGATCTCTACTACCGGCTGAAGGTGTTCCCCATCACGACGCCTCCGTTGCGCGATCACCCCGAGGACATACCGATCCTAGCCCGGCACTTCACCCGGAAATACGCCCGGGAAATGAACAAGCAGATTGAAAAGATCCCGCCGGATACGATGCGGGCGCTAGTGGTTTGGCCCTGGCCGGGGAATGTGCGGGAGCTCGAGAACTTCATTGAAAGATCGGTCATCCTTTCGCGCGGCCCCACGCTCCGTGCACCTTTGGCCGAAATACGGCCAGATGCAATGGAACCCTCCGGCAACAGCACGCTGGCGCAAATGGAGCGGGAGCATATCATCCGTGTGCTCCGGGAGATGAATGGGGTGGTCAGCAAAGCAGCCACTCGGTTGGGGTTGCCACGCACCACCTTGAGCGCCATGATGAAGAAGCTGGGGATCTCCCGCAAGGATCTTTGATGAAGCGGATCAGCGAACATGGAAGAGTGATCATCCTGCTCGCTGCTGCAGCTAGTCTGCTTGCTCAAAGTAATTCCGGGGTCCAATCGCAGAATCATTCCAGCGTACCGGACGTGCGCCAGATCGTGGAGTCGTCCATCGCGGCGACCGAGCGTCACTGGCAGGCGCGGCTCCATTACACCTATGTGGAACGTGACGAGGATCGGCGCCGGGACCTGGACGGGCGCGTGAGATCCGAGGATGTGGATGTCTCGAGAACAATTCTGGTCAACGGCGTTCCGTTCGAGCAACTCTTGGAACACAACGGGCGTCCTCCCTCGGCGGACGAGCAAAGGATCTACAAGGAGAAACTCGACAAGTTGAAACGAGAAACGCCGGAGCAGCGGGCCGAGCGATTACGCAAGCAGGAGGACGAGAACACCTCGCTGGTCCGCGAAGTGCCTAAGGCCTTCGACTTCCAACTGGTGGGCGAAGAGGTGGTGAGGGGCAGGCCGGCCTATGTACTCCAAGCGACGCCGCGCCCTGACTATCATGCCCAAGGCAAGTACGGCAAGATGTTTTCCAAGGTCGCAGGCAAGCTTTGGGTCGACAAGCAGGATTTGGGGTGGATCAAAGTGGACGGGGAGGTGATCCAGCCGTTTTCGATGGGATTATTTCTGGCACGCGTGCTGCGTGGCTCGCACATTACGATGGAGCAGGCACGGCTGGACGATGGGATTTGGATGCCGGAACGCGTGGAAGTGCGAGCGGCCGCGAAAATCTTTTTCATCAAAAGCCTCGTCATTGAGCGGGTTCTGATTTACTCGGAATACAAGCTGGCGCAAGCCGGCGCTCACTGACAACCATCCGTACTGGTGTTTGAATTGCTCCCATCGCTCGCGGGGCCTGTGCGGCCGGCTAGGGCCAGGAGTCAGTGCGCGATGACGTGCTGTCCTTATTTTCGAAGAAGGGCGAGAGCGGCGATTTTGCTGACGCTCGCATTCGGTTCCTTGGTGAGCGCACAGGAGATTGCGTCCGGCGTGGCGCAAGATCCGGCCAAGAAAAACGCGCCAGCGCCTTGCCTGCAGCCACCACCGCTCCTTAGCTGGCAAGATTACCAAGGTCCATTCCAGAAGGTGGTGGGAGCATTCGCCCGGAAACTGGATCTCAAATCAGTGCATGCTCCGCAGTACAAACCCGCGCAGTACAAACTCGGAACCGTGCTGTGCTCTCTCGAGGTGAAAGACAAGTTCACCCTGTTCGTTCGGGACACGTTTGAACCAATCTCATTTCTTGAGGCCGCCTTCAACGCGGGTTTGGATCAGGCATCCAACCGGGACCCCACGTATAGACAAGGCGCCGAGGCTTACGGGAAACGCTTTGGCGCCGACTTCGCCGGACAGACAACGTGGAGATTTTTCACTGATTTCGCGTATCCAACGATCCTTTCGGAGGACCCTCGATACTACCGCATGATTCACGGCAGCGGCAGGCGCCGTTTCCTCCATGCATTGGAGCATACCTTTGTGGCGCAGCGCGACAGCGGCAAGCACATGTTCAACGCTTCGCAATGGCTGGGAACTGCGACTGCCGTCGCTCTGAACGACGTCTACCATCCGGGGAACGAACGCGGGCTTAGTCCCGCACTGAGGGTGAGTGGCTATGCCCTGGCCACAGGCATGGGGTTCGACGTCCTCCGGGAATTTTGGCCGGATATCGCTCACAAGCTCCACATGCCCTTCCGCGACACGCGTGAGCAGCCGGCGACAGAAGCTAACCGGTCTGCTCAGAAGCCGTGAAGAAAGCGGCGCAATGCACCGACTCCCTCAGAATCTGT
>PMOK01000154.1:3637-14023 GCA_003162425.1 Bryobacterales bacterium | reverse complement strand
CTCATGCGTGCCGCGTTCACACTCGTGTGAACGTTGTGACTTTAGCGGCCAACGTGTGTCCGCAAGAGTGCATCTCATGGGCTTGCAGCCCATCCAATGGAACGAAAACCTGCCGCCAGCGGGTGGGGCGGACCCCCTGGTCCGCTCGGGTCCCCCTGGACCCGCTGCCTCAAGCATTGACGAAACCAGCAGCAGGCCGACGTGGGCGTCGGCCGCGGACCAGGGGGTCCGCCCCACTTTGCATTCGTCTGTGAGTGCTACGCCTCACCTACGATCGAGGATCTCCCGAGCTTGCGCGGCGCGCGGGCGCAGGACAACATTCGGCGGGGCACACATCCTGATGCGGCGGGTATTTGCCGACGGCGCGCGCTTCGCACTCCCCCATGCGCTCACGAATCAGTTCCCGGATCATGGCGAGGAATTTTGGGTGAACGCCAACGGTCGCAGCCCGGACCATCCGCAGCTTGCGGTTTTCGGAGATCGCGCGGGCTTCCGTATCCAGGTCGTACAACACCTCCATGTGATCGGAAATGAAGCCAATCGGCGCCACTACTACATCTTGCCCAGGTTCCATCCCGCGCAGCACGTCGCCAATGTCCGGCTCGAGCCAAGGTTGACCCGGCGCACCGCTGCGGCTCTGATACACCAGCCGCCAAGAGCCGATGCCAAGACTCTCGGAAACCAACCTGCACGATTCGTGAAGCTGCTGCTCATAGTCGCTGGATTCGGCCATCGCCTGCGGAACGCTGTGCGCGGTGAAAATGACTTGTGCGCACGGGATTTCGTCCAGCGCCGCGCGCACTCCGTCCGAGAACGCCTCAATGAACAGCGGATGATTGTAGAACGTACGCAGCTTCGCGACTTCAGGCGCGCCCGTGCCCACTGCCGCGCGCGCCTTCTGGATGTCTTCCAGATATTGCCGGCATCCGGAGTACGAGCTGAAAACCGAAGTAGCGAATGCCAACGCGCGATGAATCCCGTCCGCTTGCATCTTCCGCAGCGTGTCGGCGACATAGGGGTGCCAGTTGCGATTGCCCCAATAGATTGGAAGCCGAGGCCCGTTGCGCTCGAGTTCGTCGCCGAGGCCCGCAATCAACTCCCGGTTCTGTTCGTTGATGGGACTCTTGCCGCCGAAGTGATAATAGTGCTCAGCGACTTCGAGCATGCGCTCGCGCGGGATATTTCGCCCGCGCAGCACGTTCTCGAGAAACGGAATCACTTCATCCAGTTGCTCGGGCCCTCCGAACGAGAGAATCAGCACCGCATCGTAACTTTGTCCAGCCATCCACCTACATTATCGCCAGTATCCCTTGCGAAAACGCCAGGAACGCCCATGCTGTTCCCAATATGGCCGCACCCAAACGGCGTGCCCGTGCGACGGCCTGCGCCACGCACCCCCTACCCACACCCATCGGCCACCGCGCAGATCCCAAAATCCGTCCGCCCACACAAAGCCCGGTCCGGGCGCGTAGCCCACCGCTCCCACGGCCATTGGCGCGGGCGGCGGAGGAACCTGATACGCAACGTACGCCTGCGAGGCGCACGCAGTCAGCGTGGAGGATGCAAGCATCACACCAGCGAGAACAGCTTGTTTCATATTCATGAGAAAGCCTCCTACATCCGGTTGGACTGGAGGGCTGTTCTCACGGGTTTCGCGTATGAACGTGAAGTAATATTACGTTCGATTCATCGGCGCGTGTTGCGTCGCGTTAATTCGCGGCCACAAAACTACTGCGTGATGGCCACCTGCACGGTCGGGCTGCACGTCGCCTGATTCGGCATGCCGGCCACTCCGCCGCACACCGAGACCTGGGCAGTTGCACCCGTTAAACCGGCCGGCAACTGGACGTTCACCTGCTGCACTCCTACTAAGCCCGGCGCCGGCCCACCGAATAGCGGATCGATAACATTGCCATTCACGCGTGCGGTAATCGCGCCGCTGCCGGACAAGCCCGTTGCGTAGATCTGCAAGATGGTGCCAGCCTGAGCGGGATGATTGGGACCATTGATCTGTCCGTCCTGGTTCAGTATTCCGCTCCCGAAGATGCCGGGGCTGAATCCGGCCACTGATATAGCCTGCGTAAGGCTGGAAGCCCCGTCCACAACCACTACCAATTGCGAGGATGTCACGCCGCCGAGCCCGGTTGGGACCACAACATTGATCTGCGTGCCGTTGTCGAACAAAACTTTCGCGGTCAATCCGCCAAACGTCACCACGACATTCTTTCCCGCGAGATCCGTGCCCAACAGCGAGGCGATTGACCCGGGAACCGCGGGCCCGGCCGCAAAACTCGCACCGTTGACAATGCTCGAAACAGTGGGTAGAGCCGGAGTAACAACCGGGGCCGTAACCACAAACGTAATCGGAACTGTGGCCGAGCCCTGCCCCGCATATACTGTCAGGTTCGCTTGGTACGTCCCGGGCGCCAGATTTGCAGGAGACGCGTCCACGCGAATGGTAGTGTTGTCGATTCCGTTATCGGGATACAACTGCAGCCAGCCGGAGCCGTTCGTGTAGCTGATGGTGGCCGTCCAGATTAGATGGCCTCCGCCTCTGTTGTTCACTTCGGTATAACCCGACTGCGTGTTCCCGTTGGATGAAGCAGTGAGATGAATCGGCAATGTGTTTGCGTACAATTGCGGATAATACGACGCGCCGCAATCGCCGATGATACTGCAATCGTCAGGCGGCGTCAGCGCCACGAACCGCGGAATAGGGTCGTGGACAGTGGCCTCCGCTACCGTGGAGACGGGAGCGAGCGAGACGTTTTCAGTCGTCACCACCGCGGGGCCGTCGAACGCTGCGAGTCCCAAGTACGTTGGGAACTGCGCGCTCTCCTGCACGTTGGGATTCGCGTCCACTACCTCATAAACCACGAAGCCCGATCCATTGGTGAGGGTTACCTGACTCATCGAATCAAAAGTCACCGCACCGGAACCCAGCGCGCCTGGCGTGTACACCAGCGATCCGCCCGCGCCGTTCGCATTCGTGCCTTGGACCAGAGACAGGAGCAGTGAGCCGGCGCTGCCCGGAGCATATTTCCCTCCGGAGGCCGCTACGCCCAAGTCGCCGCCGGCGGTCGGCTTAACGGCATCCGATCCAGCAACCACAGACGGTACGAACAACTGCGCCCCGGCCGGGAATCCCGAGTAGGTGATCAAAAATCGCGTGCCAGTGTCCGCATTCAGACTTTCCCATGCGCCGCGTGGATCGAAAGCATCAGCGAACCCTTCCGTCAAACGCGTGGATGTGAAGGCTGCGTTCGACGCTATAAAGCTGGCGACACTATTGAGATTGTCCGGGAGCTGCGATCCGTGCTGCGCACACACCAATGCGGTCGAGAACCCCGCGTACAGACCCAGCACCGGCGTTCCCACGATGAAGGTGCTGTTGGTGATCGAGACCAGGTTCGAATTGAATCCGAGGAACGCATAGATCGAATTGCCAGGAAATACATCCATCTGATTGGCAGCGGCGCGGATGTTCTGGATTCGTAACGTCGCCGTCCCGGTTGAAGACAACGCGAAGTTAACGCCGTTGTATATTAGCTCGCTGGGCCCGCCAATTATGGGCGCGATGTTAACTGGTTGTGGGCCCGCGCCGTTGTCAATGGTGAAAATCACGCCCGTGAAGGTGCTCCCGATCAGACGGTTCGTGATGTTCACGTTCAGGAAGACGGAAAGATTGCCGTTGACGATGGCGCCGGGCGCGCCTCCGGAACAGTTGAGAGCGATGTCGCCGGTTCTTTCGGCGAGGCCTTCTCCCTTCACAATGGGCGGCACAGCGCTTTCACTGCAAGTAAGAATAGACGCTTCTGAAACGCCAAATATTGCGAACGTTAGTACGAAATAAAGAAAAAACGGGCGGGACATGCACACCTCTTATTGAATCTCGAACGGCGAACGCGGGGTACCCTTAGTGTACGCCTGATAGAATGAGATTACAAGTTGACGCGACGTGACTAACTCGCTCATAGACACTTTCGGCCGCATCCACGACAATCTGCGGATCAGCATTACGGACCGGTGCAATGTCCGATGCTTCTACTGCATGCCGGAAGAGGGCGTGACGTATATGCCGCACGCGGAAATCCTGACCTTCGAGGAGATCGAGCGTTTCGTTCGCGTGGCGGTGTCGCTGGGTGTCACAAAAGTTAGAGTGACCGGCGGTGAGCCTCTGGTGCGCAAGGGTCTTCCGGTGTTGATACGGATGCTATCCGCTATTCCAGGCATTCGGGATCTTGCACTCACTACCAACGGCGTACTGCTGGCGAAACATGCGGAGGCTTTGTACGAAGCCGGATTGCGGCGTCTCAACGTTCACCTGGACACGCTGGATCGCGAGCGTTTTCTGCGGATCACGCGGCGCGACGAGCTGGACAAGGTTCTAGAAGGCCTGGAGGTGGCGCGCCAACTCGGCTTCGGCCCCATCAAGATCAACGCGGTTGCGGTAAAGAACCTGGTGGAACCGGATATTGTTCCTCTCGCGCACTTTGGCCGCGAGCATGGCATGGAGATCCGCTACATCGAGTTCATGCCTTTGGACGCCCAAGGACTGTGGTCGCGCGGCAACGTTCTAACTGCCGGTGAGATTATCGAGACCTTGTCGCGTGAGGTTGCGCCACTGATCGAGATCCCAGATCGCGACGCTCGCGCCCCGGCTACCGAATATCGTTATGCGGATGGACTGGGAACCGTCGGATTCATCGCGTCGGTGAGCCGGCCGTTCTGCCTGAACTGCAATCGCATCCGGCTTACCAGCGACGGCAAACTGCGGTATTGCCTGTTCGCGATCGAAGAGACGGACGTCAAAGGCGTATTGCGCTCGGGTGCGCCCGACGAAGAGATCGCGGCAACCATCCGTGGGACGGTCCATAAGAAGTGGTTGGGGCACGAGATCAACTCGTCGAAATTTGTGGCGCCACCGCGGCCGATGTATGCGATTGGCGGGTAAACCTCGTTTCTGGTTTCTCGTTTCTGGTTTCTGGTTGGCGTGCCCGGCGTTTGGGCAACCGACGATCGAAGACACAATTAGAAGGCTCCAGCAGTTTCGGGACCCAGAGCCGCCCGTGGTTGAAATGCGAGTGTCGCCAGAAATAGCCACGCTGCACCGGCAATTGAAACATGAGCTGCGAGACTTTATCATCGATGCGCTCAATCGCGGTGCGGACGTTCAGGCTGAGCTCACGCATGCGGGAGTTCACATTGCTTCGAAAGAAGGAAACCGGCCCTACGGCCAACTCCACAACGTAATAGTCGACTGGAAACCCAACGGACTTTCTGCGTGGGTCGCGTTCACAACCACGCTTGGCGTTAAGTGCGGCGAGGACTCATCGCTGTATCTGCTCCAGCGGGCGGGCGATGCGTGGCAATTGCGGTTGGCGATGGAGTCCAATATGCGCCTGGGGATAGACAGCGCGCATGGCTATTTTCAGTATGCTGTTTCGCGAGCTGGACCTGGCGGCCACTTCTTCGTTGTCGGCGCAAACGTGAATCCGTGGTGTAGTTCGAACTGGCAGCAGTTGCGATTCGAAGCTTTCACGATGGACGCGTCGGGTACGCCTTCCAAGGTCTTGAGCAAAAGCTCGGACATATTTCTTGGGGACTATCCGCCGCCCTACAAATTGACCGTTCAGAAACATGTCTTCACGCTGGAAATCAACGGGGGAGGCCCTAGTGGCGAATCGCGGACTCATGTCATCAGCTACTCTGTGGAAGGTAACTCCGCGAAGCGCGTAGCTCCGATTGTGCTTAAACCGTGAAGATCTACTCGCGGCCAGAAGATTATGAGGACCGTCATGAACGACGATGTCTTTGACCTGATCGAGCAGGCCGTGCGCGCGGGCGGCGCGGAGTCCGGGTTCGATCTGCTGGCTCAGAGGCTGCGCGAAGACAAGAACTATCCGCTGCTTTTCGAAGCGAGAGTGATTGAGCAGCGCCACAAAATGGGTCTGCCACCGCTGCGCGTGGACGGTCTTGACGATATCCCAGCCGGCCAGCGCGATGCATATGAGGACGCACTTGCTCAGGCGGCCCGAGAAGTCGGATCCCTATTTCTCGCGGATGGTGATATCGCGCGCGCCTGGCCGTATTTTCGAGCTGTTGGTGATCGGGAACCGGTGAGGGCGGCGATCGAGAAACTAGACTCGGCCGAGGATGTCGTCATCCAAATCGCGCTCGAAGAGCGCGTCCATCCGCGCAAGGGGTTCGAGCTTCTGCTCGCGCGCTACGGTATCTGCCGCGCGATTACTTATTTCGAGCAGTACGCGGATCGGGAAACGCGAGAGCAGTGCATCATACTCCTGGTTCGCACCTTGCATCGCGAGCTGCTGGAAAGCCTGCGGCGGGCGATCTCCCAGAGGCAGGGCACGGCCCTGCCCCACAGCGTTCCCGAACTCATTGCCGGACGCGACTGGCTGTTCGGCGATCTCGATTACTATGTCGATACATCACATCTGGTCGCGGTGATCCGGTTCGCTCTGGATCTGGCCGACCCGCAAGCGTTACGCCTCGCCATTGAGTTATGCGAATACGGCAAGCATCTCTCGCCGCAGTTCAAGTATCGGGCGGATCCTCCGTTCGATGACGTGTATGTAGACCACGCCGCCTATCTGAGCGCTCTGGCCGGCGAAAATGTCGACGCCTGCATTGGACATTTCCTTGCGAAAGTGCGCGAAGCCGATCCAAACCTAATCGGGACCGCGCCCGCGCAGGTGCTGGTGGCGCTGTTAACGCGCTTGAAGCGCTATCAGGACGCCATCCAGATTTCGCTCGAATATCTAAGCCAAACGTCTGGCGAGCAATTGGTGTGTCCAACAGTTCCGCAGCTATGCCAACTCGCTGGCGATTACGTCCGGTTGAAGCAAATCGCCCGCGACCGCGGCGATCTGCTGAGCTTCACCGCGGCATCTATCCACGAGTAGGACAAGCCTCCGGCTTGTCCTACTCTTCCTCAGCGGACAACTTAGTCAGCACCGAAAAATCTTCGAGCGTCGTGGTGTCACCTTTCACTTCTCCATTGGTCGCGATCTCGCGCAGCAGGCGCCGCATGATTTTTCCGCTGCGGGTCTTGGGAAGCGAGTCGGTGAACCGTATATCGTCGGGCTTGGCGATGGGGCCGATCTCCTTGGCCACCCATTGCCGCAACTGGTTCTTCAGCTCCTGGCTCGGCTTCTGGCCGGCTTTCAACGTGACAAACGCGGAAATAGCTTGGCCCTTGATCTCATCCGGACGCCCCACTACAGCCGCTTCGGCTACCACTGGGTTCGCAACCAGCGCCGATTCGATCTCCATAGTGCTGAGGCGATGGCCGGCCACGTTCAGTACGTCGTCCACGCGTCCCATCAGCCAGATGTAGCCGTCCTGATCGATGCGCGCGCCGTCACCGGCGAAATACATTCCCGGAATCTGCGACCAGTATTGCTGCTCGTATCTCTCCGGATCGCCATAAATAGTCCGCAACATAGATGGCCAGGGACGTTTGATCACCAGGAACCCACCAGAGCCTGTGGGCACGGATTGGCCTTCGCGATTCACAACGTCAACAATGATTCCCGGGAAAGGCCGCGTGGCTGAACCTGGCTTAGTCGCGATGGCGCCCGGCAGCGGGGTAATCAGAATGGCCCCGGTTTCGGTTTGCCACCAGGTGTCGACGATCGGGCAGCGGCTGCGGCCAATCACTTCGCGATACCACATCCACGCTTCCGGATTGATCGGCTCTCCCACGCTGCCAAGCAGCCGGAGGCTCTTCATTTCGTGTTTGCGCGGCCATTGTTCGCCTAGACGCATGAAAGCGCGAATGGCGGTGGGCGCTGTGTAGAAAATGCTCACCTGATATTTTTCGACAATCCGCCAGAAGCGATCCGCCTCCGGCCACGTCGGCGCCCCTTCATACATCAAAGTGGTCGCGCCATTTTGGAGCGGGCCGTAAACCACGTAGCTGTGGCCGGTCACCCATCCGATATCCGCCGTGCACCAGAAAGTATCTTCCTCGCGAAGATCGAAAACCCATTTCGATGTTATGTAAGTTCCGACAGCGTAGCCGCCCGTAGTATGCAGGACACCTTTGGGTTTGCCGGTGGTGCCGGAAGTATAGAGCAGGTACAGAGGATGTTCGGAATCTAGCGGCTCTGCCGGGCACTCGGCGGAAGCGGTTTCCATCAACTCATGCCACCAGTGATCGCGGCCAGGTTCCATGGTGACCGCGGCGCCCGTGCGGCGATAAACCAGCACGTTCTTCACTGTGGGACATAGCGGCATCGCGTGATCCACGGCTTCCTTCAGCTTCACTTCCGCGCCGCGCCGGTAACTGGCATCCTGCGTAATCACGGCCGACGCTCCGCAATCGTTGATGCGATCGATCAACGCCTGCGACGAAAATCCGCCGAATACCACGGTGTGCGGCGCGCCGATTCGAGCGCATGCCAGCAGGGCGATGGGAAGTTCGGGAACCATGCCCATGTAGATGGCTACACGGTCGCCCTTCTTCACTCCCAGCGACTTCAGCACGTTCGCGCATTTCGATACCTCATGCAGCAGTTGCTGATAGGTTAACGTTCGCGAATCGCCCGGCTCGCCTTCCCACAGAATGGCCGCCTTGTTTTTGCGCCAGGTAGCCGCATGACGGTCGAGGCAGTTGTACGAGATATTGAGTTGCCCGCCGACGAACCATTGCGCAAATGGCAGCTTCCAATCCAGCACTCGATCCCAGGTCTTGAACCAGTGCAGCTCGCGGGCAATGTTCGCCCAGAATTCCTCGGGCTGTTCCTCCGCTTCTTTATAGAGGCGCTGGTATTCGGCCAGGCTCTTGATATGGGCCTTGGACCGAAACTCCTCGGAAGGTTCGAAGACGCGTTGCTCCTTGAGCGCGCTATCGATATCTGCGTGCGATGACATAGGTCCAGGATACCTTGACGGTTACATCGCGCCGCGAGGCCGATTGCAAGAACCAGCGCAACCAACACGACGGCTGTGGGGATCGCGAGGCGCAGCAATCCCCACGGCTCATACAGGAACGCGCTTTGTCCCGATATCCACGCGACGCCCACGAACGAAAGGTACAGAGCGAAGGCTTCCATGAGGAGCACTTGCGGATCCGTGGTTCGGCGAATCCGGCTGATGATCACGCACGGGACCGCGGATAATGCGTCGCCGAAATATCGGAGCGGGCCGGTGTATCGCTCATGCAAATCGCCCAGCACTTGTTCGCGGCACGCCGGCGGGATCAAGATTCCGAGCACAGCCTCAGCGGTTTTGGATGGAGCCGCCTTCATCCGCTCGCCTCTTTCCCCCAGCGCTTGCCCCATTGCCTTGCGCCGTCCTTACCCAGCGCTTGCACCAGCGCGTCGAAGATGCGTTGCGCCGTGGCGGTGGATTCCTGCAGCGCGCGTTCGCCCAGCGCCTCCATGCGGTAGCAGCGCTTGGCTCGTCCGCCGCGTTCTGCCGTGGGTTCCGAGAGCCACGACGAAACCAGCCCCTTGTCTTCCAATCGATCGAGCGTGACGTAGACTGCGCCGAGCGATATCGATTTCGGCTGCGCGAGTTCTCCAACCTTTTCATGGATCGTGACGCCGTAGGCATCCTCTTTGAGGCTCAGAACCGCGGTGAGCACTAACTGCTCGAATTGGCCGATGGACACGGGCTTCGCCATTTGTCTAACAGTGTATGGCAAATATGCTTGGTTCTTCTTTATGGGAATTCAACTTTCCGGGTTGCGAGCCGGCGCATACATCCTGAACCGACCAATGGACGAACGCCGAGATGAGTCTCGGCGCTGCAGACACGAGTGTCTGCGCCACATCCGCCAGCTCAAAGTAGTCACCGCCGCTCGGGAGCTTGAGCGATTTGATAGTGGCCGACAAATCGTCGCACATCAGATAGAACTGCGTGTGGAGAAGTCTGTGCGCGCCTGAGTCGTCGTCGGCGGGATGCACCGCGACCTCCGCGGGAGGCAGTGCAAATATCAGCCATCCGCCGCCGGCGTCGACTGAGGGAAGCTGGGCGCCGATAATCATGCCGAGATCGTATCATGATGCTAAGCCAAATGCCGGACCGCACACGCGCTAGAGAGCTTGCCGCTGAATACATCGCCAAGGGCGATCCTACCGGTTGGTTCGAGCGGTTGTATCGGGAAGCCGATGAGGGCAAAAGCATTGTTCCTTGGGCGGAACTTCGACCGAGTCCAAACCTGCTGAATTTCTGGAGGGATCAGCCTATTCCGTCCGCCGGCAAAACGGCGGTGACCGTCGGGTGCGGTCTAGGAGACGATGCGGAGCAACTCGCGGAATGGGGATTCGCCACCACAGCCTTTGACGTTTCCGAATCCGCAATTCAGAGCTGCCGCAGGAGGTTCCCTGACAGCCGTGTCGAGTATGTGGCCGCCGATCT
>PMOK01000154.1:0-3618 GCA_003162425.1 Bryobacterales bacterium | reverse complement strand
CGCGCACGTGATGAAAATGATCCGCGAGGCGAGATGCCGTGGCCGCTGACTCGCAGGGAATTGAATCACCTTACGGAAATCGGCCTGCGCGAGCTGTCGTTCGAGGATTTCCTGGATTCCGAAGAGCCGCCAGTACGCCGTTTCCGCGCCGTCTATCTTCGGTAAGGCGGCCAACGTTGTAGAATGAGTTCGCATGACTCGACGAACCTTCCTGGCCGCCTCGGCCTCCGGCCTCGCGCTCCGCGCCGCGGCTTCTGATCGGCTTCCCATCCACAAAGCGGTTCTGTTCAGCATGCTGCCCTCCCAGCTCAGCATCCTGGACCGGTTTCAGCTCGCGCGCGATACCGGTTTCGAACAGACCGAATGTGGCACCACCGACGACCAACGTCAGGCCGAGGAGATCCTCGCCGCGAGCAAGAAAACCGGCATCCGGATTCACTCCGTGATGAATCGCGATCACTGGAAATATCCGCTTTCCTCGCGCGACCCCGAGGTTGTCGCCAAGAGCATGGAGGGGCTGAAGACAAGTTTCCGCAATGCCAGCATGTGGGGTGCTGACACTGTACTGGTGGTTCCGGCGGTGGTGAATCCCGAGACCAGCTATCAAGAAGCGTGGGATCGGTCGCAGGCGCAGATCCGCAAGATTCTTCCGCTAGCTGAAGAAGTGAAGGTGATCATCGCGGTGGAAGAAGTTTGGAACAAGTTCCTGCTGAGTCCGCTGGAAATGGCGCGTTACGTGGATGAGTTCCAAAGCCCTTGGGTCCGGTCCTATTTCGATGTCGGCAACGTAGTGCTCTACGGTTACCCGCAGGATTGGATTCGGACGCTCGGGAAACGAATCGTCAAACTGCATATAAAGGACTTCTCGTTCCGCCAGGATCCCACGATCAAGAAGCGTGTGGCGGATTTTGTGAACCTGCGCGATGGGGACATTGATTGGAAGGAAGTGTACCGGGCGCTGAAGGAGATCGGCTATCAAGGCTCGGCGACGGTGGAACTGGACGGCGGGAACAAAGAGTACCTTGCCGATGTGAGCCGCCGCTTCGATCTGATTCTGAACGGTCAGTAAATTCCGGCGTCTTGCATAAAACACGAAAACATCCACCCGCGCGGGGCATCTACTAAAGGGAGCGGCCATGAAGAACTTTGTGATCGGATTAGTGGTGGGTGTTGTTGTTTGCGGGCTTACCGCGCTGATTCTGATTTTTGCCGTGGTGAAATTGGTCGGATCGTTCGGCGAGCGGCCGGTCTCGGTTGCGGACGGATCGACGCTGGTTTTTAAGCTCGAAGGCGAGGTCCCCGAGAAATCCCAGCCTGAAATTCCGCTGCCCATGTTCCAGGACCAGACTCCGCTGACCGTGGAGCAGGTTTGGGACACCTTCCGGAAAGCGGCCGCGGATTCGCGCATCAAGGGAATCATTTTCGCGCCGCGCGGGTTGGAAATCGGCTGGGCCAAAATGCAGGAAATCCACGACGAGATCCTGCAGTTCAAGAAATCCGGCAAGCCGATTATCAGCTTTCTGCGGAGTCCGAGCGCGCGCGAATATTACCTGGCCTGCGCGACCGATAAGATTTTCCTCGCGCCGGAGGATTCGCTCGATCTCAAGGGCCTCCGCGTGGAAGCAGTTTTCATCAAGAACACTTTCGACAAACTGGGCATTCATGCGGACGTGATCCATGCCGGCAAGTACAAAGACGCGGGCGACATGCTGACGCAGACATCCATGACGCCTGAGACGCATGAAGTCCTGGACCAAATTCTGGATCAGTATTACGGGAACTTGATCGACACCATTGCGCAAGGCAGGAAGAAGCAGGCGGATGCTGTAAAGGCCATTATCGATCAGGGACCGTTCATGGCGAATGAAGCGCTGGCCAACGGTTTGATCGATGCGTTCGGCTACGAAGACCAGGCCGCTGACGACATGAAGATCCGGCTCAAGCAAACCGCGCTGACGAAACTGTCGGCCAAGGCTTATAGCAAGACGCCACCGATTTCCGGCGGAGTGAACCGGCGCATCGCGCTGGTGATTGGCGAAGGTGAGATTACGCGCGGCTCGGGAAATTCCAGCTCAGACGACCAAGGCATCACCGCGGCCGGCTTCATCAAGCTGCTCAAGCAAGTGGAAGACGACTCGTCCATACGGGGAGTTATCATTCGCGTGGATTCGCCGGGCGGCGACGGCGTGGCATCGGACGACATCCTGCACGAAGCCAAGAATCTGAGCAAAAAGAAGCCGGTGGTGATTTCGATGAGCGACCTGGCGGCTTCGGGCGGCTATTTCATCTCCATGACGGGCGATCCGATTGTGGCTTATCCCAATACGTTGACCGGCTCCATTGGAGTGATCTTCGCGCGGATCAGCCTGCACGGACTCTACGACAAGATCGGAGTGAACAAACAGATGCTCAAGCGTGGGCAATTTGCCGATCTGGACTCAGACTACACGCCTTTGAATGACGAGCAGCGCCAGAAAATCAGCGGCCAGATCGATGCGTTCTACAAATCGTTCGTGAGCCGCGTGGCCGATGGGCGCAAGAAGACGTTCGACCAGATTGAACCGTTGGCGCAGGGGCGCGTGTGGCTGGGCGCGCAAGCCAAGCAGAACGGATTGGTGGATGAGTTGGGTGGTCTGGATCGCGCGGTGGAATTGGTGCGGCAGCGTGCGCACTTCGCTGCTTCCGACCGCATCACGTTGGTGCCGTTTCCAGGGAAGCGCAGCATTTTGGATGTGCTCTTCGGGCGCGCCGATGAGTCAAATGCGCTGGAGTCAAAGCTGGAGCAGGTTCTGGGGAATCTGCCCGTGGCCGCGCTGGCAAAAGGCGGATTCATGAAAGTGATGCCGTATTCGATCAGCGTGAAGTAGGGTCCAGAGGGACATTGCCTGGCGCGCGGACAATGCAATCGCACGAACCTTAGCATCGAAATCCCATGCGTTGGCAGGAGTGTATCTCATGGGTTGCAGCTCATCCAATGGAACGAAAACCTTCCTCCAGCGAGTGGGGCCGGACCCCCTGGTCCCGCACGTCGTGGATACATCATGGTTCCAGCCGGCCGACGTGGGCGTCGGCCGCGGACCAGGGGGTCCGCCCCACTTTGCATTCGTCCATCCGAGACCACTAGTGCGCTGACATGAAGGCCTCCGTAGGCTCGGCGGCTGCGGCGCGGGCGTGCTGGTGCAGGACGCGGCCGAGGGCTCCTTCCTCCAGATCCTGGGCGGAGAGGTAATCGTCAGCCTCCAAAACGCGATCGTTTATCGCGAGGAATTGGGTTCGTTTTGCAATCTGCGTTCGCGAGGCGAGGGGCGGCGCTATGGTCATGAAATAAGAAGGGAGTGTAAGGCTGAGCGCGGCGTCCGTTTGCAGAGCCTTGAGCTCGCGCAAGGAGCGAAAGAACGTTCGTTCGATGCGGGTGTGATGGCGTGCGAGACGATCGAGCTTGGCGGCGGGGCCAGCATCTGTCTGAGGGGCATCGGTGAGAAGGGCGTCGGGTGCGGAGGCGTTGAGCTCGGCTTCCATGGCGCGGACACGGCGGAGGTTCCAGGCGGAGTGGAGCAGCTCTTCGAAAATGATTAGTTGGAGCGCGCCTTGGGGTTTGGTCTCGGCATGGAGTTGCGC
>PMOK01000108.1 GCA_003162425.1 Bryobacterales bacterium | reverse complement strand
ACCGTAAGGGAGTCGGTGCTCTTTCCAAATTCATCCAACGCCACTCCCAACTTCTCCAAACTCTCCCGCAGTGCCCCCGTCTCGCCCCCAATCCCAATCCGAAAATGATCCGCCATCTCAAAGAAAGACCCAGGCACAACCGTCCCATCGTACTTGTCCCGAAACAACTCACAAAAACTGTCCACCGCTCCCGTGAGCAAGCGCGGAAAAACAGTAGTTCCAAACTCCAGCGGCCGAACTTCGAGATCGCGCCGGCTAGCCAGAAACTGATTCAACAACACCCGGTTTGTATCCAGCAACGCCCGCGACTGCTCGCGAATACGCTCGAAGTTCTGGAACACCACTACGCTTAGCCGCTCCGCCGGATGCGCCATATTGACGTCGAACAAATCGTCCAGCAGCCAGATGCGGCGCGCCAGTTCTGGTTCGGCGAGAATCCAACCGCAGCGCAGCCCGCTCAGCCCGTATACTTTTGTGAGACTGCTGGTCACCACAAACTCAGGGCCCAGGTGAACAGAGGGTCGCGGCGCCAACTGGAATTGAGCGTCCAGGTAAACCTCGTCCATCAGAACACGTGCGCTCACGCGCCGCGCCATGTCGCCAATCGCGCGCAACTGTTCCTCGGTCGCGAATGCACTCGAAGGATTGTGAAGATTGGTAATCACAATCAACCGTGTTCGAGGCGTAATGGCGAGCTCGACCTCCGCAGGATCTAGCGCGAAGCCAGTTTCAGCGCGCCGCGAAAAGCGGCGAATATCGGCCTGCAAATATCCAAGCGCCGCCAGCAACAATTCATACGCAGGATGTTCCACCAGCACTTCGTCGCCCGGCTCCAAAATCGCGGCCATGGCCAGCATGTTCGCCATGGAAGTGCCGGCCGCAGTCACAACATTCTCCGGTGCAACGCCACAGTGCGCAGCCAGGACTTCGGTGAGCGGCGGGTACCCGTAACCACCCGCCCGCGAGAGCGGATCCAGATCTTCGATCGTCACCGGAAGCCCAGCCAGCGAATAGCTTCGAAGACCGCTGGTGGCCAGATTGTAGCGGGAACCGGATCGCTTCTTGGCCCACTGCATATACGTCGAGCTCATCACGCGCTTCATGCCTTCACCTTTTGCCCCCAATGCCGCCAATATAAATACACGGGAATTCCAGAAGCCAAAATCATCCAGCCCACCAGACTCTCCTTCGGATGGCTATAGACCGTGCCGATCACGATCAGCGCGCTCGCGGCGATGAACAATCCTGTGGTCCAGGGATGGCCAGGCACAAGATATCCCACCTTCTCGTCCGAGCGCGCACGCCGTCGAAACACAAATAAAGTCGACGCAGTCAGCCCGAAGAATATGAAATCGGACGAAATCACGTAGTTGAGAATCTGTTCATAACGGCCGCTCAACGCGATGATCATGGCCAGGACCCCTTGCAGCGAGATGGCCACCACCGGTACCTGCGTGCGCTTCGAAACAAAAGCTACACTGCGAAAAAACAGGCCATCCTCGGCCATGGCGAAATAGACTCGCGGCGCCGTGAGCATTCCCTGGCTCAAGAATCCGAGCGTCGAGACCGCGATAATAATGGCCGTCAGATTAGCCCCGCGCGATCCGATGGCGGCCTGCATCGCCGTGGAAGCCGGCGTCGTGGTGGCGGCCAGGCCATCCGGACCAAGCACTCGGATATAAACGAAGTTCATCGATAGATACAGAATCACAACGCCCATCACGCCGATCAACAGCCCGCGCGTCAGATCGCGCCGCGGATCGCGAAGCTCCGCCGACATGAAACTGGAAGTCTGCCAGCCGCCGTAAGAGAACGCGATCGGCGTTAGCGCCGCACCGGCTGCTTTCAGCAGATCCCAGGAACGTAGCGGTGGTAGCTCGGCGGTAGCTACCGGGTGTGGCCGGCCGGTGAAAACGATTCCACAAACCACGATCCCGGCGATAGCGGCAATCTTCATCGACATCAGAACATTCTGTGCAGTGCTGCCCGCCCGCACGCCCAGACAATTGACGATGGTGAGGAACGCCAGCACCAGGATGGCGATGATCCCATCGGCAACTTCCAGGTGAGTCACGTCCAGAAAGTAGCGCGCGAACGTAACGGCTACCGCGGCCATTCCGCCCGTTTGGATTACCACTAGCAACGTCCAGCCGTAGATGAATGCAACAGAGGGATGATAAGCTTCGCGCAAGTACGCATACTGGCCGCCCAGTAGCGGACGCCGCGCGGCCAGCTCCGCCCAGATGAAACCGCCGCTCAGTGCGACCCAGCCTCCCAGCGCCCAAGCACCCAGGATCAGCGCGGGCGTGCGCAAGTGGCGCGCGACAATGTACGGATTGATGAAGATGCCGGAGCCTATGATGCCTCCCATCACAATCATGGTGGCGTCGAACAGGCCCAGCCGCCGGGCGAGCTGGCTCATTGAGTCACTTGCACAATTCTGCCAGAACGCAAGGTAGGGCGGACCCCCTGGTCCGCGGCCGACGCCCACGTCGGCCTGCTGGAACCTTGTTCGGCGCTCGAAGAGCGGGTCCAGGGGGTCCGCCCCACGTAACCTGAGGTCACTAATTCAAGTCGTGATAAATTGAGTTTGTTCCGGAGAGGTCGCCAATGAACCGAAGTTTCTATACCCTGTTAGTTTTCTTCTGCGCAGTCGCGCTGCTGTCTGCGCAGGAGCCGCCAACCGATACGCCGCAAACGCCTCCCAATGCTGGTGGCCCACAGCGCGGCGGCGGGGCGCCCCCTACGCTCGAACCGCAACCGTACGAAAAGGTGATCACCAAAGAAGCTAAAACGCAAACAGGCATCTTCACCGTTCATCAAATCAAGGACAAGTATTACTACGAAATTCCCAAGGGCGAATTCGACAAGCAATTCTTGTGGGTCTCGCAGATCGCCAAAACCACGTTGGGCGTCGGATACGGCGGCCAGATGCTGGGTAGCCGCGTAGTGCGCTGGGAGCTGAATGGAAACAAGGTCCACTTGCGCGAGGTCGACTACGATGTCGTCGCCGATCCTAAGACGCCCATCTCGCAAGCCGTTAAGGCCGCCAACAACGATGCGATCTTGATGACGTTTCCCGTGGCCGCGTTCGGCGCAGACTCGAGCTCGGTTGTAATCGATATTTCGCGGCTGTTCACCACTGACGTCTTCGAGTTGAGCGCCAAGCAGCGGTTGAACGCCACCACCATGGACGCAACGCGATCCTATATCGATCGTATTTCTCCCTACCCGGAGAACATTGAAGTGATCGCAGCCCACACCTATACAAAATCTGCGACTCCTCCGGGTGGCGCCGCAAACACTCCGGTGAACCCATTCCTTGGCGCCGGCATGCACCCCGGCAGCGCCACCGTGGTTCTGCACTACAGCATGGTGAAGTTGCCGGAAAATCCGATGATGTCTCGCGTTTATGATGACCGCGTCGGCTATTTCTCGGTGAGCCAGATGGACTACGGACGGGACGAACAGCGCGCCCCCAAGCGCCGCTACATCACACGCTGGCGCCTGGAAAAGAAGGATCCCTCGGCCGAGCTTTCAGAGCCTGTGAAACCGATCATCTACTGGATCGATTCTGCCACGCCCACTAAATGGGTCCCCTGGATGAAGCGCGGCATTGAGGACTGGCAGCCCGCTTTTGAAGCGGCCGGCTTCAAGCATGCCATCCTCGCCAAGGTTGCGCCATCGCCCGAACAGGATCCCGACTTCAGCCCGGAGGACGTGCGACACTCGGTGGTTCGCTGGCTGCCCTCCACGGTCGAGAACGCGGTCGGACCGCACATCAGCGATCCGCGCACCGGCGAGATCTTGAATGCGGATATCCAGTTCTATCACAACGTCATGAATCTGCAGCGCGACTGGTATTTCGTACAAGTGGGCCCGCTCGATCCGCGCGCCCAGAAGTTGCCGTTGCCGGACGAACTGATGGGCCGGTTGATCGAATTTGTAGTGGCCCACGAAGTGGGGCACACGCTCGGCTTTCAGCACAACATGAAGGCCAGTTCCATGTACCCGCAGGAGAAAATCCGAGATGCGGCCTGGCTGAAAAAGATGGGTCACACTCCGTCCATCATGGACTATTCGCGCTTCAACTACGTGGCGCAACCGGAAGATAAGATCCCGGTGGAGGATCTGGTACCCGGCGTCGGTCCCTACGATATATGGGCCACGGCGTGGGGTTACAAACCAATCCCCAGCGCGAAATCCTCCGACGATGAGAAGCCCACGCTCGATAACTGGTCGCGCCAGCAGGACACCATGCCATGGCTTCGGTTCTCGACGGCCACCGCGGCCGGATCGGACCCCGGCGAGCTGACCGAAGCGGTCGGCGATGCCGATGCGATCAAATCCACGGCTTTAGGTATTAGGAATCTGCAGCGCGTGGCCAAGCTGCTGTTGCCTGCCACCACGGCAAAGAACGGTGAGACCTATGAAGACCTGGCCGAGCTCTACGGCCGGATGCTCGGCCAGTGGACGCTTGAAGTAAATCACGTAGCTGCGATAGTGGGTGGATTCAACACGCAGGAGAAATACGTGGGCCAGGAGGGAGTGGTGTTTAGCCCGGTTCCCAAGCCGCGCCAAATGGAAGCTGTGAAGTTTTTGAATGAAAATGCCTTCGCCACGCCCATGTGGGCGATCGACGCGCAGATTCTGCGCCGCATCGAGCCGATCGGCGCTCTCAGCCGGGTTCGCAATGCGCAAAACAGCGTCTTGACGAATCTGCTGAGCAGCCCCCGCTTCGCGCGATTGGTGGAGCAGGAGGCCATCGACGGAGCGGCCGCATACACTCCGTCCGAATTCCTCGCCGATGTGCGCAAAGGTGTGTGGAGGGAGCTGGACGCGCCTCAAGTCAAGATCGACGCTTATCGCAGGAACCTGCAGCGAGCCTATTTGGATCTGGTGAATACCAAATTGAACGGCCCTGGGCCGGTGGCGCCGGCCAACCTTCCCCAGGGATTTCCGGTAGCGACCTTCACGGCCAGCGGTGACGAGAAGCCATTCTATCGCGCCGAGCTGAAGGGGCTGAATTCTGCCATCGGTGCTGCGCTCGCGAAAGCGCCCGACCGCGAAACGAGAGCGCACCTGGAGGGTGCGCGCGATCAAATCGCGAAGATCCTGGATCCGAAGTTCGCGACGCCCTCCGCGGCCGCAGGCGGAGCTGTTCGTGCGGCGGGAGACCAACTCGATCCGTTCCTGAGTCCACCAGATCAGCTCGGTACCTGCTGGCCGGATTACGTCATTCGTCCATAAATTGACCCAAGCGTTTGCCAAGTGAGTGTGGCCGTTTGTAAGATAACTTCCAGAATTCGCCCTCAGAAGAAAGTCCGGTGGGCCGCACGTTTGGCGGTAGCGGCCCGATCGCCGATGAGGTGGGAGCCAAACGCTCGGAACGAGTGTCCCTGGATGTAAGGATTCTGCCCGATCGCTTGTAGTCCAAAACGGAACTTCTCTGTCAGGATCGACCCGCCGTGGTCTTCATAAGTTTTCATACTCACTTTTACTGTCAGCGAGGGAACAGAGTCGTCACCACAAGGCTGGAGGCAGTACCAAGGAGGGAGAATTTGCAACAATTTTCAGGTGAGGTTCGCATAATATAGAGATAATATCGGTGACGATCCGAAAATTGGCCGGGAGAACGAGCAGGTTCAGGCATGATTTTCGCGCGGTGCGGACGGGAGCCAGCCATGTCAGGGGTCAGGAACAGGGGAGTTAACGGCCTGGGCGGCGCACCCTGGGGCATGCATGGCTGCCTCTTCTACGAGACGAAACAGGACCTGCTCGATACCCTGGTCCCATTCTTCAAAACCGGGTTGGAACACGGGGAGGCCTGCCTTTGGATCGTCTCCGAGCCCCTCACATTGGAGGAAGCCGGACAGGCGTTGCGGCAAGCCGTTCCCGAGCTCGATCGATACCTGGGCGAGCAGAGCATCGAGCTGAGTTCAAGTACCGGCTGGTGTTTCGAGGGAGGAACCGATGATTTGCGTCGTATTATCGGCCACCTGAACGACAAACTGGCGGAAGCCATGGCCCGGGGATATACCGGTCTGCGAGTCAGCCGCAACAGTGGCGCTCTGGAGAGGACCGATTTCGAGAGCACTCGCGATTACGAGTCTGAGTTGAATAACGCGATTGCCGCTGGTCCACTAATGATTTTGTGCACCTATCCAATCGCCGGAAGCGGGGCCGCTGACTTGCTGGAGGCAACGCACGCGCATCCAGTGTGCGCGACCGCGCGAAAGGGGGACTGGGAGTTCATCGAAACCCCCGCGCTTAAGGAGGCCAAGGCAGGGATCAAGAGGCTCAATCAACGCCTGGAACAGAAACTGGTAGAGGGTTCGGCGGCGCTGCAGGCCGCGAATGAAGAGCTGAGGGCCGAGATTGATGAGCGCAAGCGGGTGGAAGAGGAACTGCGGAACCAGAAGGAGGTGCTTCAGAAAATATTCGATCACATCCCCGTGATGATAAATTTCATGGGTCCTGGAGGCGAGATCAAGCTGGTCAATCAGGAGTGGCAGCGCGTGGTGGGCCGGACTTTGGAAGAGATAAGAGAACACAACCTGGATATCGTCGATATCATCACGGAGTGTTACCCCGACCCTAACGATCGCGAGGAGGTTCTGAACTTTATTTCTCGTTCCACCGGCGAATGGAAGGAGCTCAAGGCTACGGTGCGGGATGGCCGCCTGTTGGATACAATCTGGGCGGTCGTGCACCTGTCGGACGGGAGCAGCATTGGGTTTGGGCGGAATATTACTGAGCAGAAGCAATTGGAAGATCGGATAAGAGCCAGCGCCGAAGAGCTGCGGGCGCTTTCAGCCAGCATCCAGGCCGCCCGGGAAGAGGAGAGAACCCGCGTGGCCCGGACGATTCACGATGAGCTTGGCTCCGCGCTTACCAGTTTGAAGTGGGACCTGGAGGGCCTGGACAAGACTATTTCGAAACCGGTGGATCAGGCGGCAGCGGCAGCGTTGCGGTTCAAGATCTCAACCATGATGGAACTGGCCGAAAGTACGATCAATACCGTTCGAAGGATCGCCTGGGAACTGCGGCCGAGCGTCCTGGATGACCTGGGATTGATGGAAGCAATCGAATGGCAGGCACGGCAGTTTGAAACCCGAACCGGGATCGTCTGCTGGCGCTCCGGCTCTCTCGATAACGTTGTTTTCAACCAGGAGCAAGCTACGGCCATCTTCCGTATCTTTCAGGAAGCCCTGACAAATATCCTTCGCCACGCCGATGCCACCCGGGTTGACATAACGATGGCGCAGGAGGGCGGCGAGTTTGTTCTCGCGATTAGTGATAACGGAAGAGGAATTACGGGGATCCAGAAAGCGGGTCTGGGCATTCTGGGTATGCAGGAACGCGTCCGGCTGGTGGGCGGCAAGATTGAAATCCACGGAGTGGAGGGATCGGGCACCACCATTTCAGTTCGAGCCCCCATCGCCGGTCAATCACCTTGGACGTCTTCCCAAAGCGCCGTCTAACCATGAAAAGAATCCTCATCGTGGACGATCACGAGGTGGTTCGTGCAGGTGTGATGAGAATTGTCGAGCAACCGGGAATGGTCTTCGGCGAGGCGAGCAACGCCCTTCAGGCCCTTAAGCTGGTCCGCGACGAGGATTGGGACCTGGCGGTGCTGGATATCTCGTTAGGCGAACGAAGCGGGCTGGAACTCTTGAAAGAGTTGAAGCAGACCCGGTCGAAATTGCCCGTCCTGGTGCTTAGCATGCATTCGGAGGAGCAATACGCGCGCCGTGCTTTCCAAGCTGGCGCAGCCGGCTATATCACCAAGGACAGCTCCGGAGAAGAGTTGATCAAAGCCGTGAACAAAGTACTGGAAGGGGGCAGGTACGTCAACTCAGCCACCGCCGAAAGACTTGCGCTCGACCTCGAAAAAGGCATCGACCGGCCGCGTCACTTTGCACTTTCCGATCGCGAATTTGAAGTGATGCGCCTGATCGCCACTGGAAGAACCGTGGGTGAGATCGCAGGCCTACTCGAACTGAGCGACAAAACCGTCAGTACCTATCGGGCTCGCATTCTGGAGAAGATGGGGATGAAGACCAACGCCGAGATCATTCACTACGCCATCCGGAACAATCTGGCGGACTGAAGTGCACCCGATTGCCATATCATACCCGGTGAGAACTCCTTGTAGGGCAAACACTGACACAAATATCGGATATTACCTTACGTACTGATCGTTCCCAAAGCTGACAATTAATTTCGCAGGCTAACCGATATCATTAAGAATGGCATTATCCTGCTAGCAATTGTCACTATTTTTCGAGAATTTCTCTTTCAGTTTGCACTTGTAGGGTGTACTATAGGCAGCATACTAGGGAATACCTTTAAGAAGGGGCGGGTATTGTGCGGGCTCAAACCATTGACGTGAAGGCAGCCACAGGGAGAATTCTTTGCTCCACGATTTTTCGTCCAGGCGGAAAGAAACTGCTTGCGAAGGGACACGTGATTAGCGAAGAGGACGCCCGAATGCTAGAGACCGAGGGGTTGGCCGAGGTCTGGGTCACCGAGCTGGAAGACGGTGAAATTGGCGAGGATGAGGCGGTAATGGAGGTAGCCACCGAGATCGGCTGCGGATCGCTCGAGATCCGGCTGGCCGCCGGGGGGCGCGCAAATCTGTTTGCCACTGAGCCCTCTTGTGTTTTGGTGGATGACGAGTTGCTGAAGCAAATCAACTGCACCTCCAGCGTCGCCATCGCAACCTCTCTCAACTTTGCTTATGCCCGGGCCGGACAGCGGGTGGCCACGGTCAAGAGCATTCCCTTTGCAGTTTCAAAGTCCCAATTGGAAGCCGTAATATCGATTGTCAAAGAGCGAGGGCCGATTCTACAGGCCCGGCCCATCCGGACGCCAAGCGTGGGCGTGCTTTATACCGATCCATTAAACGGGGAACGAGCTCGGCAATTGTTCGAGAACATCATGCGCCAGCGGTTGGAGCGGATGGGAACCTGTGCCACATTTGTACTAGCTTCACTCGAAGAGGAAGGCGCGGTAGCCCGGTCCCTGCAACACCTGCTGCGCGGCCGTCCCACCACCATTCTGATCGCTTCCACTACCGCGCCAGCCGGCCCCGACGATGTGGTGGGCCGGGCGATGTTGCGCGCCGGATGCCAGATTGAGCGCTTTCTGGCGCCCGTGGAACCCGGCAATCTCTTGCTGCTCGGCTACAAGGATGATGTTCCGATTGTGTCCGCGCCAGGATGTTTCCGATCGGCCAAGCCGAACGTGGTAGATTTAGTCCTTCCGCCGATGTTGGCGCGATATCATGTTACGGGTTGGGAGATCGCTTGCCTGGGTCTGGGCGGCCTGCTAGCCTAACAAAGCTCCTCCACTACCACGGGCGGTACCTCCGAGCCGTTCGTGGGTGCTCCTCAGCCGGGCGCCCGACCAGCGTCCGGCTTTTTTTCGCGCGGCATTCGCCGCGCGGTTGTTCGGTTATTCAGTTCTTCGGTTATTCGGTTCTCCCTTTTGTGGTATCCCGCGTTAACCGAAGAACCGATGAACTGAAGAACCGAAGAACCGGTAACCGAAGAACTGCTACGCTGTAGCGTAGCCCGATGCGGATACGCTCCGTCCAAGCCCACTTGTTGTCCTCGCCCCTCCCCACTCCCTTGAAACTTCCTTATTACGGTGGCCAGCGGACCATCCTGAAACGCGATGCCATGCTCATCCGGGTAGAGGCTGATAATGGATTGGTTGGATATGCACCCGGTCAGGGCAGCGAAATAGCGAAACAGGGCATTGACGCCGTGGTGGCGCCATTTCTGGAAGGCCGGACGCTGGCGGATCCGGATGCGTTGCGCGTGCAGTTCGCGGAGGGTCCTGGAATTTCGATAAATCAACGGAAGCTTTATTGCGCGGCCGAAATCGCTTTATACGATCTAGTTGGAAAATCCAAGGGCGTGCCAGTCTCGGAATTGTTGGGCGGACGGGTCCGCGATCGCATCCGGCTGTATGGAAGCGCGGGCATGTACATGAGCCCGGCAGAATACGCCGAGGAGGCTCGCGCGATCGCGAAGCTGGGTTTTCGGGCCTACAAAATGCGCTCCGGGATGGGTCCGGCCGAAGATCTGGAAACCGTGCGCCAGATGCGTGACGCGGTAGGTCCCGATTTCGACTTGATGGTGGATGCGCACACCTGGTGGCGGATGGGTGACCGGAATTATTTGCCCGCTACCATCCACAAGCTGGCCCGAGATCTGAGCCAATACGGCCTGGCATGGCTCGAAGAGCCGCTGCCGCCCGAGGATCACGAAGGCTATCGGCTGCTGAAGAACCTGGATCTGCTGCCGATCGCAAGCGGCGAGCACGAACCCGACGAGCCCAGTTACCTCGACCTGATTCTGACCGAGTGCGTGGACTATGTGCAAATGGACGTAGTCTGCCAAGGTGGATACACCGCAGCCCGCCGCCTACTAAAGGAAATCGAACGGGCCGGCTTGAAGTTTGCCTTCCACAGTTGGGGTACGGCTCTGGAAGTGATCGCAGCCGCGCATTTGGGAGTGTGTTGGCCCGAGCAGGTGATTGAATGGCTCGAATTTCCGTGTTACGCGACACCGTCGCGGGCCGGCATGTATCCGTTTCCCTTGGCCGAGGAGACCTTGAAGGAGCCGCTCCGAATCGAGCACGGAGATTTGATTGTCCCCACGGGTCCTGGTTTGGGAGTGGAAGTGGATGAAGGAGTTGTGGAGCGCTATCCCTGGATTCCAGGCCCGTGGTCGTACTTCGAGATCGATTCGCCGCGGGAGACCCGCGCCGTGACCGCCGACCACAGCGAGCCATGGTTTGGAGAAGCCCCGTGACCGGATCCGCGTTCCCGGATGTAGCGGCGGCGATTGGCGCGTCGGCCGGCGTGTTGGCCTATGCAGTGCGCGGGCCCCGGTCCGCACTGCTGGCGCCCTCGGTGTACCGCGGCTCCCAGACGCGGCCGGCGATTGCACTGACTTTCGATGATGGACCCAGTGAGTCCACTCCGGAGCTGCTGGAGATCCTTCGCCGCTATGGCGCTTCCGCCACCTTCTTCCAGTGCGGCGCGAACGTGCGCCGCTTATCAGATGTCGCACGGGAAGTCGCGGCGGCTGGCCATGAGATCGGCAATCATACCGATACGCATCCGGCACTGTATCTGAAATCCTCGGGTTTCATTTATCGCGAGCTGGCGGCTGCCGGGGAAAGTATAGAGCGGGTGACCGGAGTCCGGCCGCGGCTCTTCCGCGCTCCTTACGGCGCCCGCTGGTTCGGACTCCGCGATGCGCAGCGCAGGCTTGGTCTGATGGGCGTAATGTGGACCACGCTCGCGCTGGATTGGAAATGGCCGTCCGATCGCGTGGCGCCCCGCATCCTGGACGGCGCTCGAAACGGGGCTATCTTCTGCTTGCACGACGGCCGCCGGCTGGAGTCACGGCCGGATATTCGGGTGACCCTGGAGGCGCTGCGCGAAGTTCTGCCAAAATTGATAGAACGCGGTTTCCATTTCGAAAGGGTGACCGAAATCCTATGTCCAACGAAGAACTGACCGAGCGAGTCAGAAGAATTATAGCGACGGCACAGCACCTGCCTGAGGAGAAGGTTACAGCCGACAGTTCGTTCGCCGAGCTCAATATCGATTCGCTCGACGGGATTAACATCCTATTCGCGGTGGAAAGCGAGTTCAACATCAATATTCCGGATGAAGCCGCTCAGAGCATTCGCTCCGTGCGCGATGTGATAGACGGGATAGCGAAGCTCCTGGCGGAAGGGCCGGGGGGTAACAAGGAGCCGGTTCGGGCGTGATGTACGCACCGGTAGGGCGGACCCCCTGGTCCGCGGCCGACGCCCACGTCGGCCTGCTGCTGATCCGAGATGCGGGTCCGGGGGGACCCGCGCGGACCAGGGGGTCCGCCCCACTGGAACGAATAGGTGTTCCGTCCTGCAGGGGCACGACGTGAACCGGCGCGTGGTTATAACCGGCGTCGGCGTGGTCTGCGCTCTGGGGCACAATAGCCAGGATTTTTGGAAGGCGCTCTCGGAAGGCCGCTCCGGCATAGCACCCCTCGAGTCGGTTGAGCCGGGCCTACTTCGATTCCAGAACGGCGCGGAAGTTCGCAACTGGGACTCCTTGCGATATTTCGACGAGAAGGAAGCTGGAATGCTGGATCGCTTCGCCCAATTTGGCGTGGTGGCGGCGAGAGAAGCGGTGGCTGATGCGGGTATCGAGTGGACCCCGGAGCTCAGAGAAGAAACGGCGATTGTAACCGGCAGTTGCGTGGGCGGACAAGGCGCTGAGGACGAAGGGTTCGTGAATCTGTATCGTAAAAACATTCCCCGCGTGAGTCCGCTGACCATTCCTCGCACCATGGAGAACGCGGCAGCCAGCAGAATTTCCCTCGAAATGGGGATCGTGGGTCCAACGTATACGGTTTCGACGGCCTGCTCGTCTTCCAATCACGCTATCGGCCAGGCGTTCTGGATGGTGCGAAGCGGTGCGGCCCGTATGGCGATTGCAGGCGGAAGCGAAGCGGTCTTCAGTCTGGGTTTTCTCAAGGCCTGGGAGGCGATGCGAGTCGTGTCGCCCGATACCTGCCGGCCGTTTTCGAAGGACCGGCGAGGCCTGATCCTTGGGGAAGGCGGCGCGATGCTGGTGCTGGAGCCCTTGGAATCCGCTCAAGCGAGAGGCGCGCGGATCTACGGCGAGGTGGTTGGCTTCGGCATGGGGTCGGACGCCTTTCACATTACGCAGCCCTCAGCCGACGGGGCCGCGCGCGCCATGCGGGCAGCGCTCGCCGATGGTGGACTCAGGCCCGAAGATATCGGCTACATCAATGCGCACGGCACAGCGACGCAGGCCAACGATGCCACTGAAACAGCGGCCATCCGGAAGGTATTCGGCGCGCAGGCGGGACGGGTTCAGGTGAGCTCGACCAAGTCCATGCACGGCCATACCCTGGGCGCTGCGGGCGCGCTGGAGGGCGTCGCCACAGCTCTGGCATTGCACCACGGCATTCTGCCGCCCACCGCGAACTACAATGAACCGGATCCGGCCTGCGACCTGGATGTCATCCCGAATCATGCGCGCCAAGCGCAAGTTGAGTACGCGCTGTCGAACTCGTTCGCGTTCGGGGGGCTAAACGCCGTGCTTGCCTTCGGCTGCGCTCGGCGTTAGTTCCTCGGTTCTTCAGTTCTTCGGTTCATCGGTTCGACCTTTTGCGGGTTCATCTGCTCCGTGAGACCTCGGCTGACACCGAACCGAAGAACTGAAGAACCGATGAACTGAAGAACCGGCTTCGCCCGGCGAAGCCGTATGATGGTTGCTGGGCGATATGGTTCCTCCCCCCTCCGACAGTAGTCACACAAGATCTGGAATTTTCGGCGCCGTTACGATTGTTCTTTCTCTGGCGTGTTTGGCGTGGGCGCTGCATGGAGTCAGTTGGTCCGAGCTTTGGGAGGACATCCGCGAGCTGGACTGGCGATGGGTAGCCGTGGCATGCGTGGGTGACGTGTTAGTCTACGTCATCCAGGGCTGGCGTTGGAGCCTGTTGCTGCGGCCGGTTGGTCCAGCATCCATTGGGAGTTCGGTGCGAGCCATCTTCGTGGGTTTGTTCGCCAGCGAAGTGTTTCCGTTGCGAGCCGGAGAACTCATCCGCTGTTTTCTACAAGCGCGATGGACCGAGATTCCAGTATCGGTGGTGCTGGCGTCGGCTCTCATCGAGCGCATCTTCGACGGCGTTGTCCTCATCGTTGGATTGTTTTTCTCGATCGACTATGTCCGCCACTTGCCGCTGAATCACGGACAAGCGCGCGCCGTCGGCATCCTGGCGGACGGAAGCATTTTTCTTACAGTCTTGATTGTTCTGTGCGCCGCGCTGCTGGCGGTGGCCATGTTCTGGCGCCAGCAAGCGCTCGAAATGCTATTGAACGCCCGTATGTTTAGCTGGGTCCATGTGATGATCGAGGATCTGCATCTGATTGGGCATTCACGCTATTTGTATTTTTCGGCTTTGATGAGCGTCCCGTATCTGCTGATGCAGGTGGTGCCGATCTACGCGCTGATGCGAGCCTATGAGTTGGATGAAGCCTCCTGGGCGCGCGCCGCGGCGCTCATGGTACTGCTCCGGCTAGGATCGGTGGCTCCGCAGGCTCCCGGAAATGTCGGATTATTCCAGGTGATCTCGACGCTTGGCCTGACGCTGTTCGGTGTGCAACAGGCCGAAGCCAGAAGGTTCACGCTATTGCTGTGGGGAGTGATTACGCTGCCTCTTCTGTTCGCAGGCTTTGTGGCTATCGTGGTGACCGGGGCGAAGATCGTCGATATCCATCGCGAAGCGAGGGCGGAGATGAGGGCCAGAAGCAAGAACGTTGGAAGTCAGGAATTCAAGGAAGTCGAGGAATGAAGGAACAAGGCGCTTTATTTTCTAGGCGCGGGGTGTTGGCTGGTGGCGCACTTGCGATTTTGAGTCCGCAGGTGGTGCGGAGTTCGCAGGCCAATTCGAAGATTTCTGTGGGGCTTATTGGAAGTGGGGGACGAGGGTCCTATGACGCGGCCATCGTCAACGCCGATCCGCGCGCGCGGGTGACTGCGCTGTGCGATCTCTATGACGATCGCCTGGAGAGAGCGGCCCAGCAGATCAAGGCGCCCGAAGCGAAGCTCTACAAGGATTTCGAAAAGCTGCTGGCGTCGCCCGACATTGATGCTGTGGTGATTGCTACGCCTCCCTTCGAACATCCGCGCATGCTCGAAGCCGCGGTCCAGGCCGGCAAACATGTGTATTGCGAAAAGCCGGCTGGCGTCGATCTGGAAGGAGTGAAGCGGGTGATCGCCACCGGGCGCAAGTGCGATCCGAAGAAGAATATCAGCTTCGGTTTCCAGCAGCGTTATGGTCCGGTATACCTGGAAGCTTACAAACGTCTCAAGGAAGGCCAAATCGGAAGCTTGAGCAACGCGCGCGGGTTCTGGATCGATCGTGACCCATTCACGCGCGTTCCGTACCCGGATCCCAAGGTGGAGAGATTGCGAAACTGGTTTGCCTATCGCGAGTATTCGGGAGACTTTATCGTCGAGCAAGATTGCCACAACCTGGACGTACTGCACTGGTTCCTGGACTCGCGGCCGATTCGCGCGGTGGGAATGGGGGGCCGGAAGGTGCGCACGGACATGGAGATCCTGGATCATCTGACTTTGTCGTACGAGTTTCCAAACGGGATTCACGTCAACTTTGAAGCCAACCAGATTTCGCCGGCTGGATTCCGGCGAGTGGGCGAGGAGTTTACGGGAACCACCGGGCTGCTGGAGACATCGCGCGGACGCATGGTACATCACAAGAGCGCCAAGGACATCGAGACCATGGAATCGAAGCGCGACATCACCAACGATGCCATCGAAGCGTTCCTGGGGCGCGTCGAGAGCGGCGACGTGGAAAATGTTGCGGAGCGATCGGCCGTGAGTACTCTTTTCGCGATTCTGGGCCGTACCGCGATTTATGAGAACCGGGAAGCGGTATGGAAGAACGAGTTCGGAGACATCGGAGCGTAGCTCCTATGGCTCCGAAGTTCTTCGGTTCTTCGGTTCCTCGGTTCTTCGGTTCCTCGGTTCTTCGGTTCCTCGGTTCTTCGGTTCCTCGGTTCTTCGGTTCTCAAGCTTGTAACGTTTAAGGAGTCCTTCAGGGATGCGAACTGAAGAACTGAAGAACCGAACAACTGAAGAACCGTTCTCTTTTTCCGATAAGGAAAAAGAGAACGCTGCTCCATGATTTCGCTGAAGTCCTATCTTTCCCGTGATACCGAGGCTGAGACAGCCTACCGAAGGATCATCGGCCTGTTTCTTCAAGGAATATCGCTGCACGCCGTGGAAGGGGATAAGGCAGATCATGAGCGATTCCGGGAAGATATCGACAAATGCTTGTCAGTACTCTCCCCGAAGACACCGGTGTCCGAGTTACTGCTGGTGGTAGGGGGAGCGCTTCGGGCCATGGAGGACTACAACCAGCGCACCAGCAAATTTGTCCGCCGCCAAAACACAGAACTGCAGCATATGGTCTCCATGCTGACCCAGACCATTATTACCATAGGCGCCAGCAGTGAGCACTCCGTTAACAGGTTGCAGAGCATCGAGAAGTCCATTGAGAGCACCCGGGCAGTGGAGGATATCCAGATCCTCAAGTTACGGCTCAGTGAATGTCTGGAAGAGGTGCGCGATGAAGCTCGAAGGCAGCAGAGAGACGGACGGGATGCGCTTGAGAATCTGAAGAAGGAGCTGGAAAGCTCGCAAGAGGTGATGGGATCTCTCAAGATCAAGGGGGACCGGGACGCAGCCACCGGGCTCCCTGGCAAATCGGAAGCCGATCGGGCCATTCGTGCGGCCATTGAATCGCCGCAAGGCAAATTCCTGGTCATCGCGGTGTGCAGCCGTGTGCAAGCGGTGAACGCCCGCTTTGGCTATTCGGTGGGGGACCGGCTATTGAAAGCTCTGGCTGAGCATTTCCAGAAAGGACTGTCGGCTAGCGATCAGCTCTTTCGATGGCAGGGGCCGGCTTTAGTGGCGTTGATCGAAAGATCCGAACGCCTGGAACGCGTGCGCTCGGAGATCCGCCAGTTTGCCGACATCCGGCTGGATAAGACCGTCGAAGTGGGCCAACGCACTGTGCTGATCCCCATTTCCGCTATTTGGGCGATCTTTCCAATAGCCCCGCCCCTAGATGCGTTTATGCGACAACTGGAGGCATTCACGGCGGCGCAGACTCCCCGTGATTACGCCTAACGACATGCGCAAACTTCATGATTTCCTATTCACGCCGGAATCGTTCGAGGAACCAGCCGCGAATACAATCCTCCAGCTTCGCGAGCGTATTGCGGAACTGGAAGCCAAGAATGCCAGTCTTCGACAATTGGAAGAAACGGTCCGAAGGAACGCCCGGCTCGTCGATGCTCTGTTTAATAAGAGCCACGACGGCTTTCTGTTGATTACCCCCCAGATGACTTTCTTGAGGGCCGTCCACTCCGTGCTCGGGAACACCGATGAGAACCTCGCCGGCCGGCCGGTCCTCACAAAGATTCATCCTGATGATCGCGCCCAGTTCACTAAGGCATTCTCGCATCTGCTGAGCAACCCATCTGAAGCCGTCACAATCGAATGTCGCGTGGGTAACCAGAACGGCGAATGGCGCTGGATGGAAGTGGAGATGACCGACATGCTGGACGATCCGGATGTCCAGGCCATCGTCTTAAACAACCGGGACATCACCGACCGCAAAAAAGGTCAAGCAACTGCTCCGATCGCGGAGTCACCACGCTGCTGCGGTAGCTGCTTAGAGCACAAGTGTTAGCGCCGGAAGGCTGTTAATTTAAGACTCCGACCGGCCGCTCGGCACCCGAATGGCGCCGGAAGGGACCACGAGCGCCATTGGGTAGGATGGTGGTCTCGTCCGTCCGCGCTTGCGCCAGTTGCGCCGAGGTTAACTCGCGCGCTCCCGTCAGGTCGGCGCCACGCAGGTCGGCGCCGAACAGCTTGGCGCTGCGGAACCGGACGTTGCGAAGCTCGGCCCGGCACAGGTCCGCGCCGCCCAATTGTGCCTCCCGAAAATCGGAGTCGTTCAACACCGCGCGGTCGAAGTTCGCTCCCTGCAGATCCGTCTGAAAAAACTTGGCGCCCGTAAATGCCGACCTTGAGAAGACGCAATCTTTCAAGCTGCCGCTGCTGAAATTCGCGCCTGATCCGCTGACGCCAACGAAGCGGCAAACGCGGGCCTGAGCCCGATAGAATTGTGCCTTCTCGAGATCGCATTCTGAAAAATCCGAGGAAGCGATCCGGGCATGGTGAAAAGAAGCCGAGTTCAGAATTGCTCCGGTAAACTTGCAGCCCTCCAACATGGCCCCTTGAAAGCGGCCCTCGCGCACGCTGGCCCGGCGGAAGCTGGCGCTGCGCAATTTGGCGTCCGAGAAAATGGCTCGGCTGAGAAAGCTAAAACAGAATTGGGTTTCCAATACTTGAACACCGCTGAGGTCACCGCCGCTCAGGATGGCTCGCTGGAAGTCCGCACCATCGATAACCGCCCGGCTCAGGTTCGCACCCTCCAGATCGGCATCCAGGAAGGTGGTTCCTCTTATGATGGCGCTCTGCAGGTTGACTGCTGGCATTTTGGCTTCGTTCAGCGTCTCGCGATCCAAGACGCATCGAAAGCCTGAGGATTCTTCTTCCAGCCATCGCGCATGATTATGTAGGACCTCATCCCACGAGCGTCCGTTCTTCATTGTGATGGTGTCCATGCCAGCCAACAATCTTATCGGCACCAAAAAACCGTTCTTCGGTTGTTCAGTTGCTCGATCATTCAGTTAAGGAAGAACCGAACCGAACAACGTTATACTGACAGCAGGCCTAAGCCTATGAGAATACTGATCGTCGAGGACGAGAAGCGCATCCAGGATTTCCTTTCCCGAGGCCTTGAGAGCGCCGGTTACGCGGTGGATGTTGCAGCGGATGGTAACACCGCCATCGAGCTGGTGCATTCCACCGAGTACGACCTCATCATCCTGGATCTTATGCTGCCGGACACCGACGGCCTGAGCGTGCTCGAAAAGATTCGCAATCGCAAATCGAGTCCGCCGGTGCTAATCCTGAGCGCGCGCGATGCCGTGGACGATCGCGTGAAGGGTCTGGAGCTGGGCGCCGATGACTACCTGACCAAGCCGTTCGCGTTTGTCGAACTGCTGGCGCGCGTGCGTGCCCTGTTGCGCCGCGGCCAGCCTACGCCGGAGCGTCTGCAGGTAGGTGACCTGGCGCTGGATTGCATCCGCCGCAAAGTAACGCGATCGAATGAAAACGTCGAGCTCGCGCCCAAGGAGTTCAGTATCCTCGAATACCTGATGCGCAACCGCGGCCGCCCGCTGAGCCGCACCATGATTGTGGAACACGTCTGGGATATGGATTACGACGGCTTGACCAATATCGTGGACGTTTACATTCGTCATCTGCGCAGCAAGATCGACGACAAATGGCCGGTCAAGATGATCCATACCGTTCGCGGCATCGGGTATATGCTGGACACGCCCGAAAAGGCCGGGGAAGGGCAGGCCGAACCACAGTCATGAATGGCGTAGGCAAGGCTCTGCGGTTCACACGCGGACTGCGGTTTCGCCTGGCCTTCAGCTACGTGTTCTTTTTCACGATTCTGCTGGTTTTGCTGGGCATCATCTTCCGGCAGACCCTGATCTCCATTTTTCAAGCTCAGGTCCTGAGTATCCTGGACGAAGAATGGGTAACCGCGAAGGGGTATCTACGCACCACCGACGCGGGACCGGATTGGTTCCACGACCCTAAAGATCCCGACGAAGCCTTCACAGTGCAGCGGCTGCATCGCGTCTACCTGCTGGCCGACACGGAAGGACACGTCCTGCAGAGCTCCGTAATCTACGATTCCATCGGCAAGGACTCCAAGGATCAAATCAAGGCGATTCTGAAATCCGGCAAAACTGCAACCCGGCTGGGCTATGACAAGCAGGGGATCCCGTATTTGATCCGCTCCGGTTTGATGATCGATGAAACCGGCAATCGATATTATTTGGCGATAGGCCGGGCAGTAGATCAAAACAACCGGGTGGTGCGCGACTTTACCCGCAACTACTTTTGGGTAGTGCCGATTGTGATCGTATTTACGGGAGTGCTGGGATGGTTCCTCGCCGGGCGGGCGCTCGACCCAGTGAACTCAGTGGCTGAGACCGCGCAGCGAATCACGCATTCAAATCTCGATATGCAGATTCCGCTGCGGCGAGTTGGNNTTTCATTCGAGCAGATTCGCCAGTTCTCCACGGATGTATCGCATGAGCTGCGCACGCCGTTGACGGTGGTTCGGGGCCAACTCGAGGTGGCGCTGTTCACGGCTAAGACCACGGAGCAGTACCGTGAGGCCATGGTAAACGCGCTGGAGGATGTGGACCGCCTGTCGAACATCGTCCGGGCCTTGCTGATGCTTTCGCAGGCCGAGTCCGGCCAGTTGCTTTTGCAAAGGACACAGCTCGACTTCGCCGAGTTGCTGCGCGATCAGGTGGATCAATATCAGATTCCGGCAGAAGCTCAGGGCGTGCATTTGACGGCCGAGCTGCCGTCCGCTTGCATCATTTACGGTGACAAGATCCAGATCGAACGGATGGTCTCGAATCTGTTGGGTAACGCCATCAAGTACACACCGGCCGGTGGCCGGGTGGTGGCGCGGCTGGCCGTCGAAGCCGCGTGGGTGAAGTTCACATTGGAGGATACGGGCGTGGGCATTTCACCCGACCACCTGCCGCATATCTTCGATCGCTTTTATCGCGTACCCTCGGCGGATCCCGAAAAAGGGCTTGGGCTGGGATTGAGTTTCGTGTCGTGGATCGTAAAGGCGCACGGAGGAGTAGTATCGGTGGAAAGCGAGCTACACAAAGGGACACGCTTCACGGTGTCGCTGCCGGTCGGGCCCGTCGAGCTGGATCTTCGCGAGAGTCCGGCGCTGCCCCTGTCCGAGCAGGTACACTGAAAGCTGCGATGAGCATGGAAATCACCAGACGTGAAAGAGAAGGCATCACGATTCTCGACCTCAAGGGAAGACTGGCCGTGGGTGAGCCCTGCACCCAGTTGCGCGAAAGCGTGAATGAGCAGATAGCGCAAGGCCACAAACAAATAATCCTGAACCTGCAACATATCGATTACATCGATAGTACCGGTCTGGGTTCGATGGTGATCTGTTACACCTCGCTGCAGAAAATGGGTGGCGGCCTGAAGCTGGTGAACCTGAACCGGCGCAATCTAGAGCTGATGCTGCTTACCAAGCTGTCCACCATTTTTCAGATTTTTGCCGAGGAGCAGGACTCCGTCAACGCCTTCTTCCCGGAACGCGAGATCAAGCACTTCGATATCCTGAGTTTCGTCCAGCAAAACAAGGACGCCGGGTAAGCGCACGCCATGTGGGGGCGTCACAAGAAGGCGATGCTGGAAGCGGGCGCGCGCTCTCCGTCCTTCCGGTTGAAAGACTTGAGGGGTGTTACCGTTTCGCTCGAAGAGCTTCTTTCGAAGGGGCCCGTGCTGCTCGCGTTTTACAAAGTCAGTTGCCCAGTCTGCCAGCTCACTTTTCCGTTCCTGGAGCGGCTGGCGGCAAGCTCGTCGATCCAAATCACCGGAATATCGCAGGACGACCTTAGCGCCACCGAAGGATTCAACCATCGCTTCGGTATAACGTTGCCCACCTTGATTGATCAGGCGAAGGAAAACTATCCGGCCAGCAACGCCTTCGGGATCACCAATGTTCCCACGCTGTTTCTGGTGGAACCGGACGGCCACATCGCGAGCGCGTTCAGTGGATTCTCAAAGCGCGACTTGGAGGCGCTGGGTGCACGCGCCGGTGTGATGCCGTTCCGGGCGGGCGAGAGTGTGCCGGAATGGAAAGCCGGCTGAGGCTCGAAGAATTAGGGTCCGGTCCGGACCTGCGATAATGAAATTTACAAATGGCTTCCAAAATTTCTGAAGCGTATCAATCCGTGGCATCGGTCGCCAAGGGGATGAAGATCACCTTGACGGAGATGATGCAGCCCACCATCACCGAAGACTACCCGGATGCGCCGCCGAAGTTTCAGGAGCGTTATCGCGGCGTGCACGTCTTGCAGCGCGATGAGAACGGCCTGGAAAAGTGCGTAGCCTGCTTCCTGTGCGCAGCGGCTTGTCCGGCGGACTGCATTTACATCGAAGCCGCCGAGAATACCGACGAGCTGCGCATCAGCGGGGGCGAGCGTTACGCCAAGGTGTACAACATCGACTACAATCGCTGCATCTTTTGCGGGTATTGCGTGGAGGCCTGTCCCACCGACGCGATTACGCACGGCCACGGATTCGAGATCGCCAGCTACGATACTTCGACGCTGATCTATCGCAAGGAACAAATGCTGGCGCCGATTCCGGAGGGGGCCGAATTTCCGCTGAAAACGTCCTAGTTCATCGGTTCATCGGTTGTTCAGTTCTTCGGTTCTTCCTTTTGCGGCCTCGATCATTCATTGGCCAATTGTGGAAAGGATTGTCTTACGGTCCGCTTCCGAGAGTCCTGAATTTTTCCGGATGTCCTCGCGCGTAACGAGTTTGCGGCGGTAGCGCGCGAAATATTCGGGGATGTCGCCGCCGTACTGGAAGCTGTACATGATGTCGTCGAAGGAGGCGGTGTGCGGCAGTCCGAGAGCATGACCGGTTTCGTGCAGGCAGGTGAGATACACGACGGCATCCCGCAAGAGTTTGTCAGCCTGAGTGTCGAGCGGCGCGGGCCGGACATAAACCTCCGCGCCCTTTTTCCCATCCACCAGGATCGGCCTCGCTTCGCCGTATAATCCCTGTTCCGAAGATGCCCAATACAGCCGGATGCGGGCATGTTCGCGATCCTTCACAGGTGTAAACCGGATAGCTCCGGGCGCGGCGCTTTGCCAGGCTGCTACGGCCCACTCGGCCAGTTGCGGATCATCCGGCTGACACAGGGACTCTTGCCGTTCGCAGGGCTCTATCCAGTATGGATAGCTCTGAGAACCGCCCGCATTGAGAACCGAAGAACCGACGAACAGAAGAACCGAATAGCCGGCGAAACGGCGGTTCACCGCCGTTCCGCCAATCTTTCTTCGGCCAACATCCTGACCTTAGCCTCGAGCTGATCGATCCGGCGGGTCAGCTCATCAATGAGTTGTCCTTCCGGATCGGGCAGATTTCCATGCTCCAGATTGCCGCCCGCATCTCCCCGCGTGCGCGTTACGCGGCCAGGAACGCCCACCACGGTGGAGTTGTCCGGGACCGAACGAATCACCACCGATCCAGCGCCCACCTTGGTGTTATTGCCGATTGTGATGTTGCCCAGGATCTTGGCGCCGGTTCCGATCACCACGTTATTGCCGATGCTCGGATGACGCTTTCCCTTTTCCTTGCCGGTTCCACCCAGCGTCACGCCCTGGTACATCAGGACGTCGTCGCCGATCTCGGTTGTTTCTCCGATCACCACGCCCATTCCGTGGTCGATGAAGCAGCGCCGGCCGATTTGCGCGCCGGGATGGATTTCGATGCCAGTGGCGGCGCGGCTGAACTGCGAAAGAATGCGCGCAGTGAGCGTGAAGCCGGCGCGGTGCAGCTTGTGACCCAGCCGATGCAGCAGGATGGCATGGAATCCGGGATAGCAGAAGAAGATCTCGACAGCGCTCTTCGCGGCGGGATCGCCACGGAAGACGGTATCGATCTGTTCCCGGAAGGCGCGGAACATGGTAGTTATCTCTGATTATCGCATCGGACGGTTGGATGCAGAATTCAGCCCGTAGGGCAAGTCTCTGACTTGCCGAACACAAGCCGGAGGCTTGCGCTACGGGGAACTATTGAGTATTTAGCGTCGATAGGATCTTTTCGAATGCGGCTTGATTTTGAGCGACCGTTTTGGCCGGGCCTGTGAACTTGAAGAAAATCGATCCTTGCGCGCCTTCGACAATAGCGCCCAGCAGGCGATAACTCTGTTTTGGCGGGCCTGCGGGGGCCCTGGGTCCGCCCATTCCGGTGTAAGTACCGGAGACGTCCACGGTGGTGACCTTCAGGCCTTTGATAGTCCGCTTGTCCACTTTGGCTAGGTCTTTGGATGGTTTGCCATTGGGCTGTTGGAATTGACCAATCCACCTGTCGATATTCGCTTCAACGCTGCCGCCCTGGCCTTGGCCGAAGTAGTAAACGGCGCACTCACCGCCCTCCTGGTCACCCGCAACCGCCGGAACTTGATAAGTTGCCAGCCGCATAGGCCGCTCACCCTCCGATTTCCAATTGGACGGAACAGTCCAGTGGATACCGGCGCCGGAGTCGGCCCCTAGCAGAGCCGCGGTGAGAAGAACCAATGCAGCCGATCCTGCTGTTACAAATCTGGCTCGCATAGAAATCAGTATGACATCTTGCAGCAGGTGTAGTTTTTCGGCGTATGATTAGGGTCATGAAGATGTGGACGATCGTATTGGCAGGTATGCTGGGGATGGCTGGATGTTCTTCGCCCGGAACGCAGGCAAAACCCGCCGCGACGGGTGCGGCGCAAACCTCTCAGAGCTCCAATCCCTTCGCCAAGTACCTGGAATTGGTGGGATTCCGGATCATCGAAAAGAGCCCCGGGCATCTGGAAGTCCGGTTCGGTGTGGTGAATCATTCGGAAGCCGATATCGGCGAAGTGAAAATGGACGTAAACGTGCGAACCACCACGGCCAAGCCCGACGATCCGCCGCTGATTACTTTTTCCACCAAGATCCCGTCGCTGGGCCCGTCGGAGATGAAGCCCGTGGTTGTGGACGTACCCACCAAGCTGCGCGTGTACGAGCTACCGGACTGGCAGTTCTTGAAGCCGGATTTCGTCTTGACCGAGCCGAAGTAAGGGGGGGCACATTTTCTGCGCCGGCCGCCGATCGGCGCGCGGGGGGCCAACCGGCCCCAGCTAGTCGTGTTATTTTGTATGAAGGACTCCGGTGCGGTGTTTCCCGATGCCTCACCACTTGTGGCAGGAGTGACCCGGCCTCGGCCAGCGGCACACGTGGAGTTCACAACTTGCGAGAGTGGCCCGGAATCTGCACTCGCGCCGGTGGAGCGCGTCCCAAGTCCAACCTTGCGTCCCTGGGTCATCTTTTTTTTCGTTAGCGATTGATCGCTAATGACTGCCAATGAAGTCTAAGTAAATAGAAGGAGCACATCAGGTGGTTCTCGAAAACTTTTCTTTTGCGAAGTACGGATTATTTCTTCTGCTTGGAGCAGCGGCTGCGAATGCGGCGCCCCAACTTGTGCTTACACAAACGGCGTTCACGGTGTCCGTTGTTCCCGGATCCAACGGGGCTACCCAGACCGTGGATGCCGGCAATGTAGGCGATGGAACGCTCAGTCTGACAGCGTCCTCATCGGTGCCGTGGCTGGCGCCGACTGTGGGGGCAACAACCACGTGCTCGCTGAAAGGACCTTGTATCCCGATTGCGATCGCGTTACAAACCGCATCATTGGCAGCGGGAACATATACGGGTACCGTGACCATTGCCGACCCGAGCGCGGTGAATGCCCCGCAATTCGTTATGGTGACGGCTATGGTGGGCGGAGCCGTCCCGAGCAACATCGTGTTCTATCTGCCACCAGGTGGATCTGCTTCTCAGGATTTCGTCACTGCGACACCGGTGAAGGACACGGTGGCCCCAGCCAGCCCCTGGTTGTCCCTGGCCGTGAATGGCGAGGGAACGTTCGCGTTTAACGTTCCCTATAAGGTGACCGCGACTGCGGCGAGCGGCATGGCCATCGGCCAATCCACTGCAACCCTCACGCTGACCGGGTCGTCGTTTGCACCGGACAACAAAGCCATTTCGGTAGTTCTCAACGTGACCACTCAGCCGATTTTGGACGCCAACCCCGCCACAGTGTCGTTGACGGGCGTGGCGGGCGCTATCAAGCAGACCGCGACCATAGGGATATCAAACGGCGGACAAGGGACGCTCACCGCTTCCGGCGTGACTGCAACTGCGGCTACGGGGAGTTGGCTCTCGGCGCAATTGGCGACTAACGGCGGGGCCGTCACCATCACTGCCGACCCAACCTCCCTCACGGCGGGTACCTATCCGGGCACGGTGACCATCGCCAGCAACGCAGCCAATAGCAGCGTGGTTATTCCAGTCCAGTTCACCGTGGAAGCGGAGGGTCCGCCGGTGGCAAACCCGAGCGGGGCAGTGAACAACGGCACCTTCGCCTCAGGTGAAGCCCTGGCGCAGGGCGATATTGCCGCAGTGTTCGGCGATCAGTTCACCTTGGGTGCGCTGGCTTATCCCAGCGGTGGTCCCCCGTTGCCGACGAATGTCAACGGCACCGAGGTGCTGGTGAACAACATACCCGCGCCGTTGTATTTCATATCGAACGGCCAGATTGATTTCGAGGTTCCCTTTGAAGTTGCTCCTGGCGCCACAACCATTCAGATCGTCCGCAACGGTCAACAGGGAAACTTGATCGCGGTGAAGATCGCAGCCAGCGCTCCGCGGTTCCTGCTGCTCAACGGCGGCCCCTACGCGGTTCTGAACACGCCCGATTCGCCACCGCTTGTGACGGGTGATCCAACGCATCCCGCCAAGGCCGGCGATATTGTGATCGTATATGCAATCGGGCTGGGACAAACCAATCCCGTGGTGAAAACCGGCGTTGCGGCACCCGGAGGTCCCAACCTGGCCAACGTACCTGATGTGAAGGTCTGTTTTGGAGGCGCTACTCCGTTTGCGAAGGCGGTTTGTTTCACCCCCAGTTTCGCCGGATTGGCCCCGACCTTCGTCGGGCTCTACCAGATGAACGTTACCATTCCGGGCGGCCTGCCATCCGGGAATTCGTCCTTCTACTTTACTGTGGGCGATGTCCCGAGCAATGTGGTACAAATAGCGCTGCAGTGACCGAGCGCCTTTACTATCACGACAGCTACTTAACCGAGTTCCGGGCCCGCATCGTGGAGGCGAGCCCGGACCGCCAAAAAATCTATCTCGACCGCACCGCCTTCTATCCGGCTTCCGGGGGGCAACCTTTCGACACTGGGCAGTTGGGAGGGATCGGTGTGACCGAGGTAGTGGATGAAGGGGAACGGATTGCGCATGTTTTGAGCCGGCCGGTTGACGGTGAGGAGATCGCGGGTGTCGTCGACTGGCAGCGGCGTTTCGACCACATGCAGCAGCACACCGGCCAGCATCTTTTATCGGCCGTATTGATTGAGCTTTTCAACGCGCCGACGGTCAGCTTTCATCTGGGAGCCGAGTCGAGCACCATCGATATCGAGCGTCCGCTGGAACCGAAGCAGTTCCGGCAGGCCGAACGGCGCGCCAACCAAATTGTTTTCGAGAATCGTCTGGTGCTAGTGAGCTTCGAGGATTCGTCGAAGGATCTCGGCTTGCGGAAACCGACCGAACGGGAGGGCGCGGTGCGTATCGTCGCCATCCAGGATCTGGATCGGAGCGCCTGCGGTGGAACCCACGTTCGCGGCACCGCCGAGATTGGTCCAATCCTGATCCGCAAGCTGGATCGCATCCGGGGAAATCAGCGAATTGAATTTGTGTGCGGGATGCGGGCAGTGGAGCGCGCCCAAGCCGATTACGCCGCGCTCTCAGCGATTGCGCGGGTGTTCTCCGCTGCGTTAGATGAGACACCGGCTGTGGTGACCGCGCATCAGGAGAAGCTGCAGGAATCCGAGAAGGCCCGGCGACGTCTGGCTACTGAGTTGGCGCAAGCCAAAGGGCGGGAATTACACGCGGCCACTGCGCCTGGTGCGGACGGGCTGCGGAAGATCCAGCGGCGCGTGGCAACTATTTCCGATGACCTGCGCGCGGAAGCCCAGAGTTTCACAGCGGGCGGCAAAGCCATTTTTCTGGCGCTGGCAGAAGATCCTCCCTCGGTCCTGCTGGCGGCATCGAGCGACAGCGGAGTCAATGCCGGCGAGAAACTGAAAGCGGCGTTAGCCGAAGCAGGGGGACGGGGGGGAGGAAACTCCACAGTGGCGCAGGGTAGTCTGAGCAAAGAATCGCTGGAGCGATTCCTTGCTCATCCGTTATTCGGTTGATCGGTTATTCGGTTGTTCGGTTCTTTGTGGTTGGACAGATAGTTGATGAATCCGCCTACTAGGCGCGTCACTCGGATTGCTTGTTTGTGCAGAGTTTCAAAATCCGCTTCGCTAAGGTAGCCAAGATCGAGCGCGATGTAAAGGTGACTCTGGGTTTCAAGGGCTGAGGCACGTGAGATACGCAAGAACCTGAGGAACTCGGTCTTCCCACCACGTCCGAAACCTTCCGCGATATTAGCCATGATCGATACTGAAGCTCTGCGGATTTGATCGCGAAGTCCAAAATCCGTACTGAACTTTCCACGGTTCGATAGCTCGTAAATCTTCGCCGCAAGTACTCGGGCTTCTCGCCAGCCCTCTATCTCTTCGAATTGTCGAATGTCCACAGAACTTTAGTGCCCACGCGGTCAACAATTCTCCGGTATACCGAACCGAATAACCGAACAACTGAACAACCGAAGAACTATCGCACGTATAACGGAGCGATTGCAACAAGCATCAACCCGGCCAGGAATAATATGAACATGAGCGTGAGTAGGGTCCTGACGTTCGTACGCGCGCCAGCGAATTCTTTCCAGACCAGGACACCCCACAGAGCGCTCACCATGGTGGCGCCCTGGCCGATTGCGTAGCTGATTGCGGGACCTACTTGAACTTTGTTCGGGGCGCTGGCAGCGACGAAATTGGCGATGGCTCCGGTGCACCAGATGATGCCACCGATGATCCCGAGCGCGTGCTGGCCGAGCGTTCCCTTGAAGTAGGCGAACATCGATAAAGGCTCGCCTTCGACGGGCAGGTTCAGAAAGTACAGGTTGTAGATGAACGTGGAAAAGAAGACGCCGAGCGAGAACAGGAAAGCAACAGCGTAGGGGCCTAAACCGGCAGCGTCCACGCCGCCGCCTTTCGACATTTCGACTAGCGGATAGAAGGAGCCCATCAAAACTCCGCTGATCAGGCTTAACATAATTCCCTTGCGGCTGGTGGGCAGTTTCGATCTGCCGCGGCCAGCCGGCGCCGCTGGTTTGGCTGGTTTGGCGTGAGCGGTGTAGGCCAGCGCGTCCACGATAATCGCGCACATAACCAGCGTCACGCCCGCCGCCAGCAACGTTGGATTGCCCTGCGGATTGAGGAAATAATTCCAGATGACACCCAGCACCAGCGCGAGTCCGATTCCAACCGGAAAGGCCACCGCCAAGCCAGCCACCGAAATGGCCGCCACCAGCAGCATATTCGCCAGATTGAACACCATGCCGCCTGCCACCGCATAGGCCATGTTTCGTTTACCGGCGACCAACAGGTTGTCGGAAAACGATAGCTCGCTCCCCATGGAACCGAACGTGTATGCCGCGATGATAGCGGCCACCAGCACGCCCACCGAGTAGTCGTAATAGAACAATTCGAAGCGCCATTTTCCCGCCGGCTTTCCTGTCAGCTTGAAAGTATTCGCCCAGGAACCCCAGCAGAGCATAGACAGGATGATCAGCAGCAGGGCGCTTGAGTAAGTCTCAGGAAGGATCATAGTTTTATGACGCTTCGCGATTCTACCATTGCGCGGCAGGATGCTGCTGCTGAGGAATTCAGGAATCCAGAATTCAAGGAAGTCAGAAGGAGGTTTGCGCTGGCGCGCCCTCATTTTTCTTAGATTTGGTACCGAGGTTCTAAGGTGCGGTGCCTAAAGTTTGTACCGGGATGCTCCGACATATGAACTATATAGATAGGTCGAGTTTGGGGAGGACATTGATGAAGCTCGTTGTTCCGGCGCTGGCGGTGCTGTTTGTCACAACAGCACTGGGGGCGGACCGGCACAAATTGGATATCGATCCTGAGAGCGAGGACGGGATCCTTTTACAACGGATTCAACAGGAACCCCTTCCGGAACGCAAGCTCGCGTTCCTTGAGAAGTATGTGGATCAATATCCGAAGGCCACGTCTTTAGCCTGGGTGTATGAACAACTTCTTCCCATCTACGTGGCGGCGAAGCAGTGGGACAAGGTGCTCGGAACCGCGCAGAGCTTGCTCGAGTTGGATGCGGCCGATGTGGATTCCGCATCCGCCGCGCTGCAGGCGGCCGAGGCGCAAAAGGATCCGGAGTTAACGCGAAAATATGCCGTTGTGTCTTGGGACGCTGCCTCCAAGGCCGTACTGGCGCAGAAACCCGCCGATCCTGACGACGTTGCGGACTGGACCAAACAAATTGAATTTGCGAAGCAGGCTTTGGCCTACTCGGAATATGTGCTGGCCTCGCAGGCCGCGTTGGAACCAAATTCGAAACGGAAAGCGGAACTCGTTCAGACCTTGGAGCAGCGTAATCCGCAGAGCAAGTACCTAGCCGCTGTGAAAAGAAATATAAGAATCCGGGAAGAGGCCAACCCAACACAGGCGTTCGCGATGGCTGAGCGCGGCCTTGCGACAGATCCGAATAATGAAGACTACCTGATGCGCATCGCTAATCATTACATGAGCCGTGAAGATGACCTGTCGAAGGTGTTGACCTATTCACTGCGTGTATTGGAAGTGCTGGAAAAGAAGCGCAAGCCGGAAGGGGTGACAGCCGAGGAGTGGGAAAAGAAGAAAGCACGGTACACCGGTGGGGCGAATTGGATGGTGGGAGTGGTTTACGGCAAGCAAGCGCGCTACGGCCTCTCGGACCGTTATTTGCGTGCCGCGCTCGATCAGATTCAGGACGACGCACAATTACTGGCCGCCGCCTATTTTTATCTTGGCTACGACAACTACGCATTGGCGGGTCAACTTCGCGACAAGGCTAGGGCCGTAGAAGCGGCGAAGTTCAGCAAGCTGTGCCTGGCCATCGAAGGGCCATTTCAGCCGCTCGCTCAAAAGAACCTGGAAGTGCTGCGGAACGATTTCAACGTAGAGTGAGAGGCGCAAGATTGTGCGGTTACCAACCGCGCGCGGGATGCCATCCTGCCCCACAACCAGTGGTATTCTTATAAATGCTGCCGAAAGTGCATACCCGCCCGCCACGCTCCAGCAGCCGACTTGCATTTACCCCCTCACATGAGGCAAGCTGGATGGTTTTCCACGTTTAATGGAACCGAATCCATGCGGGTGAGAATTCTCTATCACGATCACTGTTTCGATGGGGCTGCCTCAGCCGCATTTTTTAGCCGTTTTTATGAGGGCAAGTACGCGCCGGATGCGACTTTCGAATTCACAGGCCTGGCCCACAAAGCGTCGCAGCTTTTCGAAGATGGTCTGTTTGACGGCGATGTGAATGCGATCGTGGATTTCAAATATTCGCCGGACCCGCGCTTGGGCTGGTGGTTCGATCATCACCAAAGCGCGTTCTTGAGTCCCGAGGACGCCGAACACTTCAAGCGGGATCACAGCGGCCAGAAATTATTCGATCCTTCGTATCGTTCGTGCACCATGTTCATTGCCACCGTGGCGCGCGATAAATTCGGCTTTCAGGCCCCAGATTTGGCGGAGTTGGTGGAATGGGCGGATATCATCGACGGCGCCCAGTACGCAAGCGCACAGGAAGCTGTGGAGCTGCGCGCGCCGGCTATGCAGCTTACGCTCGTGATTGAGAGCGCGAAGGGCTCCGAGATCATTCATAAGATCATCCGCTGGATGCGGCATCGAAAGCTGGGCGAGATCATGCTGGAGCCCGAGATCCAGCAATTGTACGCCCCGCTTCACGAACGCCACATCCGGTCGATTGACGTCATTCGCAAGCACGCGCACAGCGGGAATGGCGTGATCTTTTTCGATTTAGCGAGCGAGGGGATGGAAGGCTACAACAAATTCATT
>PMOK01000253.1 GCA_003162425.1 Bryobacterales bacterium | reverse complement strand
GCGTTGCCGCTGTGGTTGGTGGCCCACCTGGATATGCGCGTCCTCGCGTTCTGCGCCGTTGCATCCACACTCAGCGGTATTGTCTTCGGAATCGCACCGGCGCTGCATACGCTGAGGACCGATCTAAGCGGAACCCTGAAATCCGGAGATGCCGCGCTTTCCGGCAAACGGCGCCGCTTCCAGGTGCGAAACATTCTAGTAATCGGTCAAGTGGCCGTGTCTATGCTTCTGTTGCTCATCGCCGGACTCCTGGTGAAGGATTTCGCAAATGCGACGGGCTTCACAGCAGGTTTCCGGACCGATCATGTGTTGCTGCTCACCATGGATCCGTCTCTGGTGGGTTACCAGGAGTCGCAGGGCCGGGCCTTCTATCGCCAACTCGAGGAGCGCGTCAGCAGCCTTCCCGGCGTTCGTTCAGTAGCGCTCGGCGAGCACATCCCGTTGGGTGTAACGTCATCCAGCAAGAACGTTGTGATCGAAGGGTATGAGATGCCCCGGGGGCAGCAGAGCCTGTCCATTCTTGCCGATTCGGTGGATGAGCATTACTTCAGTGTCATGCAAATTCCAGTAGTAAGCGGGCGCAAGTTCCAAAGCAGCGATACGCAGTCGTCAGTTCCCGTTGCCATCGTCAATGAGGCCATGGCCCAGACCTATTGGCCAAAACGAAGCCCGATTGGCGGGCGGATTCAAATGGGGAAGCAGACGCTTCAGGTGGTCGGTATTGCGAAAAACATCAAGTACCGGGATTTGTCGGAGCATCCGCTACCATTCCTTTATTTACCCTTCTCGCAGCAATACGAATCGCTGATGACTTTGCACGTGGAAACGGCCGTGGATCCCACCACGCTGGCCGGACCGGTTCTGGCTGAGGTACGCAGATTGGACGCGGCCACGCCGGTGCAGGACGTCCAGACCATGCAGCATTTTTTCCAGGAAGGCGCACTTTTCGGAAACCGTCTGATCACGCAAGTGGTAACGGTGATCGGACTGTTCGGATTGCTGCTCGCGATCACGGGTCTTTACGGCGTAATCGCTTATTCGGTGAGCCGGCGCACGCGCGAGATCGGGATTCGAATGGCCATCGGCGCCGATCCTGGTTCTGTCGCGCGGCTAGTTTTGCGGCAAGGCATGAAGCTGACGGCGATCGGCGGCGCCATCGGCTTGGTGCTGTCGTTGCTGGCATCGCAAGTTCTGGGCAGTTTGCTGGTTGGCGTCAGCGCGAGGGACCCCGAGGTATACGTTGCCGTACCGCTGCTGCTGGCCGCCATCAGCTTGCTGGCGTGCTATATTCCCGCACGGCGAGCAGCGCGGATCGATCCGCTATTGGCCCTTCGCCAGGATTGACAGGTGGCGCAGGCGTTTTCGCCTGCGAACCCATTTTTCACGGCTCCCTTACTGTCGAGGCTCGGCAGCGAAATCCACGCCTTCCCACCGCGCCACCACCACCGTGGCCATGCAGTTTCCGAGCACATTAATCGATGTGCGCCCCATGTCCATCAATGCGTCCGCACCGAAAAGCACGGCTATGCCGGCGGCCGGCAATCCGAAGGTGTGAATCGTTCCAGCAAGGATCACCAGGGCCGCGCGCGGCACTCCCGCCACTCCCTTGCTGGTCAGCATCAGCGTCAGCATCATGAGCAACTGTTGGCTGATCGGCATGTGTATTCCCGCGGCCTGCGCCACGAACATGGATGCCATCGAGAGATACAACGTTGATCCGTCCAAATTGAAACTGTAGCCGGTGGGTAGCACGAACGATACGATGTGCTTGGGGACGCCCATCAACTCCAGGTTCTCGATCGCCGGAGCTAGCGCTGCCTGGCCGCTCGCGGTGGAAAACGCGATCACGAATGGCTCGCGCACCGCGCGCACGAACGGCCGCAGTGGAATTCGAGCGATCCAGAGCACCGCGCCTAACACCACCACGATGAAGACGATCAGCGCGGCATAGAGCGACAGCACCAGTTTGCCGAGCGCCAACAGAACACCCGGGCCACTCGCCCCGATCGTATGCGCCATGGCCGCCCCCACACCCAGTGGCGCAAGATACATGACGTACTTCGTGTACTGGAACATGATCTCGGCGAGCGACTTGCAAAATTCCACTACCGGCGCCGCCTTCAACCCGATGGTTGCGCACGCGGCGCCAAATAGGAAAGCAAACACGACAATCTGCAACACGTCGCCTCGCGCCATGGCATCCACCACGCTGGCCGGAAACGTATGCTCCAGCGTGCCAGACAAACTGGGATTCACCTGCGGCAGTGCCGCCTCACCGGACGTGAGTTGAAGTTTCATGCCCTCGCCGGGGCGAATGAGATTTACCGCAGCCAGGCCAAGAAATAGCGCGATGGTGGTGAGCACTTCAAAATAGACAATCGCCTTCACGCCGATCCGGCCCATGGTCTTGATGCTGCCGGTGCCGGCGATGCCCGCCACCAACATGCCGAAGATCAACGGCGCCACAATGGATGAGATCAGGCGCAGGAAAACGTTGGCCAGCGCCGCCATCCAGTCCGCTCTCCCGATGTCCGGGCGCAGCAAGCCCAGCGCGACACCCAAAACCATTGCGATGAAGATCCAGGCTGTCAGCGACAGCCGCTTCACCGCTCGCCCCACTTTAGTTTCTGGCGCAGCACATCGAAGAAAAACATCTTCGGCGGACGAATCAGGTGCACGCTGTGTTCGGAGCTCCGGCAGATGATCCGATCGTCGTGCAGCAATGGCTCGCCCACTTGTCCATCCACGGTGAGAAAAGCCTGGCCATCCTCTGCCTGGCAAACAACCTGGATCACCATGTTGTCGGGCACCAATACGGGGCGATTCGTCAGCATGTGCGGGCAAACCGGTGTTATGCAAATGGCCGCCACGCCCGGGTACACAATTGGCCCGCCGGACGAGAGCGAATACGCCGTGGAGCCGGTGGGTGTGGCGATAATCAATCCATCCGCTTTGAACGTGCTGATGAACTGCTGATCCACGTGCGTCTCCAGGTCGATCATGCGTGCGATCTGGGTCTTCGCGATGACGATGTCGTTCAGCGCTTCGTAAGATTTGAACGTATGCCCGTCGCGCACCAGCTCCCCGTGCAGCATTTTCCGCGGCACCACCCGCTGCTCGCCGCGAAACGCCCGCTCCAGTTCCGGATAAAGCTGATCCAGCGTGATGGCGGTAAGAAATCCCAATCCACCCAGATTCACCGGGAAGAGCGGGATCACGCGGCCGGCCACCGCGCGCGCCGCCGCCAGCAACGTTCCGTCGCCGCCCAGCACGATCACCAGTTGCGCGCCCTCCGGCACCTTCTCGCGGGCAAGCCCGTCTGTGCGATCTAAGTAGACTGCCGTCTCCGGGTCCAGCCGCGCCTCGACACCCCGGGCGTGCAACCATTCCACCAGTTCCGACACGATGACCGAGGCGTGCGGGATTCCCGGCTTGGCCATAATGCCGACCACTCTAATGTCGGGCATATAAGAGGAACTCCTGATTTCCTTCAGCTCCGAGCACCGGAGACGGAATGATATCAGTTTGAAAGCCCAGCCGCTGGACCGCGTCTTCTACGCGATGGCAGGCCTGCTGGTGCAGCCGAGGGTCGCGAATAATTCCTCCTTTGCCCACCTGCTCGCGCTCCAACTCAAATTGAGGCTTTACCAGAATAATCATCTCTCCATTTTCTGCAAGAAGTTTCGGCAGCGCCGGTAGAATCATTGTGATGGAGATGAAGCTGACATCGCAAACTGCCAGTGCGATCGTTTCGGGAACCTCAGAGTGCGTGAGATAGCGCGCATTCACCTGCTCCTCAACAACCACGCGCGGATCGTTGCGCAACTTCCAATCCAACTGGCCCGTCCCCACGTCGATGGCATACACGCGCGCCGCGCCGCGCTGCAACAAACAGTCTGTGAATCCGCCCGTGGACGATCCAATATCGAGACAAACTTTGCCGGCCGCCTGAATGCCAAAATGATCCAACGCGGCCTCCAGTTTCAATCCCCCGCGCCCCACGTAGCGCGGCGACTCGAGCAGTTCAATCCGCGCTTCCGGCGAAATAGCGTGCCCTGCCTTATCCAACTTCTGACCATCCACCAGTACCTGCCCGGCCAATATCAGAGCCCGCGCCTTCTCCCGCGATTCAACCAGCCCACGCTCCACCAAAATCAAATCCAGCCGCTGCCTCGTCTTCATATGTGGCGCACGCACTCATGCGTGCCGCGTTCACACTCGTGTGAACGTTGTGACTTTAGCGGCCAACGTGTGTCCGCAAGAGTGCATCTCATGGGCTTGCAGCCCATCCAATGGAACGAAAACCTGCCGCCAGCGGGTGGGGCGGACCCCNNGGCGTCGGCCGCGGACCAAGGGGTCCGCCCCACTTAGCATTCGTCCATCCGAGACCAGTGTTTTCGACAATGCGAACACGGCACGCATGAGCGCGCGCGCCACAAATCATTTATGCCTTCCGGTGAACAATAAAATCCGCCAGCTCACGCAACCGCTCCGCGCGCTCGTCAAACGGCTGCAACGCCAGGTGCGCCGCCATGCGCTCCTCCTCGGCCATCTCGCGCGACCGCTCCAAGCCATACACCGCCGGGAACGTGATCTTTTTCTGCTGCGCATCTTTGCCGGCCGTCTTGCCCAGCGCTTCCGACGGCTGCTCCACGTCCAGCACGTCATCCACAATTTGAAACGCAAGCCCCACATGCTCACCGTAGCTCGACAAGGCGTTCAACTGATCGCTATCAGCGCCCGCGTAGATGCCGCCCATCTTCACGCTTGCCCGCAATAGCGCACCAGTCTTGGCCCGATGAATAGCGTCCAAAAGCGCTGCGCTAGGATGTTTGCGCTCCCCCTCCAGATCGTTCACTTGCCCGCCGATCATGCCGCCCACGGTTCCAGCCGCCACCGCCAGCTCTTTCATGAGCAGCGCCTTCCGTCCAGGTTCGCACTGCATTTGCGCCAGCACCTGGAAAGCTAGCGTCAACAGGGCGTCGCCTGCCAGAATCGCCATCGCTTCACCGAACACTTTGTGGCAGGTAGGCATGCCGCGGCGTAAATCGTCGTTATCGAGCGCGGGAAGGTCATCATGGATCAACGAATAAGTATGGATAAGTTCCAGCGTGCAGGCCGCCGACTCAATTTCAACCGGCGAGTCCGACACCGCTTCCGCCGCTGCGACGCACAGAATGGGCCGAATGCGTTTGCCGCCCGCGAACAGGCTATAACGCATCGCTTTGTGAATGGATTCGGGCGGCGTGGATTCCGGCGGGACCCAACGCCGCAGCGTGTCGTCTATCCTGAACTGCTGATGCGATACATATTCCGCGAGCGTCATGCTTTGTCGGGCCGGAACGGTTCCGGTTGAACTCTGTCGCCTTTCCGGACCAGCATCTCGATCCGCGTCTCGGCGGCTTCCAATTGCTTGCGGCAACTTTCGCTCAGGCGCATGCCCTTCTCATACAGCTCCAGCGCGCGCTCCAGCGGTAGATCGCCGCTCTCCATTTCTTTGACGATCTGTTCCAGTTCCAGGAGACCGCTCTCAAAGCTGGCGGCTGGTTTCTCTTCCGGCATCTCTACATTCTAACCGGGCACTGCTACGCCCAACTTCTCGGCGGCTTGCACCAAATTCTGCCACGCACCATCCGACACGGGGATTCCATCGCGCCGTCGTTCTTCTTCCATTCGCCATTCCGGCTCGCCCGCCACTAATACTTCCTCGAATCCCGTGGCCGTACGCGACGATTTCACCATCCCCACCAGCGACTGCATGCGCCGCGCGAACTCATCCAGCGGCATGTAGCGCGCAACATCGATCGCCAGAAACATTTGACTGGTGCGCATCGGTTGGCCGTGAATCCGGATCCCACCAAGTTCCGTCGACATGGCTCCGCCACTCAACACCGCGCAAAGAATCTCGGCCATCATCGCCAAGCCGCTGCCCTTATAACCACCCAGTGGCATCAGCAATCCGGTGAGAGCGGTTTGCATGTCGGTGGTGGGCACGCCGTCAGAATCCATGGCCCAACCTTCGGGAATTGTGGATCGGCCGTGGAACTGCGCGTTTAGTATTTTGCCCAGCGCGACCGTGGTGGTGGCCATATCCAGCAGCCACGAGTCCGGTCCTGGCACCGACACACAAATAGGATTGGTACCGAACCGCTGATCTTTCCCCTGCCAAGGAGCAACCAAGGGCGAGGCGTTGCACATCACGATTCCGATCAGCCCAGCCGCCGACATGCGTTGCGCCCAGAAGGCGGCCGCGCCAAAATGATTCGACTCGCGCGATACCACCAGCGAGATTCCATGAGCGCGGCCTAAGCGAATGGCATGGTCGCAACAGATCTCGGATATCCATTGACCAATTCCGTTTTGGCCGTCGTATACCAGCGATCCGCCGCTTTCCGAAACCATCCGCCCGTCCGTGTTGATATCGATGTTCCCCATCACGATCAGCTCGATGTAGAACGGCAATAATTGCAATCCGTGAGAATCGACACCCCGCAGGTTGGCAGCCACCAGAGATTTCGCCACCAGCTCCGCTTTGGGGTGCGGGACCTTTATCGCAATCAAGAGCTGATACGCGAAGCGAGTAAGGGTTTCAGAAGAAAGTGTCATGCGGTCTAACCGATTGTAGTATTAGCCACGGATGGACACGGATACACACGGATAAAGTCGGGCTCGTTTTATCCGTGTCCATCCGTGTGCATCCGTGGCCAATGACTTTCGTATACTAAACGCCAATGGTCGCATTAGTCACTGGCGGTGGACGCGGTATCGGGCGGGGCATCGGGCTCGGACTCGCCAAGCAAGGGTGGGAGGTCGCGGTGACAGCCCGGTCCGCCGATCAACTCTCGGAAACAGTGCAATTAGCCGAGGGTCGCGTGATTGCCGTGCCCGCCGATGTCTCCAATCGGACCTCGGTGAAAGCCTTGGTTCGCTCAGTGGAGTTTATGTTGGGACCAGTCAGCCTGCTGGTGAACAATGCCGGAACGGCTGGCCCTCTGGGACCGTTTTGGGAAAGCAATTCAGAGGACTGGTGGCGATGCCAGGAAATGAACCTGCGCGGCCCAATGTTGTGTTGCCGGGAACTGTTGCCCGGCATGATTGCGCGCCAGGCGGGACGCATCATCAACGTTGTGAGCGGCGCCGGATGCCGGGCTTATCCGGATATGTCCGCCTACGTGGTCAGCAAGACCGCTCTAGTCCGGTTGAGCAAGCAATTGGCGCTCGAGTTGAATCCGCACGGCGTCAGCGTGTTTCCGATCATGCCCGGCTTGGTCCGAACAGTGATGTCAGAGGAGGCTCGGCACCACCTTCCGTTCGTCCAGAAGCTGTTCGATGACGGCCTGGAAGTTACGCCCGATGTAGTGGCGAAGCTAGTCCTAACGCTCGCGTCGGGCGCAGCCGACTCACTCAGCGGCAGGTTGTTCTCGGTAGCCGACAACGTCGAAGAGATTGTTAGCCGCGCCGCCGAGGTGCATGCGAACGAACTGCACCTGTTGCGCGTCCGGAGCGCGTAAAGCAAAGTCTGTGACTGAGCCGCGACCGTGAGAAGCTGTGAA
>PMOK01000018.1 GCA_003162425.1 Bryobacterales bacterium | reverse complement strand
GCTCCGGATGTCGTCATTGCGGCGACGGCGCTGTTACACAAACTCGTCCTGATGACAGACAACCGCAAAGATTTCCGAATGCCCCAGTTGGCGTTGTATCCTTTGTCTGAGTTTTGATGAGCCCCATGGGTTCCGAAAGCCAATCTCAAGCCGACCAACCAGTGCCAGCCCCCAGTCCCGAACCCCCAGCTCCCGGCTACCAACCCACCACCGGCCGCAAGGTGTTCATGTTTCTCCTGTGCCTTGTCGCACTTATCGCGGTCTGGGTCTTCTATCGGTTCGCGAGCAAATAGAATCCCCGCCTAGCCGCTTTCACTCGCGGCCTTTTTGCGCTTGATCTCCTCCATCACATTGGCCACCAGTTCCTTAGCGTCACTCAAGCACTTCGAGATCATTTGGATATCCATGGCGGGTTTGCCGGCCTGGCGCGAGCTCTGACAATAGACCCCGTGCTGACCCACCAGGACTAAGGCGTCGGTCAGCAGGTCGAGGGTGACAGCCAGACGCCCGCGCTCAGCTCCCATCATTAACTCGTGCTTTTCCAACTCCTCGCGCCGGTCATCATATATGGACATGTTGAATTCATTGTAAAGTCACGCGCCTGCTAAAGTCGGGGAGTAATGTTGCCGATGGTACCCACAAGGAGAGGTACTAGATGTCCATCCGCCAGTTTCTTATTCCCACGATCGCATTAGCGATCCTTCCCATCGCGGTTCTTCGCGCTGCAGACACCGCCGAGTATCTCGGTGGGACGGTGAAGTCCATTCCGATGAACTCCACCGGCTTCCTCAACCTGGACGACACCAAGGTGTTGAAGTTTAACTATGGCCAGGCGGTTTACAAACTGCCTTACGACCAGATTACTGGCACCGAAGTCACCAAGGGCGACACACGCCACGTTCTCAAAAAGCTGCCCGTTCCGTCGCTGTTCGGCGGGAAGAAGGAGACACTGACCATCAGCTATAAGGACACGGCAGGGGTGACCGGGAAGCTGAGCTTCGAAGTCGCTGCCAGACTGGCCGCCAGCGTCCAGGCCGGAATTGCAGAAGTGAAGGCCCTTCCCGATGCCGCTACCGTCGCAGCCGAATCAAAAGAATGGTGGGGCGACAAATACTGGAAGACCCTGAGCAACAAGTCGACCTGGGATGCCAGCACCGCTAGCGCCGCGCAACCCGCCCCGGCAGCAGCTCCGCCCAGCACCAAGAATTAGTCAACACTGCATGTGGGGCAGCGCCATGCGCTGCCTGCTACGCGTGCCGCGATCCGCGCAGTCCGTAATAAACGATATACAGATAGCAAACCGCGGGAAGAATAAACGCCAGGTGAATACCGATCCGGTCCGCTAGCGCTCCTTGCACGAGCGGGATAATCGCGCCGCCGACAATGGCCATCACTAAAATCCCCGATCCTTGTCCGGTCAGCTTTCCCAGACCGTCGATCGCCAGCGTGAAGATAGTGGGAAACATCACGGAATTGAACAGGCCTACCAGAATGATGCTCCACATGGCGACATGTCCAGTACTGAGAATGGAGGCCGTCACTAAAAGGCAGGCCACCATGGCAGCACCTCCCAGGACTTTTCCCGGTTTGAGTTTCTGCATCAACGCCGATCCGGCAAAGCGTCCCACCATCGCCCCGCCCCAATAGAACGACACCATCGCCGCCGCGTCCTTGGGGGTCAATCCGCCGATGTCAGGTTGCGAAAAATAATTGACCAGGAAACTGCCGATGGATACTTCCGCGCCCACATAGATGAAGATCCCGAGCGCGCCCAACACCAGGTGACGATGCTTCCAGGCGCTATCACCGGTGGCGGCGGCATCGTGTGTGCGGCCTTCCTCAATGTTGGCGAGAACCGGCAGTTTGAAACGCGAGATCGCAAAGGAGAGTACGAAAAGCAGGGCTGCGATACCAATGTAGGGCAGTTTCACAGAGGACGCTTCAAGCGCGCGATGAGCCTGCAGTTGATCCGGCGACATCGCATTGAGTTCCGAAGTGGCTGTCCGGACCGCCGATAGGATCAATGCTCCGCCCAAGTACGGTCCGATGGTGGTGCCCAATGAGTTGAAAGCTTGCGCGAGATTCAACCGGCTGGAGGCACTCTCCGACGGACCCAGCACCGCGACGTAAGGATTGGCAGCCACCTGCAGGATCGTCATCCCAGAAGCCAGTACGTAGAGCGCGCCCAGAAAGAGCGCGTATGAGGCGAAGGATGCCGCCGGGACAAACAGCAGCGCGCCTAAGCCCATCACCGCCAGACCCAGGACAATCGATCCTTTGTAACCCAACCACGAAATCACTTTCGCGGACGGCATCGACATCAGAAAATAGGCCGAAAAAAACGTGAACTGAATCAGCATGATCTGCGTGTAATTCAGATCGAAGATGCCCTTGAGATGAGGAACCAGAATGTCGTTGAGTACGGTAACGAATCCCCACATGAAAAAAACGGTGGTGATCACGGCCAACGCTGGTCCGTAGTTCCCGGTCGGGCCCGTCGAATGGGCGGTTTTTTGTGCAGGCTGGATCATACTTGGTCCAGGGACAATCATACCCCGAAGCCCCGTGCGATTTGGGAAGAGGAAACGCTATCCGTTTTTTCGGGGCAGAATCCAGGATGCGCCTGGAGTCTCATGCCTCATGAAATGGATAACAAGCGCAACTGCGCAGCCTAAGACGATGGCAGCAGGAAATACATACCGCAGCACAGGAATGCCAAGGAGAAATATCAGCATACTGCCGATGGCGAAAATTGCTCCCGCGATGCCGCCGCCAACCGGTATCTTCGATAGGTTAATTTGCGGACGTGACGTGTCTTCTCGCATGCTGCACCGCCTAAATGCATTATATCGCATACTCACGCTTCGATCGCGGATCGGTTGGAGTTGACGCACTGCGCGGGTCGCGGCCCGCGTAAGCAAGGATGCTGGCTGAGATTGTCTCTCAGCCAGCCCAGCAATACGTTTCCGGAACTAGAACAGAAACTTCAAAGCCAACTGGACGTTGCGAGGAGCACCCGGGCCGATGCCCGGCGCGCCGAACGATACATCGTAGGTCGAGCCGACTTGTCCTAAATTGCTGCCTTGCACGTTGTTGGCCGGCCCGGAATAGTTTGTAAAGTTGAAGATGTTGAATATTTCAGCACGAAACTGAAGTCTAGCGTGCTCAGTGATCGAGAAATTCTTGAACACCGAGAAGTCGATCTGGTGAGTGGGCGGCCCATAGAACTGGTTCCGCTTCTCATTCCCGTAAGTGCCTGCGGCGGGCGCCGCGAAGGCTGCTGGATTGAACCAGTAATAGGTGCTGGTGGCTCGATCCGAGGCGGGCACTCCCGAGAACGGGTTCCCTATCACATTTGCCCGGTCAGTAAACTCGCCCGTGCCGCTGGAATCGTTGCCGGAATAGACGGTGAAGGGCGAGCCGGTGAAGAAGGAGAACAAGGTGTTGAACTGCCAGCCGCCTAGAAGCGCCTTGTATTTAACTGGCTGAGGGGTGGCATAAGTCAGAAACATGGAAAACGAATTACGGATGTCGAAATCCGAGTTGCCGTAATCGCACTTCAGGCAGTAGCTGTTCTGAGGAATGATGCCGCGGGCGTAGGACAAATCGTCCATGGAATGCCCGAGCGTATAGCTCAACCTGCTGCTAAAGCCGTGGAAACTGGTGGTCCGCAGAGACGCGAGCAGACCGTTAAAATGACCGTTACCGACGGATTGTACTTCATTGATGGCGGCGAGATTGGGAAATTGGCTATAGTAGGGCCGCGAAGTGATCAACTCCGGCGAACCGATCGGAATCTGATTGATGTCCAAGGTGTCCGGCAAGTGGCGGCTCAAGCTACCCGAATAGCCAACCTCCACCACCGAATCCTTGGCAAGTTCATACTGAACGTTGAGGTTGGTATTCATGCTGTAAGCGGTGACGAAGTGTTGGCTCACCGAGAAAGCGCCAAAAGGTCCGGTGGCCGAACTGGTGGCGAAGATAGGAACACCGGACGCAAGAGTGATTGGCGCTTGATTCACCAGCGACAGAACCGGCGCGGGGCCGCCGATGTTCACGTTAATTCCCGTCGCGGCTCCATTGGCCGAGTTACTGTTGCCGAAGTAAGAGATATTGGGGACCTGATAGAACATGCCCCAGCCGCCACGGATCACTAGCTTGCCGCCGGCTTTGGGTTGGTAAGCGAACCCGAAGCGGGGAGCGAAATCGTGAAGATCTCGCGGCCACAGAGAATTCAGGCCGTGAGTGCCGACATAAGTGATGCCGCCGTCAGCAGGGATGAACGTGGAAATAAGATTCTTCGGATTATCGATCGGGCCTTGATACACCCAGTTCAAGCCATAGTTCAAAGTCAGCTTTGGAGTTATCTTCCAACTGTCCTGAGCAAAAACTGAACCTCCATTGAGATTGTAAATGCGCTGCTGGTTACCGTAGGCGATCCTGGCGTTGCCGGTAGCTACGCGGCCAGCAAGGAAATCCGCGAGTGCGTTGAGCGACCCCATGTTGGGGCCAAAGCCCCAGGTGTCGCTCGGATTTGCAAGCGGCCCTTGCGTGCCATTAAACGAGAACACGCCGGGTGCATTCGCATCATAAAACACGTCCAGCCGTGAATAGCGATAATCGCCGCCAAAACGGAACTGGTGGGAGCCCACGGTGTAGGTGAAGGTTTGATCGATGTGGCCGGTGGTGTCGATTCGTCCCAGCTGCGGCGTCTCCCCAGTGGAATCGAATCCTGAAATGTTGATGTTCGGGGACCCGAAATCCGTGGGATTCGTTACGCCGTCGTTCAATCCGATCGCCGGCATGTTAAAGCCATGGTTGGCGTCACCGAACACCTGTTTGAAGTAATTCACGCCTACCAGCGTCTGCGCCACGAAGCGAGGCGAAATCACCGTGTTGTACACCAAAGAGAAGTTATGCATCCGGCTGGGGGCCGCCTGGAAGTAATAGGGCATTGCGGAACCGACGTATTCCGTCTGATTGCCGGTACCCCCGAAGTAGCGGATGGCTAGGCTGTTCCTCTCATTGAACTGATGATCCAGTTTGATCACGCCGTTGTAGCTGTTGGAAAGGTTAATACCGGCGCCCGCGTAGTTATGCACGACGGCGGGTCCGGTCAGGCTGTTGGCCGGCCAGAGGTTGCTGATCAACGCTAGCGCAAGAGGGTTCACCGCCACGCCATCTTTCGCCATAACCGCAGAGGCCTCCGAAACCCATGCGGCTGACGGAGTGGTTCCCGGTGCGGTGAGAGCTTGCCGATAGTTCTGCTGCTCATAGTTCATGAAGAAGAAGGTGTGGTTCTTCACGATGGGGCCACCGACGGAGAAACCTTCCTGGTTGTTGCGGAGTTCCGTCTTTGGCGAACCAGGGGGCGTGAACCAGTCACTCGCGGCCAGAGCCTCGTTCCGGTTGAAGTAATACGCGGAACCATGGAAGCTGTTGGTTCCTGATTTGACCACTACATTCAGCACGCCACCCGAGTTGCGGTTCTCTTCGGCACTGCTGCTGCTTTGCAGGGAGAATTCGTCGATAGAGTCGATCGGGAGCAGCACGCCGCCGATGCCCGACACACCGCCCTGATTGACGGCGTTTACGTTGTGCCAAAGGTCATTGTTGTCGGCGCCGTCGATCTTCCAATCGACGCCGTTAAACCTGGATCCGTTGAGGGAACCGTTGGCGTTGGCGCCGGGGTTGAACTTCAACAACTGTGTGAAATCGCGGCCATTCAAAGGAAGGTCCAGGATCTCCGCAGTGTTGATTAGGCTGGTTTCCGCCGAAGAACTAGTCTCAATCGCCACGACAGAGGCCGCAACTTCGACGGTGGTCGCTTGTTTTGCCACTTCCAGCTTCAGTCCCAAGGTTGCAATCTTGCCGGCATCCACCACAACACCCGACACGTGAACAGTATCAAAGCCGGACTGGGTGACCGTAATATCATACTTGCCGAGCGGGAGATCCTGAAAAACGAACTCACCTGTTGAAGTAGTTGTGCCTTCACGCGTCAGGCCTGTATCCGGACTCACAAGCCTGACGGCTGCACCCGCCACGGCTGCGCCTGTGGCATCGTTTACGGTACCCGAAACGCCTCCTCGAAAGGTCTGCGCGATGAGTGATGCCGACGCAAGCAACGTCACCAATAATGCAACGGGAAGAACTCTTCGAATCATGAGCAACTCCTTCTTGTGTTGATGCCTTGTATATGTGCGCAACGGAGCGCGGGAAACTGCCCGGGGTGCTCTACAGCACGAATACAACTTTCACAGCTTCGTAATTGGAAACGACTAGAGACCCGAAACTCGAACGTCGGCCACTTGGCTTGTCGAAGCTATAATTTACGAAAGTGTAACATAGGCAGAATGCGGGTACAAGCCCTTTACACGAGTGGTGGCTATCTACATGACCCAATAATAACATTAGCATTATTTATGCTGATACCCCCTTGCATTTGCCGGACTGCTACGGTACTCTAGACTCAATGACAAGATCCGAGAGTCAGCTTGGCGCCGCGTCCACCCTACCGGGTGGCACTGTGTCGGCTCTCCTTCGGATCGGTCAGGTTCCGAGGCTACTTCCGATTATTATTCAGGTCGCCGTACCCGGCCCCGCCTGAAGGCTTCGGAGAAAAATCTCAAAGAGGCCATTGGCGGGGGATACAAACCCAGCCAATGGCCTTTTTCATTTTTGGAGGAAACGAACCCAATGTCGACGACAACCAGCGCCCATCGGGCAAGTGGAGCGCCGGAAGCGAAACTGATGTCCGGCGCCCAGATTTTACTGGAATGCCTGGTTCGCGAAAACGTGGACTGCATATTCGGCTATCCGGGCGGTGTAACGCTGCCGCTGTACGACGCGTTCTACGATCACCCCATACGGCATGTTCTGGTCCGTCACGAACAAAATGCCGCCTTCGCCGCGGAAGGCTTCGCGCGTTCCACCGGACGCGTGGGAGTCTGCTGCGCCACCTCCGGTCCAGGCGCAACCAATCTGGTAACCGGCCTGGTGGATTCC